>CACGIS010000101.1 GCA_902573175.1 Paracoccaceae bacterium | reverse complement strand
GGAGACAGGATCATCACTTTGGGTGATTTAGCGGAAATTAAACTGACATTTGTGGATAGATCTGGAACCGCGCGTTTCAACGGTGCGAACACCGTAGCTCTTCAAGTTGTAAAAAGAAAAGGTTTCAACCTTATCGGAACAGCAAAAGAAATCAGGCTGTTAGTGGAAAAAGAAAGTCAAAGCTGGCCTTCAAATCTAAAAGCAGCAGTAGATGTCGGGACATCAAACGATCAAAGTCGAGTTGTGGACAGTATGGTGAGGCAGTTGGAAGGTTCAGTTCTAACAGCCATAGCTCTGGTAATGATTGTTGTACTTACATCATTAGGAACGAGAGCGGCATTGCTTGTTGGGTTTTCAATACCGACATCGTTTCTGCTGTGCTTCGTTCTATTGGGGTTAATGGGTGTTACAATATCAAACATTGTTATGTTTGGCCTTATTTTAGCCGTTGGAATGCTTGTTGATGGCGCAATAGTAGTGGTTGAGTACGCCGATAAGCGAATTTCGCAAGGCACAGGGCCTATGACCGCCTATGTCGAGGCGGCTAAACGTATGTTTTGGCCAGTGGTAAGTTCAACAGCAACAACTCTTTGTGCTTTTCTACCCATGTTATTTTGGCCAGGGGTTCCTGGTCAATTTATGGGCATGTTACCAATAACTCTTATTTTTGTTTTATCAGCTTCCTTAATTGTTGCACTGATTTATTTACCAATCTTGGGTGGGGTATCAGGAAGATTAAGTAGGTTCTTTGAAAATAGCTCTAACCTTTTGCGCGATACTCTACCATGGTTTATACGCTTGCCACTTGTACCATTGATACTCTGCCTACTCTGCTTAAGCATATTACAAGTTGTTAATCCCAACCTACTGCTTGATATCGATCTCATGGAAGCAGGACCAATGGCAAATTTACCCGGTGTATTCATGTTTATACTCTCAGCTTTTATGGCTTCTATTGTTTTGGGCTCCGTAGAAATTCGGAAAACACAAAAAAATGTCCAAGCCGGGTATAAAAGAACCCCTTTTGGGCACTTCATCAAGCTTATAGCTGGCAACCCAATAATGCCTCTTGTAGCGATTGGCGGTGTCATTGGCTTCACTAGCTTTATTTTTACAACCTTTGGAAAAAATAACTACGGCGTCGAATTTTTTGTTGAAGGAGAACCGGAACAAGCAATCGTATACGTCAAAGCAAGAGGTAACCTGTCACTTACAGAAAAAGATATCCTAGTTCGCCAAGCTGAATTGATCGTAAATGCTCACCCAGGCGTAGAAAGCGTTTTTTCTTTTGCCGGAGCTGGCGGCCTAAACCAAAATACTGCAGGAGCGACAGCACCTAAAGATACAATTGGACAAATCCAGCTAGAAACTATTCCTTGGGAAGACCGAAGAGGAAAGCCTGATTTAGATGGAAACAAAATTATTTCTGAATTATCAAACGCACTCACTAGCCTACCGGGAATAGAAATAGAAATTCTAGAATTGGAGAGAGGACCAGCAAGTCCAAAACCTGTGCACTTAAGACTTAAAGGCGAAAACTGGGATGACCTTCTAAGCACTACTGCCCGAATGCGTGGGATATTTGATCAGACAGAGGGCTTAATACAAGTTGAAGATACCAGGCCTCTGCCGGGTATAGATTGGCAAATTGATGTTGATGTGGAAAAAGCAGGGCGATACGGTGCCGACGTAGCGACCGTTGGCGCAATGGTACAGTTGGTCACGCGTGGCATCCTATTAGACACAATGCGCGTCGATAGTTCGGACGAAGAAATTGAAATTCGAGTGAGATTACCAGAAGAAGATCGATTTCTATCAACTTTGGATAATTTAAAAGTCCGAACAGCTGACGGACTTGTTCCCCTATCAAATTTTATAAGCCGCAAACCAGTGAACAAACTTGCTGAAATAAACCGCATAGATCAAAAACGATATTTTGATATAAAAGCGGGCGTTCAGCCGGACTTAAAGCGAACCATTGTATCGGATGAGGGTTTGGAAAGTGAAATTTTCATAAATGCAAATGAAAGAATAGCTTATCTTACAGAATATCTAGAAGAAAACCCACTTACTCCTGGCATTTCTTGGGAGTGGACCGGTGATCAAGCCGACCAAGCAGAAAGCCA
>CACGIS010000100.1 GCA_902573175.1 Paracoccaceae bacterium | reverse complement strand
GGTATTTTGACGAAATCTATGAAACTATTTTTGTTTCTCGTGCGAAAGCTATTGGACGGTTTTTTTGGAAAAAAGGTGACGGTGGGATAATTGATGGAACAATCAATGGAATAGCGATGGGTATCATTCCATTTGTAACACGCATTTCCAGTCGCTTGCAGTCTGGTTATATATTTAGTTACGCCCTCGGTATGGTGTTAGGCATTCTAGTACTATTATCCTGGATGATTTTTTCAGTGGGAGTAAAGTAAATATGGATCAACCACTGCTCTCTATGGTTACTTTTATACCGGCTTTTGCTGCATTTGTTCTTCTTATGGTAGCGCGGGGAGAGGATCTTGCTGCACAACTAGTTTGTAAAAGAGTGGCTATTTTTACCACGGTTGCGACTTTTATTGTGTCCTTGCTCATTCTGGCTCAGTTTGACCCCCTAAACACTAATTTTCAAATGGTTGAAAGTTACAAGTGGATCATGGGGTTAAATTATAAACTGGGGGTAGACGGGATATCTATTCTTTTTGTCATGCTGACAACTTTTATGATGCCTTTAGTGATTTGGGCATCTTGGAGTTTAGAAGTTCGTGTCAAAGAATATATGATAGCTTTCTTATTATTGGAGACCTTGATGTTGGGGGTCTTCATGGCTCTAGACTTAGTTTTATTCTATTTATTTTTTGAAGCTGGTTTGATCCCAATGTTCCTAATTATAGGTATTTGGGGTGGCAAAGATCGCATTTATGCCTCTTTTAAGTTTTTCCTTTATACACTTCTAGGTTCGGTGCTTATGTTAATCGCCATGATTTCTATGTATAGCGTTGCAGGCACATCAGATATCCCTACTTTAATGAATTATAGCTTTGATTATGGCACAATTAATATTTTGGGTTTTGAGATACTTGGGGGATTCCAAACTTTACTATTCTTAGCTTTTTTTGCAAGTTTTGCTGTAAAAATGCCAATGTGGCCTGTTCATACGTGGTTACCTGATGCCCACGTACAAGCTCCTACTGCTGGTTCAGTAGTTCTGGCCGCAATACTTTTAAAAATGGGTGGATATGGATTTCTGCGATTTAGTCTCCCTATGTTTCCCATTGGTGCATCGGAGATGACAAATCTAGTTTTCTGGTTGTCAGCTATTGCAATCGTTTACACCTCACTAGTTGCATTGGTGCAAGAAGATATGAAAAAACTTATTGCATACTCATCGGTAGCACACATGGGATATGTTACCATGGGAATTTTTGCGGCAAATCAGCAAGGCATAGATGGTGCTATATTTCAAATGTTGAGCCATGGTTTTATTTCAGGAGCTCTGTTTTTATGCGTTGGTGTAATTTACGACCGAATGCACACCAGAGAAATAGAAGCTTATGGTGGTTTGGTAAACATCATGCCAAGTTATGCCTTGATTTTTATGTTTTTTACGATGGCTAATGTTGGATTACCTGGAACTTCAGGGTTCGTGGGTGAATTTTTGACTCTAGTTGGTATCTTCCAGGTAAATACTTGGGTTGCTTTGTTTGCCACGTCAGGGGTCATTTTATCCGCAGCGTACGCATTGTGGCTTTATCGTAGGGTTGTAATGGGCGATCTTATAAAAGAGGCATTGCGATCATTAAAAGATATGAGCTTTCGTGAGAAAACAGTTTTTGCACCTCTGATTTTCTTTACTTTACTACTCGGTGTTTATCCTGCGCTCGTCCTAGACATCATTGGGCCCTCAGTGGAAACTTTAGTCGCTGGTTATCATGAAGAAATAGATGCTTCAAAATTAGTGCAAACCTCAATGTTAAAAAATTAGAGGGTCAGAGACATGATTTATAACGATTTAAGCATTATTTTTCCCGAAATATTTCTTTCACTATATGCCATGGTTGCTTTAGTTGGCGCCGTTTATACCTCAAAGGACGAAATTGCTCAAAAAGTTACTTGGTTTACAGCCGTTGTTTTTATCTTGCTTGCTTTTTGGATGATTTTCTCAGAGGCCCAAACGGAAATTGCATTCGGAGGAATGTTTATTAATGATGCCTTTTCTAGATTTTCTAAAATAATAATATTATTCTCAGGAGCTGTTGTTCTAATTATGGGACAAGATTATATGAGTAGAAGAGGCTTTCTTAGATTTGAATATCCATTAATTATAGCACTTTC
>CACGIS010000099.1 GCA_902573175.1 Paracoccaceae bacterium | reverse complement strand
GGGATTACAACTAATGCAAGCAAGGTATGCTGCATGTAGGCATTATTTAAAGTACAACCGCAATCAATCATTGCAGAAACAATAGCTTGCGCTTTGACTGCTACGTCTGAAGCCTTACTATCGGACATTAAACCCGCAATTGGTAGTTCAACCAATGCAACTTCAAAACCATCTTTCCATAGCGAAACACCACCTCCGACTTCACCGAGCCTATTGGCAGCACAAGCCATCATCTCCTGATTAGTTCCCACGACAATCATATGATGGCTGTCATGCGCAACTGAGGACGCAATAGCCATAGATCCAGTATAGCCAAAACCAGAAACAAACCCATTTACAACAGCGCCAGTTCCTCGGTGTCTTTCAACTAATGAAAGATAGCAGACATCCCCTTCTACTTGAACTTTCCCCTGCTTCACCGGCAAGTCAAATTCCAAGGCCTTAGTTGGAGCCTGATTTTCGATAACTCCAATAACTTTAGCTTTTACTGATGATAAACCTGTAGGTACGGATATCACAAAATCCTTGAGTTCAAGTTTCTTACCTAGGTTTACGGTTTTCCTCACATTTTGAGGCCATTCGTAATGAGGACATTTGGTGAGCAATTTTCCATTTTCAGCCACACGCTCTCCTCTGGCAAACACAACATCAATAGGAAGATCATTGATACTTGACGTAACAATAAAATCTGCCCGACGCCCGGGTGTTATACTGCCCAATTCTCTTTCCATTCCAAAATGACAAGCTGTATTAATCGTAGCCATTTGAATCGCAATTAGCGGGTCACAACCACAATCAATGGCATGACGAACGACGCGATTCATATGCCCGTCATTGACCAAAGTCCCCGAATGGCAATCATCCGTACACAGTATAAAATTGCGAGGATCCAACCCCCTCTCAGTGACGGCTGTAATTTGGCTTTCAACGTCATACCAAGCGCTTCCAAGACGCATCATCGAGCGCATACCTTGTCTAACGCGCGCAATTGCATCATCTTCAGCAACGCCTTCATGATCATCTGAAGCACCGCCCGCAACATATGCATGAAATGGTATTCCTCTATCTGGAGAAGCATAGTGCCCTCCAACTGTTTTATTAGCATTCATCGTTTCTGCCATTTCAGATAGCATTTTGTAGTCGCTATTTATTACTCCTGGATAATTCATCATTTCACCCAGCCCAACTATCCCCGGCCATTTCATAGCCTCAGCCACCTCTTCTGGCCCGATTTCAAATCCAGTAGTTTCAAGACCAGGAGCTGAGGGAGCACAAGATGGCATTTGAGTGAATATATTAATTGGCTGCATCATAGCTTCATCATGCATCATCCTTACACCGCTCAAACCAAGTACATTGGCTATCTCATGGGGGTCAGTGAACATGGTCGTAGTTCCATGTGGAATGACAGCTGCTGCAAATTCGGCCGGGGTTAACATGCCACTTTCTATGTGCATATGACCATCACAAAGGCCAGGTATTATAAATTTTCCTTCTGCGTCAAAAACAGTGGTATCCGGCCCTATGCAATGACTGGCAGATGGCCCCACGTAGGCAAACCTGCCTTTTATAATAGCCACCTCCCAACCATCCAATATTTCTCTTGAATTAACGTTTACTAGCCGGCAATTTTGAACAACTAGTTCAGCGTGGTCTCTACCCGCTGCAACGGAAATTAATTGTGATGCATTTTTTTGCCATGTATCAATAATATGCATTAACGCCTGCTAAAGACCTAAAACTACAGTTGATAATTCTTAAATTTGTAACTTTACTGTATATCAGATTAAAACAAAAAAAAATTTGTATTTGGATATGGAAGAAAAAATTTTCGGTGACCGTAATGATAAGCTATCCACCTGTTTTTGTTTGGCCATTAGCACCTATCAGAGCACTAAAATGGATTTTCTCAGTTCCTGGTTATTTTTTACCCTGGAACCTTTTTTATGTCGGAATTGGTTTAATATCTTGGTTTGCTTTATCACCACCGCTTGAAGATTATGCAAATCTCACAATTATCCATTGTCTTGCAGTTTTTATTAAAAACAGCGGGCTCGTATTAATATTTTATGGAGCTTTTCACTATCGGCTATACATTCAGCGGGCACAAGACACAGATTTTAAATATAACCCACGATGGCCTTCAGAAAATTCAAAACAATTTCTCTTTGGTAACCAAACTAAGGATAATATTGTTCTGACTTTCTGCAGCGGTGTTCTAATTTGGACTTGTTTTGAAATTTGTATCTTGTGGTTTGCAGCAAACGGATACTTAAGATTGATCAGCCTTGATGAGAATATGTTTTATTTCGTCGCTATGATTTTGTTAATCCACCTTTGGCGCGATCTTCA
>CACGIS010000098.1 GCA_902573175.1 Paracoccaceae bacterium | reverse complement strand
ATTGGACCTGAAGATAAATCATCAAACAACACTGCATCAGCGCGTTCCAAGCGGTCTACTGCCTTGAGTGTTAATAATTCTGGGTCACCGGGACCGGAGCCAACAAAACTTACAAACCCTGCCATCAATCTGCCTCAGCAATCATATGAAAAAATGTTCCCGAAACCTTACCACACACAGACCCTGTTTCTGAAACTGCATTTCCCTCAGCATCTTTGACAGAAAATAATGGTTCGTCAGGTTGCTCAATAATGCTGCTATAATGAAATTCATGCCCTCTCAGCTTTTTATTTGCTGAAAAAATTTCGACAGGTGAACTCGTCTCAGCTAGTCGATATCCAAGGTTAAATTTTCGCTTAGCATAACTTGTCACTAGTCCAAGAAGCCCAATCATTTTATGTGATATCCCTTCTTTATCGATGAGATGGCTACCAAGTACCATATAGCCACCACATTCACCGTGAACTGATCGCGTTTGCGCATGATCCCTAATCGCAGAAAAACAATTTTCTGCTGTTGCTAGCTTTCCTGCATGAAGTTCTGGGTAACCGCCAGGCATCCAAATTATATCAGCGGATTTATCAGGTATTTCATCTAAAACCGGAGAGAAAAAACTCAATTCGGCTCCAGATGAATGCCAGTGCCGCAGTATATGGGGGTAAGTAAATGAAAATACCTCATCACGCGCAAGCGCAATGCGCTGTCCTGGTGGATTAGGTAAGTTAAGCTGTGAATTTGAATTAGGTGCTTTTACTCCGCTCTGAGCTAACTGCTGCAGGTCATCCAAATCGACATTTGATGCTAAAAAAACTCCATAATCAGCAATAGCTTTCTCAAGGTTTGGGTGCTCAACTGCCTGGATAAGTCCTAAGTGCCTTTCTGGTAAAACTAAATCGCCACGCCTAGGTAGCGCTCCCAAAACTTTTAAACCAGCCTTTTCAAATCCAAGTCTTGCAAGACGTTCATGGCGGGGACTAGCGACACGATTTAAAATTACACCAGCAATATTAATTTCTTTATTATAATTAGAAAAACCAAGGGCTGTTGCTGCAGAAGACTGAGCCTGCCCACTTACATCGACTATTAAAATTACCGGCCAACCAAAAGCTAAGGCCGTTTCAGCGCTAGAGCCGTGGCCGAACTGTCCCGGCTTAGCCACCCCATCATAAAGCCCCATTGAACCTTCTGTAAGAATTAAATCTGCACCATCTGATAAAGCTACAAGATTATCCATTAATGCATCAGACATAGCCCAACTATCTAGATTATATGAATTGCGGCCAGCTGCTGCAAAATGGAAAGCTGGATCTATATAGTCGGGGCCACTCTTAAATGGCTGCACTAGTAAACCCTTGTCCCTCAAAGCCCGCAATAAACCAAGCATGACTGTTGTTTTTCCAGTACCTGAACTTGGCGCTGATATTAAGAGGCCGGGTGGTTGCTTCATAATTTTTTTCCCTCATCCACAGACTGAGGACGGAAACGTCTGTCATAGTCAGTGGAGTATAGAGAGCTTTCCGCGAATGTCTCATTTCCAAGCACAGGCCCTACTAAAATAAGAGCAGTCCTTTCGATATCTTCTGACACCCCATCTTTAAAACTCACAAGAGTGCCACGGAATATTTTTTGATCTGGCCAACTAGCCCGATATACTACTGCAGCTGAACAATCATCACCATAAAATGGTATGAGTTTTTCAACAACTTGAGTTAAGTTATGTATTGAAAGATGGATGGCGAGAGTAGCTTTTGTACGAGCAAAATTCTCTAGTGACTCATCGTCAGGCATGGCCGATGCACGACCCGAAGTACGGGTTAGAACTACCGACTGCGTTAGGTTAGGTAAAGTTAATTCTGTACCGAGGGCCGCTGCTGCTGTAGAAAAGCTGGTAACTCCTGGCGTCAGCGTGAAATTTATCTTTTCTTCTCGAAGTCTGCGAAGCTGCTCGCCCATAGCTGACCATATTGATAAGTCGCCCGAGTGCAGCCGCGCGACGTCATAACCCAACTCAGTTGCTCTTTTACATTCTTCTATAATAGCGTCCAGATCCAGCGGAGCAGTATTGATAATCTGAGCATCTTCGGGGCAATGCGTAAGTATCTCAGATGGAACAAGAGAGCCCGCATAAAGGCAAACTTTGCAACTTTCTATTAACTTTTGTCCTCGCAGTGTTATCAAGTCAGCAGCGCCCGGACCTGCCCCAATAAAATGAACAGTCATATGCTTTCCCCTTCAGCGATAGCACATACAGCTAACCCGTCATCCGAAATTTTTCTTGGCCCTAAAAGTTTAGCCGGGCCCTTAAAAAAAGCCAGTGCTGCACTTTCTGCGACACTGCCAGTTTGTCTCTTTTCAATTACAATTGCTGATTGTGTAAATGTTTCCATTGATTTCATTACTTCATTTTCAACCGCATACAATGG
>CACGIS010000097.1 GCA_902573175.1 Paracoccaceae bacterium | reverse complement strand
TCGATCGCCTATCAGAAAAACAGCTAAATCTGCTCAACAATGCTTTGTACAGATTGAAAGCTTCAAAATCAGTGTTTGATATCACTTTAGAGGAGATAGTAGGGCAATATGAGATTGTTACAGAATATATGTCCCCTCTTTCCGTAGAAAATGCTGTTGAGAACTACAAAAAACGACAGAAAATGAACTAAGATGATATGGGCAGTGCGTAATGTACTGCCCAGAATAAATTAATCATCAAAATCCTAACTTGGTGGATGTATTCAATTCGCTCAAAGCTCAGTGCACTGACACCTTCTTTTCATTTTATGAAGAAGAATACGCTTCAATATACAATTTTTCTAGAACATCATTTAATTGTTCAGAGTTCAAAGCGGCTAATCTGGACCTTCCTGCCAAGAGATTTATTTTTTGCATAAAATCACGAAAACTTTGACGATTATAATGAATTCCTCTTTCAGCATGTTTTTCAGTAATTTCTAAAATTGTGGAAACAACTTCAGTAATAGCTGACGAGGTATTTCGTTCCAGCATAGATGATCTATAGTCACTATTAAAAAAAAGATTTTTAAGAATTTCATCATAATTTTCTGGCGAAATTCTATGTGATAATCTTTGATACCACCAAAGCCGACCAATAGCATTATCTCTCATCCGATTTCTAACAGTCGAAGCAAACCAATGGTTTACACGATGGGTCGCGTTTTCAACATTCGGTTGATACGGCCAGCGGTTCATGGAGTATGACTTATAATCCCTCAGAGCTAAAGTTACCCACAAGCGCTCATCCGTTGCATCAATATCTTTAAGTTCCGGCAGGGCAATTTTAATCAAACTGCAATTTTTTAAGTCGTTGTTAGTCTCCTGGGTTTGACCATCGGGATTGATCAACTCTACATCTGGGTCAAAATCAATTTTTGATTCAACTTCAAATAAAGAAAATTCGCTTTTTAAATCGTCAAAATCATAATCCAAAATATCGACACCACTCTTGCAAACTACACGAAGATGATCGACGCTTTGTTGTGATAGAACACTAAGTTTTTGCATTAGTAATCCTCTTGACCCCTTTTTCTTGAAGAACTTTTTGCGCTAAGAGGTTTAAATCAGAAAAGTTTGCCTCCGCTGGAAGCTCAATTTCTTTTTTTTCTAGTACTCTGAGCAGAGAATTGGCCCAAGAAAGCTCTGTATCTTTTTGTTCAATAAGTCTTCCTAAAGCAGCAACTATACAGTCTTTGTAGATCGACATTATTAGGAAAGGACGCATTTCCGTTCTCTCTTTCAAAAAACCCCAAGCTTCAAATAACTGTTCCCCCATAGCTATTTGAATGGTATTACCATCGAGGCTGAAATCATAACTGTGAGGTTCGATTTGAGAAACTTTAATTACTTTTAGCAAGCTTTCAAAAGTAAGTGTTCCAAATTCAACATTAATTGCGTCTGCATCTCCCTCGGCCAATATATCACCAGGGCTTATGTCGAATGATGCATCTCCGAATTCATTATTAAAGTTATCTGACTTAAAATTCGTAACAAAATCTGTTGCCAAGAGATAGGGCAAAATTTCAACTCTACCATGTACTTGCTCAAGCGGTATTTCAACTGTACCTGCTTCATTAGCAAATTCGACGTACCTTATCGAAGTATTTTTACAAACTATTTCAAAACCAAATTTTGCTTTTTTTTGTTCAACTAATTTCACTAGGGATTCATCACTCAAGTCAAAAGAATATTCTATTGATATTTTGGAATGGTCATGGTCATCAGAGATCTGCGGCTCGCGCATACCTACTTGAAACTCGACTTCACTATAATCGTCCGACCGACCTAAAACTGGATAAGGAAAAGCAACTGAATTTTTCATGCCTCATTATCACTTTTTGCTTCAACGTCTACAAGAACTCTGGCTTCCAGTGCGAACAGATGGGCACCCTCGCTAGCTTCAATTGTTATTGATATACGATCATCATGGCCAAATTTTGCTAAAACGGTATCAGTTGATTGACCATCAATACCCTTAATCTTTAATGGTTCGTTTGTTTCTTCTCCGACTTTATAAATTCTTAAGTCATGTTCGCCCTGACCAGGATTATCAAAAATAAGCTCAACCTCTTTTTTATCAGAGTTCACAGGTATAACTCGCAAATTATCAAGAACAATTTCTTTTCTAGATGCCTTAACTTGGTTAGCCTTTCCTATAACTCGACCTTGACCTTTTTTTGCCGGTATTGGACCACCAGTTGATTTTTGACTTCCTTTTCCGCCCCGATGTCCTTGGCCAGCTACCCAATCAGGATCGCCGTCTCCATATTTTGAGCCTGTTGCTGCTTTCTTTTTCTTTTTAAAAACTCCCCTCTGAACATATACTGTAGCAGATCTTTCTTCGCTATCACCAATCTTATTTTCATCTGAAATTTCGCTAAACAACTCATCTAGCGTCCCATCCATCATCTCGTCTTCTAATTCTATGCTTGCATGCCTTTTGATTATTTCACGTATTTTCCTCATCAGGCGGGTATAATCTCTTTTAGCCTCTTCTTTTTTATCTTTACTC
>CACGIS010000096.1 GCA_902573175.1 Paracoccaceae bacterium | reverse complement strand
AAAAATGAATGATCAACAGTTACTAATATAATTGCTAATCATCATTTTAAAATTTCCGTTAATTACTTCCATTCTTAAGGTTTAAATAATACGGTGTTTCTAAATATTTTTATCTTTTTGGAAGGTTTTCTAATGAAAGAACACGGATATAGCACAGGCCGCTTAAACCTTCCATTTGTGGGTATTTCTACTTTTGGCAAATCTCCATTTATAGATAATTGGGATGATATCAAGGCTGATGTTGCTATCCTAGGTGCGCCGTTTGACTCAGGAACGCAGTGGCGTTCTGGGGCAAGATTTGGCCCAAAATCAATTCGTGAAGCATCGATGCTTTTTAGTTTTGGTCACGCAGGTGCCTATGACCATGAGGATGACGTCACCTATCTTGATAGTTCAGTTCGGATGGTTGACATTGGCGATGCTGACATTATCCACACGAAGACTACAGAAAGTCACAATAATATTGAGCTTGGAGTTAAAAAAATTTTAGAGGCGGGTGCCTTACCAGTGACCCTGGGTGGGGACCACTCAATAAATATTCCGTGCATTAATGCATTTGAAAATTTTTGTGTCGACAATGGACCCCTTCATATTGTTCAAATTGATGCCCATCTTGATTTTGTTGATGAAAGGCATGGTGTTACTGTAGGTCATGGAAATCCGATGCGGCGAGCGGCAGAAAAGCATTATGTCAAAGGACTTTCTCAGTTTGGAATTCGTAATGTATCTTCTACAGCCAAAGAGGGCTACGAAGATGCTAGGTCATTTGGTTCAGATATTTTATCGGTACGTCAAATAAGGAAACTTGGGATTGACAATCTAGTTAAACGAGTTCCCAAAAGAGATAATCTTTACATAACAATAGACATAGATGCATTTTGTCCTTCAATTGCTGCGGGCACTGGAACACCCAGCCATGGAGGATTTTTGTATTATGAAGTGCTCGAGATTTTGCAGGGCCTAGCCAAGCGAAATAACATTGTTGGAATTGATTTGGTAGAGGTGGCTCCGGCCTATGATCCAAGTGAATCCACGCAAATTTTAGCGGCTCAGATTTTACTTAATTTGATAGGGTTCATCTTCCATAATCGCCAAGCGTAAATTTAGCTAATTAAAATCATCTATAAACTGAATTTTATTTTAGATTTATAAGTCTTCTGCTTAACTTGGCGTAATACCCCTTAATCTCTCGGAACGCCTTCGGAGCAATTCAAGGGTTATTAATAGTGCTATTGAAATAGCTACAAGTATAGTTGCGACTGCTAGAATTGTCGGGCTAATTTGCTCTCTTAATCCAGTAAACATCTGCCATGGCAATGTTTTTTGGTTTGTTGATCCAACAAACATAACAACGACTACTTCGTCGAATGAGGTGATAAAAGCAAAAAGACCTCCAGAAATAACACCAGGCAAAATAAGTGGCATTTGAATTTTAAAAAATGTCTTAATCGGATTTGCTCCCATGTTTGCCGCCGCTCTTGTCAGAGAGCTATCAAATCCCACCAAAGTGGCCGTTACTGTAATTATAACAAACGGAATTCCAAGAACACTGTGCGCAAGAATAACTTTAACATACCCAACAAAATTCTTATCAAGCCCAATAGTGTCTTCCAAAAAATTTCCAACATGGGAGTAAAAGAAAAACATCCCAGTTGCCGATATAATTAAAGGAACAATCATGGGAGAAATTAAAATGGCTGTTATAGCTCTTTTAAATGGAACGTGACTCTGGCTCAGACCAATGGCTGCGAGGGTGCCTAAAGATACAGAAACCAAGGTTGCTATTGGAGCTATTAATAATGAATTTTTAAAGGATCGCTGCCACTCATTGTTGGTAAAAAAATCTTTATAATGTTTGAGTGAATAACCTGCTGGGTCAAATTGCAGCATCTCGGGTGTAAACGTAAAAAAATCTTGAGCATTAAAAGATAGCGGCATTACTACTAAAATTGGCGTGATTAAAAATATAAAAATTACTCCGCAAATTATTCTAAAAGCATAGTGCCACAAAACTTGCCCTTGAGTGAGGTATGGCTGTAGGTTTTTCCTATATCGTCTGTGAAAAAGCCAAAATAAAAACCAACCGAAGAACCATCCTATAGAAACTCCAAGAAAAATCCCTATCGGCCCGAGATAATAAAATGAGCCAATTACTAAGAGTGCGCAGATTATATATCTAACCTTAGTTTCATTTTGACTAAATGATATCCCGATAAAACTAGCCAATATGGCAAGAAGAGAACCTATAACAATACCCCAAGCTCCTGAACCATTTTGTAGTCCTATAACAAGGCCTAAAAGCCCACCAAAAAGTCCCGTCAAAATAAGAACGAATACAGATGATTTCTCGGATATAACTGTCATTTTATTAATCCTGTCACCCGCCTAATTTTACGTTATCAATTCCAACAATTTTATCGTAAGTCCAGTACAAGACCAATACGGCGACTAGAAGAATAGTACCCAGTGCAGCTGCTAAGCCCCAGTTAAGTGACTTCAATATATGATAGGCGATACGGTTAGAGATAAAAACTCCTTTGGTTCCACCTACTATCTCGGGCGTGATGTAGTAGCCGATTGCTAATATGAATACTAAAATTGACCCAGCACCAATTCCAGGTATAGATTGCGGAAAATAAACTCGCCAAAATGCAGT
>CACGIS010000095.1 GCA_902573175.1 Paracoccaceae bacterium | reverse complement strand
CGTATATCACTCATACCCAAGGTGTGACATGCCTGCACGAATTCTCGGTTTTTAAGTCCTAGAAATTCGCCTCTCACCAAACGGGCCACAGCAGGCCAAGATACCACTGTAATAGCAATAACGACGCTTTCAATTGATGGCTTCATAATTGCAACAAGCAGGATAGCAAATATAAATGAAGGGATTGTCTGGAACACTTCAGTGACGCGCATTAAAATATCATCAACAAGCCCGCCATAGTATCCAGCAAATGCGCCAAAAATAACTCCAATAAATACTGCAGCCAGCGTAGCAATTAATCCGATTAATAAAGATGTTTTGGCCCCGTGTGCAATACCCGAAGCAACATCACGACCGATTGAGTCACTTCCCAAAAGAAACCCATTTTCGCCCGGTGCAGACAAAGGAAATTTTGAGTAGAGAAACGGATCCCCTGGGTAAATGATATTCGCAATCGCAGCAACAAAAATAACAACGCTCAGTATTATTAAGCCAAGAACTGCTTGGCGATTACGTGAAAATCTTTTCCAAAAATCCGCCATTTCAGTTCACTTCTATTCTTGGGTCGAGAAAGCAGTATATTACGTCAACCACAAGGTTGACTGCAACTACGAGCGCTGATGACAGCAAGAAAATACCCAAAAGTAAATTGAGATCCCGAGCAAATAGCGACTCAAAAGCCAGCATACCTAACCCAGGCCATGCGAAGACCGATTCAACTATTACTGAGCCACCAATCAATGCCCCTACTTGAACTCCTGCCATTGTCACGACGGGCAGAAGTGCATTTCTTAGAACGTGTACAAATGTGATTCGTCGCTCTGAGACACCCTTTGCTCTTGCTGTAATTACGTAATCTTGACCGTATTGCTCAAGCATCGATGCACGCATCATTCGAGTATAAAGTGCCAGATAAAACAGTGATAATGTGATTGTTGGTAGCACCAAATGATGTGCTATATCCTTAACGCGTTCAAACCCTTCGTAGAACATTGCGCTATTTTCCATGCCACTGGTGGGGAACCAATCGTTCTTTATCGAGAATAAAATTATCATCATTAACCCAACCCAAAAAAGTGGTGTGGCATAAGTGATAAGCGCAAATACGCTAACCATAGAATCTTTCCAGGTGTTGAGATTAATTGCTGCAAATAGGCCAAGAAGAATTCCAAAGCCAACAGCCAAAAGAATTGTGCTAACCATTAATATCAACGTTGGCCAAAAGCGATCAATTATAAGCTCTGTGACCTGCATGTCGTGACGAAACGAATAACCAAGATCAAGCTGGATAACGTTTTTCAAATATACAGCTAGTTGAACTGGTAGTGGCTTATCCAGGCCAAACTTTTTGCGCATCTCTTCCATATATTCAGGCGTTGCAGAACCAGCTTCACCAGCGAGCACATCAACGGCGTCGCCTTCAGCCAAATTGAGAAGGAAAAAGTTCAGTACAACGATTGCAAGGATAATAGGAATTCCTTGAATAAGTCTGCGTGAAACGTAGCGAAAAATTTTACTCGATCTATTCATATTTTATTTTCTTTAAAACTTAGAATTCATTGAGCCGAGTATAGCCCCGGCTCAATGCACTATTTACTAATTAGTCGAGATATGCATCCCCAAAAGATGCGTATGCTCCCATTGCGGAACCATAAGCTCCTTTAAGCTTCGTATTGTAAACAACTAAGAACTCAAGTTCGAAAAGGTTCACGACAGGCATATCGTTTGCAAGTATTTTTTGAATATCAAGATATATTCCTGCACGCTTTGTAGCATCAGGCGTTGTCATTCCCGCAGAAAGTAAAGCGTCTAACTCTGGGTTGCTATAACGTGATGAATTCACAAAATGCGTACCCTTACGGATCATATTCGTTCCGTAATGACGATGAACACCCAAAACCGGATCTGACAACTGATAGAAGTAGTTGAGGTTCATCTCGAAGTCGTAGTTATGATAAACACGCTTCAACCATGTTGGCACGTCTTCGTATCGCAACTCGACCTGGATCCCAATTTCACCAAGCACCTGTTGGATATACTGTCCACCTCGTTTCCAATCCTCACCATAAGGGATCAGATCGAACATGCCTTTCATTCTTACGCCATCACCATCTCTAGCATAACCTGCGTCGTCCAGGATCTTGTTTGCCGCTGCAACGTCCCCATTTGCAGGATAATTAGGCATCTCTGCGTGTAGACCAGTCGCACTGAAATTACTTGAAAGAGCACTTGTTGCAGGCTTTCCATATCCAAAGAAAATCGTATCGATCATATACTGTCTATCGATAGCTGTAGAAATAGCTCTGCGTACTGCTGCATCAGTAAAAGGACCTTCTTTTGTATTAAACTCAATCAGGGCCATAGGGTTGATCATTGAATAACCATCAGTCGTTAAACCAATATTATCTTTTTCTTTGTTGAGACGTACGGCTTCAACATTTGACACGGCATTGTAGGCTGCATAGAGCACTTCACCTTTTTCCATTGCTGCTGCACGGGTTGAGGCATCAGGTACAAAACGACCAACAATTCGGTCAAGATATGGGCGACCTTCTCTCCAGTAGTTTTCATTCTTATCCAAACGCATGTACTGGCCTTTTTTCCACTCAACGAATTTAAATGGACCAGTTCCTATTGGGTTATTCGCTAATTTTGCGGTCTTTACGTCCTGTCCTTCTAAGTGATGCTTTGGCACCATTGGAGATTCATAAGAAGATAATGCGCGCAACATATAAG
>CACGIS010000094.1 GCA_902573175.1 Paracoccaceae bacterium | reverse complement strand
TTTCAGATATAAATTTAAGAGTTAAAGGAAAAGCTGGACGAATAACACTACAGCGGCCTAAAGCTCTGAATGCAATGACATACGAAATGTGTCTCGCAATTGAAAAAACTTTAATTGAGTGGAAACAGAACCCAAAAGTTGAACTCATAATCATTGATGCTCAAGGTGACAAAGCATTTTGTTCAGGTGGAGATATCTCAGATTTATACGAAGAAGGTAACAAAAAAAATTATAACTATGGCAAGAAATTTTGGGACGATGAGTATCGCTTAAATGCTTTAATAGCAAAATATCCCAAACCCTATATAGCTTTTATGCAGGGCTTTACTATGGGTGGAGGTGTTGGAATTTCTTGCCATGGATCCCACCGGATAGTATGTGAGACCAGCAAAATTGCGATGCCAGAATGTAGTATTGGGCTTATTCCAGATGTGGGCGGATCTCTTTTGCTCGCTCGGGCACCAAGTAATTTGGGCTATTTCCTCGGAATAACCGGAACACAGATGGACGCTGCGGATGCAATTTATTCAGGATTTGCTGATATCTTTATACCAAAAGATGAGTGGTCTTATGTTAAAGAGGATTTAGAAAAATCGGGAGATGCTTCAGTCCTGCAAAAATATTTAAAAAACCCTGGAGACAGTCAACTATCTAAAAGTGAGAAATTTTTTTGAAGATGCTTTTAAGTATAAAAATCTCTCCAAAATTGTAAAATTTCTTTCTAAATCAGAAAATCCACTCGCACATTTAGCTTCGCAAAAGATCATAAAAAATTGCCCTATAGCAATGACTTATACCTTAGAAATGTTATCGCGTCTTTCATCCACGTCAAAAATAGAAGATGCACTAGATTTAGAGTATAGATTTACGTCGCGCGCTCAAGAGTACGGAAGCTTCCAAGAAGGTATCCGCGCAGCTATTATCGACAAGGATCGCAAGCCAAAATGGAAATTCAAAATAGACACAGTTCCTAAAGAAATTATAGATGAATTTTTCAAACCAGTATAAGATTTAAGTTAAATCAGGAGAATTTTATAAATGCGAATTGGATTTATTGGCCTTGGAAATATGGGCGCACCTATGGCTTATAACTTGGCGAAAGCCGGACACACTGTTTTAGGGTTTGACACACAAACTATCACAGTGAAAATGGTGGAGATGGCACAGACACCAAGAGACTGTGCTGAGAAGGCCGAAGTCATCATAACAATGTTACCAAACGGAAAAATACTAAAGTCTGTAGCAGATGAAACAATTCAATACATGAAAGAAGGATCAATTTTCCTAGATTGCTCTACTGTCGATGTGGCATCAGCTAAAAGCGTTGCTGAAATTGCTAAAAATCATACGGTTATTCCACTTGATGCGCCTGTTTCAGGTGGAATAGGAGGTGCTAAGGAAGGCACCCTCACGTTCATGGTTGGTGGTCCAGATGAAGGCTTTATAAAAGTTAAAGAATTATTTGATATTATGGGGCAAAAAGCCGTTCATTGCGGGGTGTCTGGAAACGGTCAATCTGCCAAAATTTGTAATAATATGATTTTGGGCGCCACAATGATAGCAACATGTGAGGCATTCGCTTTAGCCGATAAACTAGGACTAGACAGACGAGCAATGTTCGACGTTGTTTCGACTTCATCGGGATATAGTTGGTCAATGAATGCGTACTGCCCTGCCCCTGGTATTGGTCCACTAACACCATCAGATAATAATTATATTCCGGGCTTTTCATCAGATTTAATGTTGAAAGATTTAACCTTATCGCAAATAGCCGCAGAAAGTGTGGATGCAGATACACCAATGGGTTATTTAGCTATGACACTTTACAGAACTTTTGTTGAGCAAGAAGATGGCGCTGGAAAAGACTTTTCTGCCATGCTCCCACGGTTTGAAAAGAAAAACCGCAGTTGAAGTTGTTTTTAAAAAGTATATCGACTAAATAGTTAAGCTGTTCCGAACAGCAAATGAAAAGGGATAAAATATTGTCACTGGTCTTAACCAAAAGAATTAAATTTCTTCTTATTTACACCGTTTTGTCCATTGCAAATAATACGCCCTTAGTTGCGCAGGAAGCTTCAGGATTATCTCTAGGAAAACCACTCGAGACAATAAGAGAGCCTGGTGAAATATATCTTGCTGGTAACAAGGGTGATTGGAATGTGCGATGTATAACTGGTAATCCTGGAGAAATCGACAAATGTGAAATTCAGCAACTTCTTTTTCTAAATGAAAACACACCAGTAGCAGATATATCAATTTTCAAATTACCTGACGGTGAGCGTGCGATTGCCGCTGCAAATGTTATGGTCCCTTTAGAGACGCTTTTAACTAAAAAGTTTCGTTTTGCCTTTTCTGAAGAGTCAGTAAAAGAATTTCCGTACTCTTTTTGCAATCAAAATGGCTGTTTAGTCCGTATGGGGCTACTAGAAGAGGATATTGAAGCTATGAAAAAAGGATCATCTTCTGAGCTTTCAATAACACATATATCAAGCCCTGAATCTTCTGTTAATTTAAGTTTATCTTTGAATGGTTTCACAGCAGCATTTGATGTAATCAGACCGTTTTAAAGTTTTCAAAGAATTTAAGTAACGACTTTGCTGCTCTAACATTGGGTGGTTCTCTATTTACTCCTAATAAATCCATTGTAGTTTTAAAATCTTTAATTTGGTTTAGGTTGTTTGAGTAAACCCTAACCATTTCCAAAAAAAGTTTTTCAGATTCAAAATTTGAACCAATGCATTCAGGAATA
>CACGIS010000093.1 GCA_902573175.1 Paracoccaceae bacterium | reverse complement strand
CAAAGGTATTTGAAATCACGAGAACTAAGCGTGAATGGAAAGCATTACTGTCTGACCTGGAATATAAAGTTATGCGAAAACATGGCACCGAACGAGCATTTACTTCACCTCTTGATAAACTCTTTGATGAGGGAGTTTATCATTGCAAAGGTTGCGATTTAGCGCTCTATTCTTCTATGCACAAATATAATTCTGGTACAGGCTGGCCAAGTTTTTGGCAAGCTTTACCCGGAGCAATTGAGACGAAAATTGATAAAAAGTTTTTCATGGTTCGAACAGAATGTCACTGTAGTAGGTGCGGATCTCACTTGGGTCATATCTTCGATGATGGACCACAGCCAACGGGGAAAAGACACTGTATAAATGGTGTGAGTTTAAATTTTATAAAAAGTTGATTATCATGTTTGTTCAAAAGATAGGCTTTGTTATTTAAAATTTCGGCTATCCTTTATTTGGTCCCACGCCCAAACAACTTCTTGTAATTGTTCTTCTTGGCTCCTGTCTCCGCCATTCATGTCAGGATGGAGTATTTTTATGAGAGCCTTATAGGCTTTTCTAACGTCGGCTTTGCTCCAGTTATCTTTCGCGTCTAGAATTTCAACAGCTCGGCGCTCTGTCGGTGGAAGCCGTCTTGAATTCCCAGCACTAGTACCGTTTCGACCTGGATTTTTAGTGGCATTTTCACCCAGCACTTGATGTGGATCTTCTATACCTAGCCGTGCCCAGGCTCGTGCCTCAGGGTCTCTAAAGTCTTTTGTTTCTCTTTCCCAAACCTTGTCTTTTGACATTTGAGCGTTCATTTCAGCTTCTGTCTGGTTCGTAAAAAAATTCCACTTTAAGTTGTAATCACGAACGTGTTCCTTACAGAACCAATAAAACTCATCGAGAACATCCGGTGACTTTGGAGCTCGGAATTTACCGGCTTCTTTACATCCTTCATGTTGGCAGGTCTGAATAGAAGTCTCAGATCCTCCAGTAAGCCCACGCTTTCCGCGAGGGTTTTTTTTCTTCGCAGAAGAAACAGACATGTCAAAACCGAATGGATCTGATTTGCTCATTTTAGAACCTTTTTGACTCGAGGGGCTTATGATAGACTAATGAAAAATAAAACTGAAGAGGTAAACGAAAAAAATGTTAAAAGCCCAAGTTATGAAAAAGGCCTTAGAGCAAGTTTTTCAGGAAAGTGAAATTGATATTGTGAATGATAGCGAGGCTCACAGAGGTCACGGCGGTTATAGTGATGGAGAAACTCACTTTAAACTAATAATAAAGTCACCTAAATTTATTGGAATGTCACGTCTGCAAAGACATAGGGCTGTTCATGAAGCCTTAGGTCCAGACCTCATAAGCCAAATTCATGCACTAGAATTGCAACTAACTGAAAAGTGAAAAAGTAATTCCACTGGTCATAAGTTTAGTTTTTTTGAAACAATTTCGTTTACTGATTTGGGGTTGGCTTTCCCACCAGTGGCTTTCATTACCTGACCTACAAACCAACCAGTTAGCTTGGGGTTTATTTTAGCCTTCGCCACTTGGTCAGGGTTGTCATTTATTACTTTTTCCACTGCCTGTTCTATCGCAGATGTATCAGTCACTTGTTTCATCCCGCGTTTTTCGACGATTTCGTTTGGATCTCCACCCTCGCTATAGACTATTTCAAACAATTCTTTTGCAATTTTTCCACTTATGTCTTCACTCTGTATAAGAGATATTATACCCGCAAGTTGATTTGGCGATACTGGACTTTCATTTATCGAAAGATCATCCTTTTTCAAACGACCAAACAGCTCGTTGATAACCCAATTCGCAGCTAGTTTTCCCTCACATGAGCTAGCCACTGACTCAAAGAAATCAGCAGACTCAAATTCCGCTGTCAAAACGCCAGCATCATATTCAGTTAAATTAAAATCATTTATAAAACGTAACTTTTTTTCGTCAGGTAGTTCTGGCAAACTAGAACGTATGGACTCAACCCAATTTTGATCAATTTCTAGAGGTAAAAGATCAGGATCAGGAAAATATCTATAATCATGCGCTTCTTCTTTTGATCGCATTGATCGCGTTTCACTTTTATCAGGATCATACAATCGAGTTTCTTGTTCAACTTTGCCACCCGCCTCTAAAATTGCGATTTGGCGACGAGCTTCAACTTCTATTGCTTGTTGAATAAAACGCATAGAATTCATATTTTTAATCTCGCATCGTATTCCCAAGTGACTGAAATCATTTGTCTGTTGATATTTCTCATATTGGCCTGGCAGACAAACAGATACGTTCACGTCAGCTCTTAAGTTTCCATTCTGCATATTTCCATCGCAAGTTCCCAAATATCGCATTATTTGTCGTAATTTGACCACGTAGGCCGCGGCCTCCTCCGGTCCCCTAATATCTGGAAGGCTGACGATTTCCATTAAGCATACACCGGTTCTGTTTAGGTCAACGAAAGACATATTCGGGTCCATGTCATGAATAGATTTTCCGGCATCTTGTTCCATGTGAATTCGCTCTATCCGAACTCGTCTCGCTATACCTGGTTCCATATCGACGATTACTTCACCCTCGCCAACAATCGGATGATATAACTGTGAAATTTGATAGCCTTGCGGTAAATCTGGATAGAAGTAGTTTTTTCGGTCGAAAGCAGACCACAGGTTAATTTCAGCTTTAAGACCCAGGCCCGTTTTTACTGCCTGTTCTACGCAGAATTCATTAATTACTGGGAGCATTCCAGGCATTGCTGCATCAACGAA
>CACGIS010000092.1 GCA_902573175.1 Paracoccaceae bacterium | reverse complement strand
TTGTGGGTTTAGGCGAACATACCCCAGGTTTTTTATCTCAGAGCTTTAGTGATCGTCTTGCTAGTTAGTTAACTTAAGCGGCTTATAATTATAGTTACTTCTGGTTTTTTACCAATCTCAGCCAAGGCTGTTTGTCGTACAATGCTCTTTATTTCTTTTTCCAATCTATCGTCGTCTTGAATTATGCTTAGTGATGAACGGCCCATATACTGACTTACGTCTTCTTCTAAAACATCTATAAAATTGCAATCAGAATGACCAAAATCCGCCAATCCCCTTATCTCACACCAGGGCTCTCCTAGCATCTCATCATTCTCATCAATAATAATACTCACAACAATTAATCCACTTACAGCAAGCTTGATGCGATCCCGAATAATTCCATCTAGGGCACCAAATTTCGACGTACCATCTAAATAAACTCGACCAGTATTTATGTGATCGACTACCTTAAGTTTGTTTCCCGAAAGATCTACCATCATTCCATTCGTTGCTAATAACCCAGCAATACCTTTAGCCGCACCTAATTTTACGTGCTCACGCAAATGCCGATGTTCGCCGTGCATGGGCAGAAGAAACTGTGGAGACACAATATCATGGATTTTTGATATTTCAGGTCTGTTTGCATGACCTGACACGTGATATTTGCCAGAGGTATCGTCAACCACATCAACTCCCTTCTCAGATAGTTGATTTATTATTTTAATAACACCGCGCTCGTTTCCAGGTATTGTCTTGGACGAGAATAGAAAAAGGTCACCTGCACTCAGTGTCATGCCTTGATATTTTCCGTTAGCAAGTTGAGCTGATGCTGCCCGTCTTTCTCCCTGTGACCCTGTAACAATTAGTAAAAGATTTCGCTTTGGAACTGTTTTAGCATCCTCTGGAGATATTAACTTTGGGAATTCAGATAATACGCCTGATTCAAGAGAGACCTCAATCATTCTCTTCATAGCTCTACCCATTAAACAAACCGATCTACCTGCTTCTTCAGCAGCCTCTGCAATTGATTTAATACGTGCCACATTACTAGCAAAGGTTGTAGCAACGACCATTTCAGAACTTTTCTCAATCAGTTTCCGAATTTCAGGCGCGACTTCAGATTCTGATCGACCTTCATTTTCAGAAAACACATTTGTACTATCGCATATGAAGGCACGCACACCTGAAGAACAGATTTTCTGCCACAATTGATGATCAAAAGCCTCTCCTACAACCGGCTTCTCATCTAGCTTAAAATCACCGCTATGGATTAACCTTCCTTTTGGAGTATCAATCACCAAAGCACTACTTTCGGGTATAGAATGCGAGACAGGGATATAGGATACCTCAAACGGCCCAACTTTTGTGATATAAGGCCATGAAGATACTACGTTGACAATTTGACCAGTTTGGCCATTTTCTTCTAACTTTCGGATCGCTATTTTGGACGTAAAATTTCTAGCATAAACTGGTGCACCCAATTTAGCCCAAAGATGCCCAAGAGCTCCTATATGATCTTCATGAGCGTGTGTAATAAAAATTGCTTCGATTTGGTTACGTCGATCCGTAAGCCACGCAATGTCAGGAAATATTAAGTCTATACCAGGTGTTGTATCCATATCGGGAAAAGCAACTCCCAAATCAACGATTATTAATCTTTCCTTATCCTTAGGCCCGTAACCATAAACATAAAGGTTCATGCCAATTTCACCGGCACCACCTAGTGGTAAATAAATCAATCGGTCTTTAGTCATAAACTTTCTATGCTTTTGTTATAATCAAAAATTAGTCTAAGGCCTTGCATAGTTAAGTTTTCATCTACGTTTTCGAACAGTGCTTCTGTTGACTGAAGCAATGGAGCTAGTCCGCCCGTAGCAACAACTTTCATTTTCTCTCTTTTTTCTTCTTTTATTTTTCTGCAAATTTCTTTTACTAAGCCGATATAGCCCCAAAATACTCCCGACTGCATACAAGAAACTGTATTTCTTCCTATAACCTCTTTTGGTTTTGCGATATCAACATGTGGCAAAGCTGCAGCCATTTGATGTAGTGCTTGAAGTGACAAATTCACACCTGGAGCTATTACACCACCTACGTAAGCACCATCATGATCAACTACATCAAAAGTCGTAGCAGTTCCAAAGTCTACAATAATCAGATTACCGCCAAAAAGATTATAGCCAGCAACTGAATTAACAATCCTATCCGGGCCTACGGCTGTGCCAGCATCTACTCGAACCTCTATCGGTATTTGACAGTCCGACTTTCCGACAACAATGGGACGAGTATTAAAATAGCGGTCGGATAAAACTCTTAGGTTAAAAACAACGCGGGGCACTGTAGATGAAATTATTACATCAGTAATATCAGCCTTTATATTTTGTAATGACATTAATGTTGATAACCATACAAAATATTGATCTGCTGTTCTTTGGTGATCAGTAGCCGTACGCCAGGTTGAAACAAATTTAGTCCCATTCCAAATCGAAAAGATTGTATTTGTATTTCCACAATCAATAGCAAGTAGCATTATATTCTACCCAATATTTAAAAAAAAATTTCAGCGGCAGCAATTTTCTTTTTTTCACCATTATTTATTATAATCAACTGCCCTTTTTCATCAACAGAGTCAAATATACCTTGATATTCAAAATTTGGCGTACGAGCCGTTATTTTTTTTCCAAGTTTTGCTGCACGATCCATCCAAATCTCGCGTATTTTAGAAAATCCCATTGTTCTAAGTTGGTTTTCCCGCAGAGCATAATGATGAGCAATCAACTCCGAAAAATCTATTGGATCT
>CACGIS010000091.1 GCA_902573175.1 Paracoccaceae bacterium | reverse complement strand
TAATTTTCTCAGATTTCGATAAACTTCTAACTGAGTATTCATTTTCATAGCTGGATAGCCTAACATGACACGACCAGCCGGAATATTTGAAAGTACTTTTGTTGCTCCACCGGTTATAACATTATCACCCACAAATATATTATCGCTTATGCCTGACTGTCCCCCCAAAACAACATTATTACCTATTTCAGCACTGCCAGCTATACCAACTTGAGCACAGATAAGAGTATTATTCCCAATTTGGACGTTATGCCCAATTTGAGCTAAATTATCAGCCTTAACACCGTTCCCTATTGAAGTAGGTTTTACTGTCCCGCGATCAATACAAGTATTTGAGCCAATTTCCACATCGTTTCCTATAATAACGCCTGCAAGGGAATGTATACGATGCCAAATTTGATTGTCATTTTTATTAACGGTTGATTTGCTTAAATCCGTCCTAACTTCCTCAACAGCAGAAGACTTTTCAGTAACGAATGAAAACCCATCTGCTCCAACAATGGCAGAAGGCTGAGCACAAAAACGATCACCAATAATGACATCAGAACCAATTTTCACTCCCTCGCGGAGATAACAATTATTTCCTAAAATTGAATTAGAACCTATGTAACACTGTGGGCCAATGATAGAGTTATCACCAATCTGAGCGTTAGAAGAAATAACAACCATTTCACCAATAAGAACATTGTTTCCTATTTGCGCGCTTGGATCGATTATCGATGATGGATGAATACCTGATTTATAGTTCTGCCCCCTATCTAACATTTTGGAAATAGAGGACATCGCATATCTAGGTCTAGATACTAATATAGCTGCACTTAAATCATACTTAGTCCAATCACTTCCTAGTGTAAGTAGAGCGCACTTAGCAGAGGTATGTTTCAAATCATCAAGATATTTAGGACTAATTGCTAAGGCAATATCCAGCTCGGAGGCCAGTTTGGGTTCTGCGACCGATGACACCTTTACTTCCGGATCACCAAAACACTCGGCACCAATTGACTTAGCTATTTCCTGAACAGTAAATTTCATTTCAATCCTATTTAACAAAAACCTCTGAGCTTTTATCCAGATACTGGCCTTGCCTGAATGCCCGCTTCGATAAGGGCTTCATAAATTGCTGCATCGCGTCCATAAATATCCCGTCTATAATTAATTACCCCTAACTCATCCACAAACGCAGTTCTATAAATTAAATGAACCTGTACAGGTTTTCGCAAATAAACTACTGTTTCCTCCCCCGTATCCATAGCTTCTTGAAATTGCGACTCTGGATCAGAAGTCTGTGGTTTAAGTAGTTCATAAGCAAATTCAAATGGTTTTTGTAATCGAATGCACCCATGAGAGAAAGCTCTTACCTCCAAATCAAATAAGGGCTTGGAAGGAGTATCGTGAAGATAGATGCTATATTGATTTGGAAACATAAACTTAACTAAACCCAAAGCATTAGTTATTGAGGGCATTTGTTTCAAATCATAAGGAAAAGTCTCTTCATCAAATTCGTTGAAATCCACTAAAAATCGTGGGACAATTTCACGGTCCAGATCAACCAACTCTAAATAATCATGAGCTAATGGGTCTTCTTGCATTTCAGGCAAATACTCTTTCAAGGTGATTGATTTTGGCACATTCCAGGTAGGGTTAGTGATTATATGCTCTATTATATCTGAAAATTCTGGCGTCCTCTGTTCATCTACCGGAGTCCCGATCACATTTCTTGTCTCGAAGACAAGTGCTCCATCTTCAAATAATTTGGTCGAAAAATCTGGTAAATTTACTACAACGTGACGCGAGCCCAGATCAAAATTTGTCCACCTCTCCCTTTCTAAGGCTACAATTACAGATGCCAGCCTTTCCTCAGCGCTCTTCTCAATTTCGGAAAATGTTGCTGGACCTGCTATCCCATCTGGAGCTAAACCATGCCTAAGTTGGAATAGCTGCACTGCTCGTCGAAGATTGCCATCATAAACTTCAGATGAGTTACTTTTTAAATATCCACGCTTAATTAAAGCGTTACGAAGAAGCACAACACTGTCTCCAATATCACCTGGCCTCAAGAGTTCGGTCGGCAATTCACTATACCAACCTCCTTGGGAGATAATTTTTTCAAGACGCTTTTTTTCCGAAAGAAGGACAGTGTACTGCGTGGACTGTGGATGAAGGCCACCGAAAAATTCCTGTGGGCTGACTGAAAGTAAAGTTTTTAAATAGGCAGCTGCGCTTCTGTAAGGAACTTTTCGAACAATCTCTTTATCTACTGAAGCTGGTTTCAGAATGCCAGTTTGAAGATTAGATGAATAATTTAAGAATTTCAGCGTAATCAATGCTTCTATTGATCCAAGTTCAGTGGCAGTTCGGGCCCTTTTAAACTGATTTTTTAAATAGTCAGGATCATAACGGCGAGTTGGTAAGGCATGCTTTGATGTATTTTTGAGTTCTTTAAAAAAATAAGATGTCCTTTCTCTGGCATATCTATCGCCACCAACCCAAATAGGTTTAAATCCATTTTCCTCATAAAATTCTATAGCTTCAGCGTTTTGTGCTAGGACGCTCAACAAAGAAAATCTAAATTCAACACTATTTACATTCGCAATTGATGCTGAGGCAAAGAATAAAGTAAAAATACAAGCAAGAACTCTGAATACTCTAAAAATAATCCTATAATTTTCCACAACAGCACCTCATGTATAACTTTTTATAATAAGTCGTTATACTAATTATAAGAGATAAGAAATCTTGAATTCATTTAAAATTTTTGATTAATTGGACATTAATTTTAGACCCAAGAAGCATTAGTCTCAAACAACTCTAATAAATTAACATTTTATTTCATTG
>CACGIS010000090.1 GCA_902573175.1 Paracoccaceae bacterium | reverse complement strand
TCATCAAAAATATAGAATGAATTAATAGTTTTTGCATTTACCTATTTCCTACCGGTAAAAAATTTTTTCTTGGCAAGTTAAAGGCAACCGTTCATGTTGTAGTTGGTGATGTATTAATGGGGGTACCAATGAAAACAAGGGCAGCTGTTGCTTTAGAAGCAGGGAAACCTCTTGAGGTTATAGAAGTTAATCTAGAAGGACCTAAAGAAGGCGAAGTTTTAATAGAAATCAAAGCTACTGGGATTTGTCATACTGATGAGTTTACTCTTTCAGGTGCTGATCCGGAAGGATTATTTCCGGCAATACTTGGTCACGAAGGAGCAGGAGTTGTAGTTGAAATAGGGTCTGGCGTTAAAGATTTGAAAGTTGGTGACCATGTCATACCTCTTTACACTCCTGAGTGTAGACAGTGTGAATATTGCCTAAATCCCAAAACAAATCTTTGTCAGGCGATACGCGAGACACAAGGCCAAGGATTAATGCCGGACGGAACCAGTCGATTTAGCATGCTCGATGGAACTCCTATTTTGCACTATATGGGGTGTTCAACCTTTTCAAATTACACCGTTCTCCCAGAGATAGCTTTAGCCAAAATTAATTCCGATGCCCCTTTTGAAAAAGTTTGCTACATTGGCTGTGGCGTGACTACGGGACTTGGTGCAGTTATGAATACTGCGAAAGTTGAAATTGGAAGTCGTGCCATAGTTTTTGGCCTTGGGGGTATTGGATTAAATGTAATTCAAGGTTTAAAGCTTGCAGGCGCAGATCAAATAGTTGGTGTGGATTTAAATTCTGGTAAGCAGTCCATGGCTGAAAAATTTGGTATGACAGACTTTGTTAATCCTTCAGATATAAATGATGATTTGGTCGCGCACTTAGTCAGTGTAACAAATGGAGGTGCAGATTATACTTTTGATGCTACAGGTAATGTAAATGTGATGAGAACAGCCCTTGAAAGTGCTCATAAAGGCTGGGGAGAAAGTATAATAATTGGGGTTGCTCCAGCGGGTGCAGAAATTTCAACTAGACCTTTTCAGTTGGTTACAGGTCGCGTTTGGAAAGGTACAGCTTTTGGGGGCGCACGCGGTCGGACGGAAGTTCCAAAAATAGTAGATTGGTATATGGAGGGAAAAATTCAAATAGACCCTATGATCACGCATAGCTTTTCTTTGGACGATATTAATAAAGGTTTTGATTTAATGCATGAAGGTAAAAGCATAAGAAGTGTTGTGATATTTTAATAAAACTCCCTTAATTCAAATACCGTGCCTGGTTTAAAAACACAGTTAAATGATTGAAATATTTTATAAGACAATTCCGTTCTTTGCTCTTATTGCTTTAGGGTATTCGGCGGCTATAAGTCGGTTTTTTTCAGCCGAAGCCACCGCATATTTGACAAAGTTTGTTTTCTATTTTGCTCTTTCGGCAATGCTTTTTCGGTTTTCATCGGATTTATCATTGAGTGAGCTTTATGATCCTGAATTCATATATGCCTATCTATCTGCGTCACTGATAATTTATTTTTTAGCGACAGCTGTTGCTATTTTCAGAAAAAAGGTTCCGTCGGAGGCTGCGGTTGAGGCTCAGTGTTCTGTTATTGGCAACGTAGGTTTTTTGGGAATACCTATGTTAGCTATTTTGATGGGTCCTGAATCTGTAGGTTTTATAATGATTATATTAGCTATTGATTTAATTGTTTTTGGATCATTAATTGTTCTCATAATTGTAGCTAGCAAAGACAAAAAATTAGATATTTTTCTTTTTTATCGAGTACTAGCCGGACTAATGAAAAATCCAATGATTGTTTCGATAATTTGTGGTTTGCTATGGTCTGCAAGTGGGTGGTCTATTCCAAGGCCCATTAACGACTTTATAGTAATGTTAGGGTCTGCCGCCACTCCTGGCGCCTTGTTTGCAATTGGTGCTTCTCTGGCACAAAAATCTACCGAAAGGTTTGAGGTTGCCGCATGGCTAAGCTTTTGCAAGCTGGTGCTACATCCTTTTGCAGTTTGTATAGCAGTATTTTATATTTTTAAGGTTGAACTGTATGCTGCAACTGTAATGATTGCTGCAGCGTCACTTCCGGTAGCAGGAAATATTTTTATGGTCGCCCAGCACTATAATGTCGCGCCTAAACGTGCATCTGCGGCTATTTTTTTATCTACAGTACTTTCTATATTTACCGTTTCTTTTACTATAGCGTGGGTTAGTAGCCTAAATTGACTCTTTTTAGAAAATCAATGTCTTTATGGTATTCAGTTTAGCTTGACCCTTTTTGAGGAAATTTTATGAAAACACAATCAGAAAACAAATGCTTTAAAGGAATGCAGGGCGTATATCAGCATTGGTCAGAAGCTTGTAATTGCGATATGACTTTTGGCATTTTCATGCCTTCAATTGCAACCAGCGAACCCGTTCCGTTAGTTTGGTATTTGTCGGGTTTAACTTGCACCCATGAAAATGCCATGACAAAGGCTGGCGCTCAAGCAGCTGCGGAAGAGTTTGGCGTAGCAATAGTTTTCCCTGATACATCACCTAGAGGTAGTAATGTGCCTGATGATGATGACTATGACCTTGGACAGGGTGCAGGATTTTATTTAAATGCTACCAAACAACCCTGGGTTAATAATTTTCAAATGTGGGATTATATAACCGTTGATTTAACCGACCTCATAAAAGAAAATTTTAATGTTGATATGGCACGCCAGTCGATCATGGGACACTCTATGGGCGGGCATGGTGCGTTAACAATTGGCATGGGAATCCCAGGTCGTTTTAAATCAATTTCTGCTTTAGCGCCTATTTGCAATCCGACGGGGACTGATTGGGGAAGAAAGCAACTCGCTGCGTACCTTGGTAATGACGAGCAAAGTTGGGTCAGGCATGACTCAAGTATTTTGATGTTAAATGAAGGTTTTGACGGAAAAGTACTAATCGATGTAGGTAGTAAGGATCAATTTATC
>CACGIS010000089.1 GCA_902573175.1 Paracoccaceae bacterium | reverse complement strand
AATGAAAGCAGCTTATCAACTAACTCCATTTTTTTTGCTAAAATAGTAGGGTCTGGGTCTGTTAAATACATTATGTTTCTCTATAATTGGTAAACTAATATAACCAATTTGATGGTTTGGCAACCATATCAAATCCGAATAAAGTGAAGAAAAAAGGTTTTTTACAAATTATGAATAACAAAAAAGCTAATACTCCAAGCGCTGAAGGAATTGCAGCAGCAGCTCGTGCCGCGACAAAATCTCAAACTTCACCCCCAGTAATGACTTGGAATCCACCATTTTGCGGCGATTTAGATATTCGAATTGCCAGAAATGGTACTTGGTTTTATTTGGGAACCCCAATTGGAAGGTTTGAGCTCGTAAAATTATTTTCATCAATATTGAAAGTTGAAGATGGCAAATACTTTCTTGTCACTCCCGTGGAAAAAGTTGGAATACAAGTGGATGATGCCCCTTTTATCGCGGTTGATTTCAATGAGATTGAAATTAATGGGGAGAGGGCACTTAAATTTGAGACCCATGTGGGCGACCAAGTTATCGCGAACATTGAAAATCCAATACGCGTAGAAAGGGATGCCATATCAGACGAGCCTGCTCCATATATCCATATTCGTAACGGCTTGGAGGCGCTGATAGATCGAAAAACCTTCTATCGCCTTGTTGAAATTGGCCAACATAAAAAACACGACAACGAAAATTGGTTCGGGATTGAGTCCGCCTCTTCTTTTTTCCCTATAATCAAATCCGAAGATCTAGATCATTCAATCTAATCCTATAAAATTATCTGTATAAAAATTATACCAATTTTTTCCCATAACGGCCTCAATTTCATCTTTATCAAAGCCAACATCAGTTAAACCTTTTTCAATATTTTTAAAATCTCTATTATCTGAAAACCAGTCTGGCTGTTTTGGGAATCCGGGATTGTCAGAGGAACCCTCACCATAATCAATTGTTTTGCTCCAACGTCCGACTCTCATCCACTCTACAATACTATCAGGCTGGTCTTGGCATAGATCTGAGCCAATACCTAGGCTTCCAACACCATATTTGTCAGCTGATTGAGCAACCATTGAACAAAAATCAGCTAAAGTGCACTGGGAACCATTTTTTAAATGATGAGGATATAAAGAAAAACCAATCATTCCTCCATTCGATACGACGGCTTCTATTACGTTATCCCGCTTGTTTCTAAGGGCAGGATGCCATGAAAAAGGATTAGCATGGGTTATTGCTATTGGGCGCTCTGATATCTCCACTGCTTGAATGGTCGATTGATCTGCAGAGTGGCTCATATCTACAACCATTCCCACGCGGTTCATTTCTTTTATCACCTGTTTACCCATTCTAGTGATACCGGCGTCGTTGTCTTCATAGCATCCGGTAGCCAGTAACGATTGATTATTATAGGTCAGCTGCATGAAGCGAGCCCCAAGGGTATGTAAAATTTGAATCAAACCAATATCGTCTTCTATGGGTGACGGATTTTGAAAACCAAAAAATATAGCTGTTCGATTTGTTTTTTTTGCTAAGTCAATATCTGCTGCAGTAGAACCCTTTATGATTAGGTTTGAATATTTATCAAACCAGAGGTTCCATTTTTCAAAATTCAAAACTGTTTCACGAAAAGTCTCATGGTAAGAGATGGTCACATGAACAGCGTCCACTTTACCCTCTCTCATCTGCTTAAATATTTTTTCCGACCAATTGGCATATTGGAGATTGTCAATTATCATCATCTCTAATGCGCCTCTGCCCAATTAATTCCCCGGCCAGCATCGACTGACAAGGGTATATCCATTTTCAAAAAAGGAAGTGAAGCCGCTTCCATAACGGACTGGACCTGAGCAATCAAATCCTCACAATACTCTTCTTTAACTTCAAATAATAACTCATCGTGCACCTGAAGAAGCATTTTTGCTGGTAAATCTTTTGTTGCGTCTGGCACTCTAATCATTGCGCGTCGAATAATATCGGCGGCAGTGCCCTGAATAGGCGCATTAATAGCTGCTCTTTTTGCAAAACCAGCCATTGGACCCTTTGCATTTATTTCAGGCGTGTGAATAACTCTACCAAACAGCGTTTCCACATAGTTGTTTTCTTTACTGAATTTTACAGTCTTATCCATATATTCCTTTATTCCAGGAAATCTCTCAAAGTAACGGTCTATAAAACCTTGCGCCTCAGAACGCGGAATGCGTAAATTCCTTGCAAGTCCAAAGCCAGAAATTCCATAGATTACCCCAAAGTTTATAGCTTTTGCCTGACGACGAATTTCAGATGTCATTTCATCTAGAGGGACATCAAACATTTCTGAAGCTGTCATAGCATGAATATCCAAGCCATCATGAAATGCCTGCTTTAGGGCATCAATTTGTGCTATATGAGCCAAAATTCTTAGCTCAATTTGACTATAATCTAGGCTTACCAAGATATTGCCATCTTCAGCGACAAATGCTTCTCTAATGCGCCGTCCATCTTCTGTCCTGACTGGTATGTTTTGTAGGTTAGGCTCAGTTGAAGATAATCGACCAGTAACAGCTCCAGCAATAGAATATGAAGTATGAACACGGCCAGTGTTTGGATTTATGTGATCTTGTAGTGCGTCAGTATAAGTAGATTTAAGTTTGCTTAATTGCCGCCAATCTAGCACCCTTTTAGGGAAATCATAGTTCGTCGCCAAGTCTTCGAGTATGTCAGCTCCAGTCGCATAGGCTCCATTTTTTCCCTTTTTTCCACCCTCATAACCTAGCTTATCAAACATAATTTCACCCAATTGCTTTGGGCTTCCCACATTAAAAGACTCACCAGCCATTTCATAAATTTCAGCCTCAAGGCCAGCCATTTTCTGGGCAAACGCATTTGACATACGACTTAGCGTTTCTCTATCTACTTTAATCCCATTTTTCTCAACTTGGGCTAAAACTGGAACTAAAGGACGTTCTAAAGTTTCATAGACTTTAGTCACCCTAGATAGATGTAATTTTT
>CACGIS010000088.1 GCA_902573175.1 Paracoccaceae bacterium | reverse complement strand
GCAGTTTTGGGACCATCCATAAAACCCTGTTCCCTGAGTGAGCAATCCCGAGCTTGGTTCTGTGTGCGATTGAAGAATACTTTTACCTTGAAACCTCGTTTCGATTTTTGACTCAGACTTAATTTTTGTAAGGTAGAAAATTGACCTAATTGCGCTCAAAGAAAATGGAGCCTTTGATCCATGACCAAATGATCCTAGAGATCCATCAGGCTTTTGTGTTACGCCGGAGCCTTTTACTAAAGCATACCAGGCTCCAAATGGCTTATCTAAAGGCCCTTCTAATCCTGTAGTATTCCAATCGTGTACAACTAAAAATCTAATTCTTTCTTTTTCACTAATAAGCTTAAGAGCATTTGAGTAATATGCATCCACATCTTTCAATTTTTGTTGGCCGGCAACAACTTTACAGGCCTCCAAATGCTCTGTTAGCTCTACCGCTTCAGGACAACTGGATTTGTTGATTTCTTGAATTTCAAATTTTAGTTTTATTGGTCTATCAGTTCCATCTCCAGCATCTAACGAGTTTTGAATTACTTCTCTTACTAAAGATGACAACCGGTGACCTTTGAAATGATCAATCGCTCCATCATTAAAACCGTTTTGAAGACCACCACCACTAAGCGGGAAGCGCCATTTTATAGTATTTTCTTCTGTCATCTTCGATTTCACAATTTAATAGTTGGGTTTTTATTTCTTTTACAATTTTCTTTACTAAATGCACGTTTATTGCATTGCCAATCATTTTTAGCTTCACTTTTTTTCGTGTGTTTGGTGGCCAAATAAAACTTTTAGGCTCAAAACCTTGCAACTTCATACACTCATTTTCCGTTAGCCGTCGCAAACCAAAGTTGTCAAAAACAAATGGAACGTTATGTCCACCATCGCCCATATTTGCTGTTAATGTTGGGCATACACCATCTGCACAAGCTCGAGCAACAGTTCGTCTAATTTGGAAAAGCTTTTTAGATCTTTCTTCACCAGCGATATCGCTTATCATTGAAAAATACTTACTGTCATCCGGCAAGTAGTAATCATTTTCTTTTTGGCTAGTTCTATCTATTATATCAAAAACATTAGATAACCTATTAGGTTGAATAGCTGAAAAATTAAATGGGTTACTCTTAAAGTTATTTTTATGACAACACACAATAAATAAGCGTTCTCTTATTTGAGGGGAGCCAGCGACTTTTGCTGCGCTTAGTATAGCTGCATGGCTTTCCTTGACCCAATAACCAGCAAATCTCATTTCGTTTAAGATGACCTTTAGCCAAGCTCCTTGATCAAATATTTTAATGTTGGGGACATTTTCTAACAACACAACTTTTGGAGGTGACTTCATTTGGGAAATAATACGAGAAATTTCGAAAAACAATTTTCCACGATCATCCTCGAAACCAGTTGCTCCACCCGCCACAGAAAAAGACTGGCACGGAAAACCTGCTGTTAGCAAATCTATTTCATCAGGAAGGTTTTTTAAATCTTCTTTGCATATTTCTTCAATTGGAGATTGGCTGACTTTAGTGTTGGGGAAATTAAGTCTAAGTACATCGCAACAGGCCTCGTCAATTTCATTGGCCCAGCAAGTATTAAATCCAAGACTATCAGTTGCTTTGATAAACCCACCCATACCTGAAAATAGAGCCACGTGTTCCATTGAAATAAGTTAGTACATTGATAGGTATAAATTCAACAGCAAATTTGATTTTGATTTAGGCAATAATAATATTACATCCCCATTCAAATCCAAAAGCCCTAGATGTATAAATTCCTTTTTTCCTCGTGTAAAAGTATTAAGAAGTGATCGACATTCTTCCAACTTTCGATAATCAAAATGAATGAAAAAAGGCTTATTTTCCAAAGCCAAACAGAGATCGCTTTCTGTCGCAATTATTTTTTTTAAAACATCCATTTCAATAGAAAGCCAGTACTGCTGATCCTTTCTGTGGAACCTTTTCAGAAAATAACAATAATACTTTTTACCAGCTGTATCTTTAAAAAAGCGATCATACATACTCTCAACAAGTATTCCATCTCGCTCCAGTTTTTTTACGATTTTATTTTTGGCCAGCTTAGTTGGCCCATATTCAATTTTTCCTGAAACGCTTTCGCCGCTTGAACTTAATGTGACTATTTCTGATACTACATCAGAGATAGTAAAAATGAGTTGATCAAGTCGGGTATAATCTCTTGGACACAATGAAGATTGAATTGCTTTCAGAGCAGGACCGCCTCCAAGATTTTGAGCAAATTCAACTAAAACAGTCAACGCATCTATACCTATCACGCTGATCTTGTCATCCTCTCTGCTGCCTCGAATTTGAGCCTCCAAGTTTGCTGTATTCTCATCAAACAAAACCAATAATATCGGAGGTTTTTTATCTAAATTATATTTCTCAAATATCTTAATTGAATAAGATATGTATTTAGAAAGATCTATCTGGTAGGTGGAGGTGGCCTTTGTCTCAATCAAAAGCTTAACATTATTTCCCGACCAAAGCCCATCGTGATTCAATGCATTCGGATTGCCACGATATCTTCCAAACTCTACATCAAAACCTAATCTCTGACCGAGGTTATTTACGACGTCTTGATAAACAAAACCCTTAATTTGACTATTTAATGAAACAGAAGATTGTACTTCGCCTATTAAGGTTTTTATTGTTTCCAAGTCACATTCTTTTAAAAACTGTCTTAACAGAACTGACTGTTCGTTTCCATCTTTCAAGTCATTAATATTTAATTTCTGTAGCATAAGCACTAAAATCTTTTCAGATCAAAACATAATTAATTGACGGTTTTTTATGAAGAAGTAATTGAATTTCCAAATTGGAACCATGTTTTTCTGTAGATAATCAAAAATTTAATGAACAATAGTTTACTCGCCACTTAAAATATTTTTTACCCAATAAGTTTTTATCGAGTTATCGTTAATGAGATTTAAATGCTTAAACATATTTACCAAGTCAATTCCAGAAATAAGCTTTACTGGATATCCGTCTATTAAAACTTCTTCCTGTGTTTGTTTTGAGAAAGTGCTAGTGG
>CACGIS010000087.1 GCA_902573175.1 Paracoccaceae bacterium | reverse complement strand
GAGTCAGGCTGCGGAAAATCAACCTTAGCCAAAGTTTTAATGGGGTTGGAAACCGCTACAGATGGCGCTGTGCTTTTGGATAATAAATCGATTGGGGATACGCCTATAGAAAGCCGAAATACTCAAACGGTAGCAGATATTCAAATGGTTTTTCAAAACCCTTTTGATACATTAAACCCTTCTATGACTGTTGGTCGACAGATAATTCGTGCATTAGAAATTTTTCGATTTGGTAAAAGTGATAAAGATCGCAGCGAACGAATGTTAGAGCTTCTCGATCTGGTAAAGCTTCCTCGAGCTTTTGCCGAAAGAATGCCAAGGCAACTGTCAGGTGGTCAAAAACAAAGAGTGGGTATAGCAAGAGCTTTTGCGGGAGGCGCAAGAATAGTTGTAGCTGATGAACCAGTTTCAGCTCTAGATGTTTCAGTTCAGGCTGCAGTAACTGATTTGTTGATGGAAATTCAGAGAAATGAAAAAACAACCCTTTTATTTATTAGCCATGATCTTTCAATCGTTCGATATCTTTCAGACCGAGTGATGGTTATGTATTTGGGACATGTTGTTGAACTAGGAACGACTGATCAGGTTTTTTCACCACCTTATCACCCGTATACTGAGGCTCTTTTGTCAGCAGTTCCTATAGCAGATACGAGCGTCGAAAAAGAGCATATTGTTCTTGAGGGCGACATTCCATCGGCAATGGACCCACCAAGTGGTTGCCCTTTTCAAACCCGCTGTCGTTGGAAAAAAAATGTGCCAGGCGATTTATGTGAAAAGGAAATTCCACCTCAGAGGGATATATCAATAGGCCATCAAATAAAGTGCCACTTGAGTGAGACCAAGCTATCGGAAATGACGCCTGTTATAAAACTTGCAGTTGAATGATTTTCGATTGATTTTGCTAGTTTTAAATTTTGTAAAGATTATAAATGCCTCAGAAATAAGATTCGAAGGGAATTAAAATGGCTGGCTCAGTAAATAAAGTAATCATCTTGGGTAATTTGGGTGTAGACCCTGAAGTCCGCAGTTTTCCAAATGGTGGTAAAGTTTGCAACCTTCGTATAGCAACATCGGAAAGCTGGAGAGACAAAAATACTGGCGAAAGAAGAGAAAAAACGGAATGGCACTCCGTTGCTATATTTTCTGAGCCCTTAGTTCGAATTGCTGAGCAATATTTAAAAAAAGGCTCAAAAGTTTACATCGAAGGGCAATTAGAAACAAGAAAGTGGCAGGACCAATCTGGCCAAGACCGATATACAACCGAAGTTGTCCTAAGACCCTACACTAGCACACTGACAATGTTGGATAGCAGAGGAGATAGCAGTTCGCAAGGTGGATATATTGGAGGGTCCAACGAGAATAACTATTCTAGTGACGCTAATGACACTTCATCAAACTCGGGTAATGACACTTCCAGCCCTTCGGCAGCTCAAGACTTTGATGATGAAATACCGTTTTAGGACAAATCTTAGAGCTATTTAAACTTAATTAGGCTTAACTTATAACACTACTCATGCAGCACCAGTTGCTTTGTATGCTGTCCTGCGGGAAACCAATTCGTCTGCAACAAGAAAAGCCAGCTCAAGAGATTGAGAAGCATTCAACCTTGGATCGCATGCCGTATGGTACCGGTCCGAAAGGTTTTCGTCCGTAACTGCTCGAACACCACCAGTACATTCAGTTACGTCCTGACCTGTCATTTCAAAATGAACTCCACCTGGAATTGTCCCCTCTGCGTTATGAATTTCAAAAAATTCTCTAACTTCTCTCAAAACACTTTCGAAAGGCCGCGTTTTATATCCTGTAGATGACTTAATTGTATTGCCATGCATCGCATCACAACACCAAACAACATCTGCTCCTTCCTGTTCTACAACTTTTATCAATCTTGGAAGGTGATCACCCACGCTACCTGCTCCAAATCGAGCTATTAAAGTAAGCTTTCCTGCTTCATTTTCAGGGTTCAGTTTGTTCAAAAGAACTTTTAAGTCTTCTTCGGAAGTGGTAGGGCCACATTTCAACCCTATCGGATTTAATACTCCGCGAGCAAATTCAATATGAGCACCATCTGGTTGACGAGTTCTGTCCCCAATCCAAATCATATGACCTGAACCTGCAAGCCAATTACCTGACGTTGAATCTAAACGGGTTAATGCTTCTTCGTACTCGAGAAGTAAACTCTCGTGACTTGTAAAAAAATCAACAGTTCGAAGCTCATAAGCTGATTTGCCTTCAAGTCCAGCTGCTTTCATAAAATCTAAAGCATCTTTTATTCTTTCCGCCATCTCTCTATATTGGACAGCTTTTTCACCTTCTGTAAAACCACACGCTAAGGCCACGTTAATCACACTCATATCTGTTTGCATGAGTAAATTCCGAGCTTTTTGAAGTCTTAATTCCATATAATAGCGTTTCGGACTACGATCTAAGTAACGTCGAAACAATCTTTCAAGTTGCCGCGTCGACATGCCGACGTCTTTAGCAAGAATTGATGGGCTGATAGGCTCTTCTATGTTGATTTCCATCATTTGTATGACTTTGCTCAATTTTGGATGCCTGACACCAATTCTTGTGGGAACTGAAAGCCTTTGGGTATCTTGGTCAGTTCTTATGGATGAATATATCATTTGATCAGCTACAGCGTTTGCTAACTCTTCTCCATGTTCATCAGCGATAATTTTAAGTAAGAGATCGATGGAAGATGTTCCACCTGCAGTAGTATAGCGATTACCATCGCAAACGAAGACTGTTTTTGTTAATTCTACCTCCAAAAATTCTTCTGCAAAACTATCTTGATTTTCCCAATGAATTGTAGCTTTTTTATCGTCCAATAAGCCTGCTTTTGCCATTGGATAAGCGGCTGTACAAAGACCACCTATAATTAAACCTCTTCGGGCTTCGCGGCGAAGCCAGCCAATAAGCTTTTTAGTCGTTGATTCTTGAATTGCAGTTCCACCGCAAAGTAAGATTGTATCGTCTCTGTGTAACTCGACAAGGGAATTATCCAGTTTGAACTGTGTTCCCGCCGAGCAAGACACAAATTCCTCATTTTCGCCTATGAATGTCCAGTCATAAAGCTTTTTACCTGACATACGATTTGCTATTCGCAGTGCATCAAGAGCGGATGAAAAGGAAAGCAGAGTAAAGTTCT
>CACGIS010000086.1 GCA_902573175.1 Paracoccaceae bacterium | reverse complement strand
CCAATTTGTTTAAAATGGATTGGCAGCATATGTCTCAAAGCATCATGAGCCCTTCTCATATGAGCTACACTCAATTCGATACGGCTCTCAGAAAAACCTTCCGATTTCAATATTTCCCATGTTTTACGCTGGGAAATCCTTTCAAAATCCTCATTGTAGTTAGATGGATCACTTACCCAATTTATATTTTTTTCCTGAAGGACCTGTTGCAAGCTTTCTCTTGAAGAATAAATTAATGGTCTGAGTACAAAATAACCTTCAGGTCTCTTGAAACTTAAAGGCATACCTTTCAAACCTTCAATTCCAGATCCTCTTTTCAAATTCATAAAAAAGGTTTCAATCTGATCATTTTTAGTATGCCCCACTAAAACAAAACTTAACTCTTTGCGCCATTTATCAATTAATTTGTATCTAGCTGAGCGTGCCGAATCAGACAAATTACCACTGATGTTTCCTTCATGTTTCCATTCAACTATTTCATGATTTATACCCAGTCCGCTGCAGTGGTTTGCAACTAATTCCGCCTCTTTTGCCGACTCGGAACGAAGCTTGTGATCTACCGTTAAGCAATGCAGTTTAACTTTATTTTTCTGTGCCCAATCATTACAAATATAGAGCATTGCTAAACTGTCACTTCCACCAGAAACAGCTAAACCGAGTTCATTGAAACCATATTCTTCTTTTAAATCTGAAAGCTTCTCAAATATCGGTGCCGTAATTTTAACAGTCAAGGACACTGCAGTTCCGACATCATTTTTTCGGCCTCAAGACTAAAATCAGAATCCGGAAAACGCATTAGAACTTGCGCTAAAGTTTGGCATCCAGCATCTGTTTGCCCTAAACTGACAAGGGCATTCCCCAAAAGGGTTAGCGCTTCGGGAGCAACAGAAGAGTCTTCATATAAAGAAAAACTATTTAGATATGCTCTTGCTGCTTTTTTGATCTCTCCAATCCCCTCATATGCATTTCCCTTGGCTATAATTACAGAGGCGCTTAACGGACTATCCGGATAGTTCTCTAAAAAGCGCTCAAACAGTACCAAAGAGTCTTCAAAACGCTCCTCTAATAAAGCATTTTGCGCATTTTCATAATCAGCTTTTTCTCCAATTGCCAATTCAGGCCCAGAATTTTCTTCAACAGTTTTCTCCGGAGGAATTTCTAAATCACCTCCGAGGGTTGTGGCAAAATCAATTTCACTTACATCGCCCCCTTCCAATTCCACCAAACGATATTCAAGATCTCGCACCCTGTTAATCCCGTCACTTACAATACTGTTTATTCTGAACTCTAAATTTTCTGTCTCAGAAGTTAAACGCCGCAACTCCTGTTCCATGCCATCAAGTCTTTCCAAAACAGAGACTTCACTATTAGTTGTCATCGAAGCAGACTGAGTAGTAGATAATTCACGTCTTAGTTTCAAAACTTCAACATAAAGGATATTCAGGTCTTGTCTTATATCAGCTAAAGTTTTTTTATTTTCTTCAGCAAAAAAGATAGTTGGTGCAGATAGTAATAAAAAAATTATGGCAACCAACCTGATCATTTTAAACTCCGACTAAAAATTTAGGTTAGACACTACTGAAACGGCTCGTCTATTTTCACTGTAGCATTTTTCGTTGCTACAAAGCTCTACCGGACGTTCTTTTCCAAAGCTGACTGTTTTGATACGAGAGCTTTCTATCCCTCTTGATACTAAAAATTCACGAGCTGAGTTGGCTCTTCGAGCTCCAAGCGCAAGATTATATTCTCTTGTACCCCTTTCATCCGCATGACCTTCAATAATTATTTTGTAATCAGAGTTTACTTTTAACCAGTCTACTTGAGCCAACAAAATATCTCTGCCCAACTGATCTATATCTGATTGATCAACAGAAAATAGCACACGATCACCAACATTATTTTTAAAAAAAGCTATTGATCCTGGATCGCTCACGTCACCTTCGAATTTAGCACTCGAACCGCTAAGCGTACTAGGTGCTAAAAATGCGGTTGAGCCGCTTTGAGAGCATCCACTAAAAAATATGATCAAAATCGCGCAAAAATATAAACCAAATTTTGTCATAATTCGCCTCTCAGGCTAAGTGATAGCATGAAATACTAACCCTGCAAATCATGTTATTTTCCAAGTGGTGACCAAGATGGATCAGACCCACCATCTCTCGTTGTAACTTTCTTCAAATTTCTTCCTGATATATCAACAGAATAAAGAGCTGAAACGCCTCTTTCTCCCTGCGTCTCTCTGGTAAACATAATAACTCTTCCGTTTGGGGACCAAGTTGGCCCCTCATCTAAGAAAGACGCTGTTAATAACCTTTCCTTGGAACCATCAACCCGCATAACACCAATATGAAAACGACCTCTACTTTGTTTAGTAAAGGCTATTCTGTCACCACGAGGAGACCAGACAGGTGTTCCGTACCGGCCATCTCCTGAACTAATTCTTTTCGCGCTGCCTCCTAGGGAGGACATCACATATAACTGTTGAGTACCTGATCTGTCACTCTCAAATACAATTTTGGATCCGTCTGGGGAAAAACTGGGCGCTGTCTCAATAGATGGCGCTGTTGTCAACCTAGCCCTTGAGTTATTTCTCAAGTTCATAACATAAATATCAGTGTTACCACCCTGCTCTAACGAGTAAACAACAGACTGACCGTCTGGAGAGAAACGTTGAGCAAAACTCATAGTTCCTTTCCGGTTTTTTAAAACTGTCCTCTTGGCAGTAGAGACTTCTATTACATATATCTGCGGAGTTCCCGTTTCATAACTGGTATATAACACGCGTTCTCCTGTAGGTGAAAACCGAGGTGCCAGTACAATATATGAACCATCAGTCAAATATTTTGAATTCGCACCATCAAAGTCCATAATGGCTAGACGTTTTTTACGGGAACCTTTTTTCCCAGTTTCCGCAACATAAACAACACGACTGTCAAAATATCCCTGCTCCCCTGTTATTCGAGAATAAACCTCATCAGCAACCTTGTGTGCAATACGGCGCCATCCCTGTCTTGTGGAATTAAACTGAAGGCCTTTCCCAAGCTCATTGTTTGAAAAAACATCAAAAAGCCTGAATTTTACTGATAACTTTTCTCCCGTGACTAGAACTGAACCAGTCAAAAGAGCCTGTACATTTATAGCTTTCCAGTCCGAGTACTGAA
>CACGIS010000085.1 GCA_902573175.1 Paracoccaceae bacterium | reverse complement strand
AGGCAGGAGTGATAGCATTGACAAAGTCGCTAGGAAAAGAGCTTGCTGACAGCAACATAGCTGTGAATTGCGTTACTCCAGCTGCTGCCAGAACGGCTATTTTTGATCAAATGTCTCAAGAACATATAGATTATATGCTGTCAAAAATTCCAAGAGGTCGTTTCGTAGAAGTGCAGGAAATTTCCAGTATGATAGCTTGGATGGCGAGTTCAGAAAACTCGTTCACCACTGGTGCAGTTTTTGACTTATCAGGTGGAAGATCAACTTATTAAAGGTGAAAAATGAAAAACATCGGTGTAATTGGATTAGGCGATATGGGCAGTGGCATTGCTCTGAATTTGATAAAAAATGGATTTAAAGTTTTTGGATCTGATCTTCTACCTGCACGCCAAGAAGCATTCAAAAAAATGGGCGGCTCGTTAGAGATATCAATTTCTGATATTGGAAAAAAATGTGATGCTGTTTTCGTGATGGTAATGAATGGCAATCAGGCAAAATCAATCATTTTTGATGATGATGGTCTTGCAAAAAATATGGCAAAAGGCAGCACAGTAATTCTGTCCGCTACTATCAAGCCCTCAGAAGCTGAAGAGATTGGTCAATTAATTAAAGATACCGGTATTCAATTTATGGATACGCCTGTGTCTGGTGGGTTTCCCGGCGCGCAGTCGGGCACACTTACACTTATGGCCTCTGCATCAGAAGATGTGATGAATAAAAACAGAGACGTTTTACAGGCTATTTCTTCAAACATTCATCATGTTGGGACTGAACCAGGTCAAGGTCAAACTGTAAAGGCCTGTTTGCAATCTTTGATAGGAGCACAATTTTCTGCGACTTTTGAAGCGGCTGCATTGGCAGCAAAAGCTGGGATTCGCGGTGAAGTTTTACATACCGTTTTTTCAACATCTTCTGCTGGATGTGGCATAGTAAATAATGCTTTGCAAAAAATTATTGACCGACAGTTTGAAGGTACAGGAAGTCATATAAATACCATGCATAAAGATTTAACAATTTCTTTAAATCTTGCGGAAAATCTTGGGGTTCCAATGCATACGGCCTCAGCAGCAATGCAAATATTTCACGCCGGGCGCACAAAATATCCGGATGGTGATAATTGGGTTTGTACGCGTGTTATCGAAGAAATTGTTGGTGCTGAACTGCATCGCTAGGAGATCAATATGAAATTAGGCGTAATTTGTGATGGAATAAGTCGTGATCTGGCTCACTCTGTAGATGTTATGGATGAGTTTGATCTAGAATATGCAGAGTTACAGTTTGTTGGCGAAAAAGAGGTTGGTGATCATTCTAAAGCAGAAATAAAAGATATTGATAATCTACTGAGAGACCGTGGTAAGCCAGTTAGTTGTCTTTCGCGTCATATATTTGCTGGAATGACTGCTCAAAACAAACCGGGTGACACATTACATATTAAGCATATGGATGCTCTCAAAAGAGTAGTTGAGATGGCTCATATTGTTGAATCGCCTTTTGTTCGAATAATGACGCAAAAAAAAGAGCAAATATTATGGGGATTTAATGGCGCAGAAAAGTGGAATGTGGCTCACGGTGCCTGGAATACTATGGGGCCTATGATAGAACCTGCCGTGGAATTTGCTCGAAGCGCTGGAGTAAAGTTAGCAGTTGAGACGGGTAACGGTACGATGGTCAATTCGAACTATACTGCTCGGAAATTGATAGATGAACTGAATGCAAAAGATACCCTGAAAGTCCTATGGGACCCAGGAAACAATTGCTGGTGTCATGAGTTAGCATTTCCAGCTGGGTATGAAGAAGTAAGAGGCGGGTATCTAGGGCATATTCATATAAAAGATGTCCTTGTCGATACTCCGAAAGCAACACTCACCGTAAAAGAAATGGGAGAGGGACAGTTGGGTCCCCTTTTTAACCCTATGGCAGCGGCTCTTAGAAAAGACCAATATGGGGGGGGGTGATTTCATTTGAAAGTGTTTACCATCCAGGCAATGGAAATTTTGAAGATGGTTTTCGCAAATGTATTGATAAATTTAAAAAAATATTTGGAGAAGTCTGATGAGTGAAAAGCCAACAATAGGTTTTATTGGTGTGGGTTTCATGGGTCATGGCATGGCTTCAAACCTAATTAAAAATGGCTACCCGCTTTTGATAAAAGGAAACCAAAATCGTACGCCAATTGATGATTTGGTTAAAAAAGGCGCGGTGGAGGCTGGCTCAATAGCTACTCTAGTGAAATCTTCTGAAATAATTCATTTATGCCTCTCAAACTCTAGTCAGGTCGAGAATGTTTTAGAAGGTCCTGGCGGTATTATAGAGCATGCTAGGGCTGGGGTGATTGTTATCGACACATCTACTTCTGATCCAGAGTCATCGCTTCGTATGTCTGAAGCCTTGAAAGAAGTGGGTATGGAATTTGTTGATGCTCCTCTTGGCCGAACACCAAAAGAGGCTGCCCTAGGAACTTTAGATGCTTTGGTCGGGGCCGATGACCATATTTTTGAGATTGTGAAACCAATAATTGCCTCTTGGTCGGCAACTGCAACTCATTTAGGACCTATTGGTTCAGGTCATAAAATGAAATTAATAATGAATTTCCTCGCTATGAGTTATGGAGCGCTTTATTCTGAAGCAACTGTTTTAGCTGCTAAATCAGGAATTTCCCCTCAAAAGGTAAATGATGTTATTGGTAATAGTCGGCTTAATACGGGTTTCTTTGAGACATTCATGCGGTATTTAGTCGGACGGGATCCTAATGCCCATCAATTCACACTTACAAATGCTGCAAAAGATATCAGTTATGTCAATCAGATGGCACATAATGCTGGAATGGCTAACTTGATGAGTGCTGCTGCTAAACAGTATTACATGCATGCTACAGCAATTGGTGCTGGAGATGATTATGTTCCCATGCTTGTGGATCATATTGGAAAAATGAATGGCATCAACATTCAGGACGAAGTTACAAAAGGTGAAAATGACACCAAAACCACTTAATAAAATTGAGGACTTTTGTCTTAAGCTTTTTGATTTGATAGGTGCGGACGAAAAAATGGCAAATGCTTGCGTTTCTAGCGTTATGCATGGCACTCGCTTTGGCGTGGATAGTCATGGGGTTCGTTTGATACCTCACTATATTAAAGTCTTGGAGACTGGTAGACTGAATAAAAACCCTTCTATTAATT
>CACGIS010000084.1 GCA_902573175.1 Paracoccaceae bacterium | reverse complement strand
TGTCCCAATGCCCTCTGGCTCTAGCTCCCGAAAGCGATCTGTCATGCATGCCGTAGATATTTGTAAATATTCTATCTTGGTCTTTGAGCATTACAAAACTATCCCCTTCTTTCCCGACGGGATCTGACTATTTTATACAATGAAATCATCGCCCAAGCTAACGCAGCTAAAGTAAAAAAATCTATCAAGAGCATATAACGAGCTGATATCCCAAGGGAAGGGGCTGCGCCTTGCAATACGCTCCAAAATAACACAGAACCAGCAATTATCAGAGCAATCAACCGCCCCTGCTTTTCTTTTCCATTTTTATTTAACTCGGTCATTTATTCTTTTTCACACTTCAAGTTATCTTTATCTTCTGAAAACAAACTTAACTTCATTGCTTTTCCCAATTGACTGAAAAGTTAGCTTCTGTCCCATCAATTTTTTTAATCGTATCCTTAAACTTTTTAGCTAACGCCACACTCTTATTGACAGCTGAACCAGCTCCTTCACCTTCTAATAAACTAGTTAAACCGATGGCCGGTTCGACCGAAAAACGTCCATTTTGCGGACCCGGGACGGGAGCAGATCCATTTCTCAAATCTTCAATCAATTCCGCAAAACTTTCACTTGAAAGATCTTCGTAATAATCTTTTCCTATTTGTGCCATCGGAGCGTTAGCACAGGCTCCTAGGCACTCCACTTCTTCCCAAGATAATTTACCATCCTTTGAAACTGTATGCGCTGTCGGTGAAATTTTTTCTTTACAAACCTCTATAAGATCTTCAGCGCCGCATAACATACAAGACAAAGTACCGCACACTTGAACATGTGCCGCTGAACCGACTGGCTGAAGCTGAAACATAAAGTAAAAAGTCGCAACCTCTAGCGCCCTGATATGTGCCATATTTAACATATCCGCTACGAATTCTATTGCCGGACGAGAGAGCCATCCTTCTTGCTCTTGAGCACGCCATAAAAGAGGTATTATAGCTGATGCCTCTCGACCTTCAGGATACTTTGTCATCTGAGCTTCAGCCCATTTTTGATTTTCTGGTGAAAAAGCAAAAGATTCAGGCTGGTCTGGATGCAATCTACGGAGCACTTTTAAAAACCCCCCTAAGTTTGATTTTGAAGCTGCTGTGTGACAAGACTTTACTCATCGATCAATTTCTCCAAAAACTACGTCCATGGTTCCTATAATAGCGGCCACGTCTGCTAACTGATGGCCCGAAGCCATATGGTCCATCGCTTGAAGATGTAAATATCCTGGAGCTCTGATTTTTACTCTGTAAGGCTTATTGGTTCCATCGGACACCAGGTAGACACCAAATTCGCCTTTCGGGGCCTCCACGGATGCGTAAACTTCCCCTTCCGGAACATGGAAACCTTCAGTGTATAGCTTGAAGTGATGTATCAGAGCTTCCATTGACTGCTTCATCTCTACCCGTCTAGGTGGACACAATTTACCCTGTGCTAAAACAGGCCCATCTTCAAAATTTAGCTTTTCGATAGCCTGCCTAATAATAGCCACAGATTGACGCATTTCCTCCATACGGACTAAATAGCGAGCATAACAATCGCCGTTATTGCCAACAGGTACCTCAAAGTCGAATTCATCATAACATTCATAGGGCTGAGCTCGCCTTAAATCCCAGGCCAATCCGGACCCTCTAACCATAACTCCTGAAAATCCATATTTCTGAATATCGTCTTCTGATACAATGCCTATATCTACATTTCTCTGCTTAAAAATTCTATTTTCAGTAAGAAGCGCGTCTATGTCAGCAAGAACTTTAGGAAATTCTACTGCCCAACTATCAATATCTGCTAACAGCTCTTTTGTTAAATCCTGATGCACACCACCAGGTCTAAAGTAAGCTGCGTGGAGGCGAGCGCCACAAGCTCGCTCGTAAAAAATCATTAGCTTTTCTCTCTCCTCAAATCCCCATAATGGAGGAGTGAGAGCTCCAACATCCATAGCTTGAGTGGTGACATTGAGAAGGTGATTTAGCACACGTCCTATTTCAGAAAATAAGACACGAATGAGTGATGCTCTTCTGGGAATTTCTGTGCCAGTTAGTCTTTCAATTGCAAGACACCAGGCATGTTCCTGGTTCATTGGGGCTACGTAGTCCAACCGATCAAAATAAGGAAGATTTTGCAGATAAGTGCGGCTTTCCATCAATTTTTCGGTGCCGCGGTGTAGTAATCCTATATGTGGATCGCAACGATCAACTATCTCCCCATCCAACTCTAATACAAGCCTTAATACTCCGTGAGCTGCGGGATGTTGAGGACCAAAATTGATGTTAAAATTACGGATTTTCTGTTCACCTGTAAGAACATCTTCAAACCCCTTAGAACCGTCCATTATTTATCTCCCCCTTTTGTGGGCAAAATATAGTCAGCGCCTTCCCATGGGGACATAAAGTCAAATTTTCGATATTCTTGGACAAGATTTACTGGCTCGTAAACAACCCTTTTTTCCACTTCATCGTACCTTACCTCAGAATACCCAGACGTTGGAAAATCTTTCCTCAATGGATGTCCGCGGAACCCATAATCGGTCAAAATTCTTCGCAAATCTGGATGGCCCGTGAACATTATACCAAACATATCAAAGACTTCCCTCTCAAACCAATTGGCAGAAGGATGGATGTCAACAATAGACGCTATCATATCGTGATCTCTCAGAGATACACGCAATCTAATGCGCTTATTCTGATACATGGATAAACAATGATATATTATGTCGAAACGTTTTACCCGTTCTGGGTAGTCGACTGCAGTAATATCTACCAAAGATGAAAACTTGCAACGAGGGTCTATCTTTAAAAATTCCACAAAATCATAAATTTGTGCAGGTGCGACATCAACAGTAAGCTCACCATATTGAATATAAGAGGATAAGACACAATCGACGCGCTTAATATCTAAATATTGCTTTAATTCTTGAAGTTCAGCCGTCATCTTTTAATCGTTCCTGTTCTTCGAATTTTTTTCTGGAGTGCCAAAATACCATATAAAAGTGCTTCCGCTGTTGGCGGGCAACCTGGAACATAAACATCAACAGGCACTATTCGATCACAACCTCGCACAACGGAATAGCTGTAATGATAATAACCACCGCCATTAGCGCATGAGCCCATGGATATAACATATCGAGGCTCTGGCATTTGATCATAAACTTTTCTTAAAGCGGGAGCCATTTTATTCGTTAAGGTTCCAGCTACAATCATCAAATC
>CACGIS010000083.1 GCA_902573175.1 Paracoccaceae bacterium | reverse complement strand
AGGGACAAATTGATTATGGAACTCCTTGGAGATAAAAAATATCAAATCCCTAAAAAATTACCCTCATTTTAGCTTTACTAGGAGAGCGTGTACGCAATCCCTGCACTATTATGGGATAACTATAATGGCCTGTAATCTCTTGCAAAATTAAGGTAAAAGAAATGCCAACGTAAGCGGTATGTAGATAAGCGCAAATAGTGTCGAAACCACTACGAAGGCCGCAACTTCTTGAGCCTCAGAGCTATACTTTTCCGCCAACATATAAGAAGAAACTGCAACCGGCATTGTAACTTGCAACAGCAATGCGGCAGCAGCCACTTCATCTAATTTAAAAATATAAATCCCGAAGACACCACAAAGAAGGCAAACGATAAATTTCAAAATTGATGGCAATAGTAGTTTTGAAATCGCTGTGATTTGCAATTTAGCAATGGTAACTCCAAGAGTTAGCAACATGAGTGGAATTGACGTTTGGCCTACCAATTGAAGAGTATTTGTAAAAAAAACTGGCAGTTTCCAGCTATTTAACAAAAATAACGTACCCAGTAGTACGGCTATTACCAGAGGCTCTTTAATCAACCTGACAGGAGATTCCCGGTCGGTAATCAGCCAAACACCAAACGTCATACTAAAAATCGCCATTATTGAAAATATAAAGATTGCCAATTCAAATCCTGTTTGCCCAAAAGCTAGTAAACAGATTGGAATACCAATGTTGGCGCTATTTCCAAAAATCATTGGCGCAAGAAATGTCTGACGTTTCAAGCCCAAAATCACAACAATTACATATGTCGCCGCAACGATCAAAGCCAGAACGGTTAAGGTTGCATAAAGCAAAGTCTTTAATATTTCAAAATCAATTTGAGTTTGTGTAAGAGCGTTAAATATAAGGCACGGGATGGTTAGGCTCATGACAAGTTGAGTAACAAATTCTATCCTATACTCGTATCCAGACTTTTTCCAAAAAAAACCAATGCCAGCCACGATAAAGACAGGCGCACAAACTTCTAGAACTGACAGAAATAAACTCAAACGATACACCGATTCAGAATCGCACAGTTGCGATAGTATGTTATTGAGCACATACCACATTTACAAAAAATTAATGCCAGAAAAAAAGGCTCCAAACCTTGGAGAATGCTAATTAAGTAAGCAAAAGTTCATAATCTCATTGAACTGACTGTATGTTAGTCCAATATTAGTAACATTGTTTTAATGTCGTAGTATTGTGAAAACTTAAGACAGTTATTTAAAAGGAAGGATAAAGAATGCCAAGCATGTTAGTTACTGTTAAAATTTCCAAAGGCTTTAAGGTTTGGACTGATATGGCCAAGTCTTTAGAAAAGGAAGCTGGCGAACAGGGTGCAAAAGTAATTTGGGCTGGAACTAATCCAGACGAGACTTCAATCTACGTTATGATGGATGTGCCTGACCCAGAGTTTATGCAAACTTTTGGTTTGCGACCTGATGTAAAGAAGGCACGTGAAGATGCTGGAGCTGACGTATCTTCAACAACCGTAATAACACCAATTGGCGATTACTGGCTTGGCTAAAACGCGAAAAGGTTTTGCTTGCCAACGACCTGCTTTCAAACACAATGGCAGGTGCAGCTTGCATGGAGGACTGTCAACCAGCGCTAAGACAGCCGATGGTTTTACTAGAGGTACAAATGCAATAGCCCAATGTGTGCAAACTGCAACTGCAAGAGCAGAAGCTGACTGGATCAGACGTTGGCAAGCTATCAAAGAAGCTGGTAAAGCTTTACAAGGTCCAGCGACCACAACGACTAACTGCACAGCGTTTGGCAATTCAATGAATTGCAGAAGTAGCACTTGGTAAAATGAAACACATTCTACTCACCATATCGCTCATCTTTGGAGCTGCGACTGTTTGTGCTGAGATTAAAGTAGGTGAGATTCTAGGAACAGGAAAAGTAATTAGTCAGTTTGACCAACCGTCAAAACGAAACGGCAAGTTAATACTAATCCATAAAATTTATGTAGATTATCAAAGCAATCTTTATGAGTGCATAATAAACAAAACTGAAGGTAATATAAAATGTGTTAAAAATAATTGATTATTTGATCAAAAAGTAACCCTACCCCAACTCACATAACCTACCATTCACTCACTAAGTTATTTATTTGAGTCACTTGATTTACTTCGGCATAGACAACTTGCGTTTATTTTAATGTCACTTCGAGCCTCGGCTTGTTGGAGAAGAAAGGCTACATGCGGTAACTCTATCTTATCATCTCTACGCTTAAGGCATTCGTGCAAACCATGCAAAGCCCAAACGTTTTTTGGATGCTGGCTAGGTCGAGGGAGTTTCCCGTCAATGCCCAGGTCAGCTTTGTATACAACCTCTGCCTCTTCGTAGTTGCCAACCTCTAAAAGCAAAGCTCCCAACGCATGTCTTGTCGGCTGTGGCCAAGACCAAGGTTCTTCGTAGTTAAGGTTATCGTCTAATTCAACGGCTTGTCTAAGATGGTTTAAACCTTCTGTTTTATTGCCTGATTTGAAAGCTACCTCACCTAGCATCATTTCGTTAGCTATTTCGAGTACATCACGTGACTTATTGTTAAAAAGATGACGGCTTTCAGGAACTAGGGCGTAAGCATTAGCAAATTGTTTTGCACAATTTTCTGCTTCTTTGTGTTTGCCCAAATTTGCATATGCAACAGCCTTTGCATAATAAACAAGAGCGTTTGTTGTGACATAAAGTTTTTTATCTTCGGGTTGCTCAAGATTTGTAATTTCGTCCCACATTCCAAATCGAATAAAGACATGAGGTGCGGCGGCAACGAAAGTTTCAAAAATATCGGGATACAATTTAACCACTTCGTCAGGGACTTCTTCCCGCAAACGAGAAACCGCTTCAAGAGCAGCCCCCTTTTGTCCCAGGAACATAGCCCCGTACATAGCGAAGTGCAGATTATGTATACGGTAAAGCGCATAAAAGTTGTCAGCACCTGCATACAATTTAAACGCTTCATCTACTCTAGCGGCCAGTAAGTTTCTCGACAAAACATTTTGGTAATCTCCACATAATACGTCGATATGAGTTGCCATGTGAACGAGATGCCCTGCGTCAGGCACCAAATCGGTCAAAATATCCCCATGCTTCAGAGCTTTTTCTGGATGAGGAGACATTTCCATCAGGTGAATGTACATGTGCAAAAGGCCCGCATGCTCCCATGCCGATGGAAACTCTTCGAAAGCATTTTCTAAAATAGTCATTGCCT
>CACGIS010000082.1 GCA_902573175.1 Paracoccaceae bacterium | reverse complement strand
GAGAATAAGGACGCATTTGGAGAGACTGTAATACAACAGATTGCAGACTATTCGCCAGGGTTCAAAGATAAAATTCTACATATGGAAGTAAGAACTCCCAAAGAGCTTGAAGAGGAAGTTGGTTTGACGGAGGGGAACATTTTCCAGGGCGAGTTAACTTTTGACCAGCTTTTGTTTAACAGACCAATCCCCGGTTATGCTCAATATAGAAGTCCAATTAAAGGTCTATATATGTGTGGTTCCTCTACCCACCCAGGCGGTGGTGTAATGGGTGCTCCTGGCCGTAATGCGGCCGTTGAAATACTGAAGGATCTTAATTTGCCTGACTCTGATATTAGGAACGCTTATGAAGTCTTATGACGTAATTGTGATTGGGGCTGGACACAATGGTCTCATCGTAGCTTCAAAGTTGGCAGCTTCTGGAAGGAGAGTCCTTTTACTTGAAGCCGGCGAAAACTACGGTGGAATGGCCAGGAGTGAAGTTTTATTTGAAGGTTTTCAAGCTCCAGAATTGGCTAGTAATGCAATTGGTATTTCAAAAGATGTAGTGCAAGATTTGGGGCTCAGCAAATATGAACTTTTGTTTAATGAAGATGGTTTAAAGACCGTAGGCCTGAGTATAGAAAATGAAAACGTTATATTCGGCAGTAACTTTGGGAAAAGCATAGAAGGTATCAAAGAGAACGAATTCAAACGATGGAAAGAATTAAGAGAGAAATTTTTTAACCAGAGCCACCTCTTTCAAAGATTGGCATCGCAAATTCCTGTAGGGAGCAATCAAAAAACATTTGGCAGTAAAGCCAATTTATTTTTGACTGCCGCAAAATTGAGGCTGCAAGGTAAAGAACAATTTCAAGAACTTTTACGAATGATTACTATGTGCATTGCTGATTTAGTGGAAGAAGAACTTGAAACATCTTCTCTAAAAGGACTAATCTCTTTTGACTCTACATTAGGAATAAAACTAGGGCCTAGATCGCCAACGTCATATTTAGGTCTATTATATAAACTTTCACAGATGCAAGCTTCCTATTTAGGGAAATCATTGTCTATTCAAGGTGGAGTCACCAGTTTCATCAATGCTTTGTTTAAGTCAGCTGAGGAAAATGGAGTAGATTTCGTCTTTAAAGGGAAAGTTAGTTCACTTATTATAACGGACTCCGTGGTGACTGGTGTAAAGTTAGAAAATGGAGTGGAATATTCTGCGAAAACCATTGTATCTTCTATAAGTCCAGTAAACACTTTTCTTGATTTAGTCGGTCCCCAAAACCTGGAGACTGATCTAACAAGACGGATCCAAGCTCTCAGGTACTCAGGAAATACCAGTAAACTCAATATCATTTTGGAGGAACTTCCAAAGTTACACAGTGCTCAAAACTTAGATACGAACTACCGATACGTTTATGCCTCGTCCTTAGAAGCGGTAGAGAGTAACTTTAACTCTCTTAAGTATAATGAACTTCCTTCAGATCCTAATTTTGAAATGTATTTCAGTAAAATTTCTTCTGATTCCTCTCTTAATGGAGCAGTTATGGCCTCCATTTGCATTCAGAATACGCCATATTCCGTTAAAGGTGGATGGAAAAATTCAAAGGAAGTTTTGATGAATAAGGTAATTTCAACAATTCAAAAATGGGCTCCTGAAATTAAAAAGGGTATTTTATTCAAAAGTCTTCTACTTCCTCATGAAACTGAAAAAAAATACTTCGTTGCTGGGGGTCATTGGCACCATAGTGAATTGCAAATAGATAGTCTTTATTCACTAAGGCCGGCATTTGATGTATCAGATTATTCTACTCCAATTGATGGCCTTTTTATTTGTGGAGCAGGCACCCATCCAGGAGGTAATCTTTTTGGCTTGTCAGGTTTAAACGCAGCAAAAAAGATTTTGCGAGAGAGTATTAAATGATCCAGTCAAAAGAGAAAAAAGATCGGGACACAACATTTAGAGAACCACTTTTTCGGTCTCCTTTTTACGATTTTTTCGCTGCGCAGGAAACTGAGGGTCATTGGTATAATTGGAACGGATACAAATCACCAACAATTTTATCAGATGAGGAGTTGGAATATTTTTCTATCCGTTCAACTTGTAGTGTCTTCGATATTACTCCTTTAAACAAATATAGAATTGTAGGGCCACAGGCTGAAGAATTTTTAAACAAGCTCACTGTGAGAGATGTTGCTAAACAGAATGTAGCTACAGTTAAATACACATTGTGGTGTGATCAGGAGGGGTTTGTAATAGATGATGGCACACTTTTTAGGATTTTGGATAATGATTTCCGCTTGTGTTCTCAGGAAAAGCATCTTCCTTGGCTGATTGATACATCACATGGGTTTGATGTTGAAATTATCGATGAGACTAAGCACATTTGTGGAATATCTCTTCAGGGGCCTACTGCGGCCTCAATCCTCCGCCTTCTTGGGGTTAACGGAATTGATAATTTGAAACCGTTTCATCTTTTCCAAACAAAAATATCAAATATGCCAATTATGATATCTAGAACTGGTTTTACTGGAGACTTGGGTTACGAAATATTTATGAAAAATAATGTGGCAAATAAAATTATTGAGAGGGTTTGGAAAGCAGGTTCAAATCATGGGCTTACTGCGATTGGATACAATGCTCTAAATATGGCTAGAATAGAAGCAGGTTTTATAGTGGCTAATATTGATTTTATTTCATCTGATCATGCAATAAGGCCAAATAGATGTAGACGCCCAGACGATCTTGGTCTTGGATGGTTAGTTGACTTGAACAAAGGATTTTTCAATGGAAAGAAGGCAATTGTAAATAGTAAGTTGGAAGACAGTTCAGCTTTCAAGATTTATGCTTTAGAAATAGATGGAAAAGAGCCAGTTGAGGGATCAATAATTTATTACAACAAAAAAGTTGAGGTCGGCACTGTCACATCAGCTATTTGGTCGCCAATGACTAAAAAATCTATAGCTCTTGCTCAGTTGAAATTGGACCCATCAAAGTCCAATATGGAAAACCTATGGGTCGAAATATACTCTTTCAAAGAGTTACAATATTATAAACTTATGAAAAAAGTTTCTATAGTAAAGCCACCATTTATCAATTTGGCAAGGAGATCTGCTTGCCCACCAGCCAACTATTGACCTATGAGATTTTTCCGAGTTTCAGGGTAGAAAGTTTATTTGTAATTTAAATTTACTATCTTTCGCTAATAAGAATTAATAGAGTCAAAGGTCACTTACTCTAAGATCAAGTATTGGTGATAATGATTTTTTAATTGATCTCTATTCTTCTTTAGCAAGAAGCCTTTCGTTTACCTGCAGTAG
>CACGIS010000081.1 GCA_902573175.1 Paracoccaceae bacterium | reverse complement strand
GCTAATTCTATAGCCGATGCGGACAAGCGTCGTGCAGTTGCTGGTAAATGTCAGGCATTAATTGCAGAAGAAGGTTGTACCATTCAACCGTACTGGCGGTCTCTATACAGAAGTCACTCTTCGAGCACTGTATGTGACATGCATATAGCCTATCACGCGCACGTATATAAGTGGGGCTTCAAAGCTTAAAACTTATTAAACTGTTATGGCCGCGCTTTAATTTAAGCGCGGCCTATTTATTTTTAAAATTGAGAAGATGGTTATGGGGCAATTTATTTTAAGACGAATAGGCTTAATGCTTATCACTTCGATTTGCCTTACTTTTATTGTGTTTTTTTTAACAAACTTATTTCCCAATCTTGAAAAACTAGCCAAGACACAAGGCAATTTCAGAATGTCTGAGGCAGAAGTTACGTCTTTTTTAGAAGATCGAGGTTATTTACAACCCTTGCCCGTTAAATATGCACAGTGGCTTGGTGTTCTGCCCGGATATATCATTGAAGGTAAAGATGGGACTATACGAGGAAAATGTATTAAGCCTGGAATGCAGCTAAAAGATGCAGCAAAATTTTGCGGTGTTTTACAGGGAGACTGGGGTTTTTCGACTGTATTCAAGGACGATATAGGTAAATTAGTATTAATAAGGTTGTCCCTCACCGGCAAATTAATGTTCTGGGTCATGCTTCTCATGATACCAAGTGCATTAATTATAGGCATATTAGCAGGCATGCGAGAAGGCAGCCGCACTGACCGAACATTGTCAACAATTTCCATAACAACAACTGCCACTCCGGAATACGTTTCAGGTGTTATTTTTATCGCTGTATTCTCGTCAACAGCTTTTGGATTAAAGTGGTTCAAAGGAACAGCTACCAAAGCAATGGAGGATGCAAATTTTGAGAACTTTTTTCTACCAGTTCTCACGATCGCTCTCTATGGCATGGGATACATTGCCCGGATGACAAGGGCATCGATGGCAGAGGTAATGACAGCTCAATACATTCGAACAGCTCGTCTTAAAGGTGTATCTTTTACCAATATTGTCATGAAGCATGCTCTCAGGAACGCTTTAATTGCGCCTTTCACAGTGATCATGCTCCAATTTCCTTGGCTTTTGAATGGGGTCGTAATTGTTGAGACCCTTTTTAATTATAAAGGTTTTGGATGGGTCTTGGTTCAGGCCGCCGGAAATAATGACATTGAACTTTTACTCGCCGTTTCAGCAGTTTCGGTAGTTGTTGTTTTATTAACTCAACTAATTTCGGATATAGGTTATGTCTACCTCAATCCTCGCATCAGCGTTACGTAAAGGACTGATCATATGGAAGCATTAACCTGGGCAGGAATTTTATCACGAATGTTCTATCAGTTAATTCCAGTTTGGATTGCTATGATAGCTATGTTCTCTCTTTCAATTTATTATAAAAGAAACCTGGGCCTATATGGCAAATTATTCGATAGCAAAATAGGTATGATTGGCTTTGCTATTGTGATGTTTTGGGTGTTTGTTGGCTTTTTTGCCGGCGCATTGGATATGATTTCAACGCATGATCCACTTTCGCAAGTTTCTGGTATGAAAAATAAAGTTCCCGGCACGCCTTTTAGGGGTGCTGAAGAAGGCGACTATGCTTTTTATCTCCTAGGCGGGGATCATCTTGCACGCGATGTTTTCAGTAGAGTCATGGATGGTGCATCAATAATTATTGTGATTGCACCATTAGCGACATTATTTGCTTTTATGGTTGGAATTACCTTGGGTTTACCTGCTGGGTATTATGGTGGAAAACTAGATACACTTTTTTCTTTTCTAGCGAATTTAATTTTAGCATTTCCTGTTATCTTATTGTTTTATTTACTGGTTACACCTGAAATTAGAATGACGGGTCTACCCCAATATATGGCCATTTTTCTCTTTAGCTTCCCAATTTTATTTTTTGCTGTTCTCATAAATACGCGCTATTATATTGAGCCACAAAAACGTAATGTTCTCGTGTTTATAGTGGTTGGTATATTAGGTTATTTATATATCTCTCTGATTAATGAACCTGGAACCAAAGTGACTCTATTTAATGCAATAGACGGATTTGACGTACCAGGAGGATTACTTACTGTTTTTGTTTCCGTGGTCTTTGTAAATTCCCCGACGGTATTCCGCATTGTAAGAGGACTAACGCTAGATATTAAAACAAGAGATTATGTGTCAGCAGCCCAAACGAGAGGTGAAGGAGCTTGGTATATTATGCTCTGGGAAATCCTACCCAATGCAAGAGGACCCCTAATAGTAGATTTTTGTTTAAGGATCGGATACACAACTATCCTTCTGGGCACTTTAGGTTTTTTCGGCTTAGGTTTGGACCCTGAAAGTCCAAACTGGGGAGCTACAATTAATGAAGGTCGAAAGTTGCTTTCGATATATCCTCACCCTGCGCTGCCACCAGCTTTTGCATTGCTGAGTTTAGTTTTGGGTTTAAACTTACTAGCTGATGGCTTGAGGGAAGAAAGTTTAAAAGATTAAAACAGCACGCCGTCAGGTCTTGCTGCAAAAAAAGAGAAGCTTATGAGTAAATTATCTCACTATGATGGCCCGATCCTTGAAATTGATAATTTGTCAATTTCATTTTTTACTAGGCTGCGAGAAATACCAGCCGTTATGGATTTTTCGGTAGCGGTTCAACCTGGAGAGGCTGTTGGCTTAGTTGGCGAATCTGGCTGCGGAAAATCAACTGTCGCTCTAGGCGTTATGCAAGATCTTGGCGTAAACGGAAAGATTGTTGACGGTTCAATAAAATTTAAAGGCCAAGATTTAGGAAAACTATCTCCTGAAGTCCTTAGAGATATTCGTGGTAATGAAATTGCAATGATTTATCAGGAACCTATGGCATCTCTCAATCCAGCTATGAAGATTGCTAATCAGTTGATGGAAGTTCCTATGATACACGAAGGAATTTCGAAAGATGAAGCCTACAAGAGAGCCCTTGAGGTTGTTAATGACGTTAAACTCCCTGATCCAGAAAGAATTTTGAAATCTTTCCCTCATCAGCTTTCCGGAGGTCAGCAGCAGCGTATAGTTATCGCAATGGCATTAATGTCAAAACCTTCACTATTAATATTAGATGAACCAACTACAGCTTTGGATGTAACTGTAGAGGCAGCAGTCGTCGATCTCGTAAAGGATCTTGGAAAAAAATACGGTACTTCGATGCTATTTATCTCCCACAATCTGGGCTTAGTATTGGAGACTTGCGATAGAATTTGCGTTATGTATTCCGGCGAGGCCGTTGAAACTGGATCGATTAAAGATGTGTTTAATCAAATGCAACACCCTTACACTCAGGCATTATTTCGATCAATTCCACTTCCAGGTGCAGATAAAAATGCTCGCCCTCTCATAGCAATACCCGGTAATTTTCCGCTTCCTCATGAACGACCAGAGGGGTGTAATTTTGGTCCCAGGTGTACATATTTTGAGCCTGGTCGCTGTGATATACAAGTCATAGAGATGGCAAAAATAGAAAAAACGGATCGGCATGCG
>CACGIS010000080.1 GCA_902573175.1 Paracoccaceae bacterium | reverse complement strand
TGTATGCCTAAGGGCTATAAACATAAAGACGAAATATATGGAATAAATTCCACTCAGCACAAAATAGCGCCACGGCCTAATTAAAATAGCGCGCGATAATTTCTTGGAAAAACTCAAATATGATCCGAGTATTAGAGCGCCCAAAAGGAACCTATAAAAAGTCAAAAGTTCAGGCTGAATAATTTCAGCAAATATTTTTCCAAAAATAAATGAGCCTGCGACAAACAAAGAAAACAGCAACATCACTAAATGACTTTTTATTTTTATGTTCAGCGAACTAATCATATAAAACCATGCTTATTTTTGAGAATTTATTTACAACACTATGCTTTCTTGGGGGCATAGGAAGCAGGGTCAACAATATCAGGACGTCCTTTAATAAGTAATTCTGCTTTCAGTGGAGCGTTTGTAGCAATTAATTTTCCACTTCGCACCACAGCAAGTCTATGAGCACGTAATCTTATCGCCTCAATGGGGTTTTTTGCTTGGAGCAAATTAAAATTTGCCTTTGCTCCTGCATCTATCCCATAATCTTCAAGGTGCATTATAGTCGCCGAGTTTGATGTAATTGCATCAAAACACCATGCCATATCCTCGCGACTAGACAGTTGGCCAACATGCAACCCCATGAAAGCAACATCAAGCATATCAGCTTTACCAAGCGAGTACCAAGGATCCATAACGCAATCCGACCCAAATCCGATCAAAACACCTGCGTCACGCAACTCTCTTACTCTAGTTTGTCCCCTTCGCTTAGGATAAGTATCATGTCGTCCCTGAAGCATGATGTTTATAAGAGGATTAGGTATTGCATGCACGCCTGCTTCGGCAATTAAGGGTATTAATTTAGATACGTAATAATTATCCATTGAATGCATTGAAGTAAGATGAGAACCGGTTACCCGGCCTTGCAATCCGAGGCGCTGTGTTTCATATGCAAGAGTTTCAATATGACGGCTCATTGGATCATCAGTTTCATCACAATGCATATCAACCAACAAACCTCGTTCAGATGCTATTTCACAGAGAGTTTTAATTGATTGGGCTCCTTCCGACATGGTTCGCTCAAAGTGCGGTATTCCTCCAACTATATCTACGCCCATATCCAAAGCACGAATGGTATTTTCGAGTGCTGTCGGGTCGCGGTAAAGTCCATCTTGAGGAAAAGCCACCAATTGAAGGTCCAAATAGTCTTTAACTTGATTTCTTACTTCTAAAAGGGCTTGGACACCTTTCAATTCGTTATCGCATGTATCTACATGACTTCTTATCGCTCCAATGCCCATTGAAACAGCTAAATCACAATATTTTAACGATCTTGCGATTATGTCATCTACAGTCTGGACAGGCTTCAACTCTCCCCAAAGTGATATTCCTTCCAACAGCGTTCCAGACTTATTTAATCGTGGTGTGCCAAGAGATAAAGTTGCATCCATATGAAAATGGGGGTCTATAAAAGGCGGAGCCAAAAGCCAACCATTTGCATCAATAGTTTCTTTTGCTTCAGCGGAAATATTCTTTTCTACATTGGTAATGAGGCCATTTTTACAGGCTATATCAATACCTTCCCTTCCATCAGGTAGGGAAGCGTTTTTCACCAAAAAATCAAACATGATGTATTCCTATCTTTGCCCTTTAAACCAAGGTGTGAGTAGAGCTCTTGGATATTCCGCTCGTCGGGCGACTATAACCAGAGCCACTATCGAAAGGATGTATGGCGCTGCAAGAAAAACCTGGGAAGGAACTTTTGCTCCCACCTCGGTCTGCATTCGAACTTGCAATGCATCAAATGCCCCAAATAATAATGCACCCAATAAAGCTTTTCCCGGTTTCCAACTAGCAAAGATAACCAAGGCTATACAAATCCAGCCCCTTCCATTGACCATTCCAAAGAAAAAAGCATCAAAAGCTGACATAGTAAGAAAAGCACCGCCCAAGGCCATTAGCGCCGAACCTGCTACTATTGCTCCAATCCTTAGACCATAGACGCTTAAACCTTGTGCATCCACACTATTTGGATTGTCACCAACAGCCTTAATCGCAACGCCTAAACCAGTTCGGTTCATAAGGTACCAAACAACACCAACCATTAATAATGCTAACCACGTTAAAGCCGTTTGTTGAAATAAAACTGACCCAATGAACGGAAGTTCTGATAATATTGGGATTTCCAATGGTCTAAATGGTTCAATTCTTGGAGGAGAAGAAACGTTTGGTAATGCAGTCCTATAAGAAAAGTAACTCACGGACGTTGCAAACAATGTAACCCCAAGCCCTGATACGTGCTGCGATAAACCTAAAGGGACTGTTAAAATAGCATGAATTAACCCAAAAAATCCACCAGCTATTGCGGCAACTACTACACCACCCCACAGACCGGCACCTAGCCAAACAGCCATCCAACCCGCCATAGCACCTGCCACGAATATTCCTTCAATTCCTAAATTAAGAACCCCAGATTTTTCACAAATCAAAGCGCCTAAAACACCAAAAATAAGAGGCGTGGCGATCCTCAGAGAAGCAGCCCAAAAGCTTTCACTCAAAAGGATTTGAAAAATTTCAATCACTTAATTTTTACCTTCCAAGTTTGTTCTCACTAATTTGAAGCGGCCAAAAAAACCACCAATAAGGACACACAGAAGTGAAGTGGAAACAACTAAATCTGCCAGATAAGAAGATACACCCATAGCACGGCTCATACTATCAGCACCAACAAAAACCGATGCTATAAACAAAGCTGATATTACGACACCGATAGGTGATAATCCCGCAAGCATCGCCACAATTATCCCTGCGTAGCCAAATCCCGGAGACAAATCTGATGTTAGGTAACCCTTCAAACCGGCAACCTCACTCACGCCAGCCATACCTGCGAGAGCTCCAGAAATCGCAGCTGCGCCAAGTATTGTGTGATTGACCTTTATACCAGCGTGCCGAGCGGCAAATACATTCTCCCCAACCGCACGCAATTTAAAACCCCAAACAGATCTTGCCAACATAAATTGCGCTATTAAAGCACACACAATTGCAATTACTAAACCTGAGTGAACGCGCATTCTTTCCATTAAAGGAGGTAACATTCCCTGATCAAGAATTGGAGAACTTTGAGGCCAACCCAAACCCATTGGATCTTTCAGAGGACCTTCCAGCATGTACTGTAAAAAAATAATAATAATAAAGTTTAGTAATAAGGTGGTCACGACCTCATCTGCGCCATATCTTGTTTTCAATATGGCTGGAACCACCATTCCCACTGAACCGGCAGCACAACCGAATGCTATAATTAAGGGGAGTAAAATAAATGCCGGTGCTTCTATGTAACCCGTTCCAATGGCAACAGCTGCCATTGCTCCAAGATATAACTGCCCCTCTGCACCGATGTTCCAAAGTTTAGCTCGGAAAGCCAATGCAGCTGCCAAACCTGTAAACATTAAAGGTGTAGCTCTCGTTAGCATCTCTGAAAAAGCAAATTTGGACCCAAATACTCCTTTGGCCATTTCAACGTATGATATTAAAATGGGCGCCCCAGCTAGCCAAAGC
>CACGIS010000079.1 GCA_902573175.1 Paracoccaceae bacterium | reverse complement strand
ATTGAAACAGCAGCTTTGAGAATATTTTCAAATGCGGAAGGAGCATATGGCTCTAATGTAAATCAATTGGTAGATAGCTCATCCTTTGATGAAGAAGATGAATTAGCTGATGCTTATGAGGCTCGTAAAAGTTTTGCGTATGGACGAGATGGCAAGCCCAGTCAAAACCAAAAATTACTCAAAAATGTTTTGTCTAAAGTTGAGCTAGCTTATCAGAATTTAGAAAGTGTCGAGCTTGGTATAACTACTGTTGATCACTATTTTGATACATTGGGTGGAATTTCGAAAGCTGTGAGCAGAGCTCGTGAAGGTCAAGCAATAGATGTTTATATATCTGATCACACAAGAGGAAATGGAAAAGTTCGAACACTCGCTGACCAGGTTTCTCTGGAAACACGTTCAAGGTCATTGAATCCAAAGTTTTATGAATCTTTACTTGATCATGGTGCCGAGGGCGTTCGACAGCTGGAGGCCCAGGTTACTAATACACTTGGTTGGTCGGCTACAACAGGAAAAGTAGAGCCTTGGGTTTACCAACGAATTAGTGAAACTTTTGTTCTTGATGAAGAGATGAGAAATAGAATTTCTGATCTGAACCCAACTGCCAGTTCGCGAATGGCAAATAGGCTATTAGAGGCAAATGATAGATCTTACTGGAATCCAGATCCTGAAACAATCGCTGCACTTCAAGACGCGGCAGATACCCTTGAGGACAGAATGGAAGGAATAGCTGCCCAATGAATTTAGTATTTTCACAAACAAAAAGGTGCCTGATATGAGCCCATTAGATAAATCCCCACCACAACTGCGTGGTCAAGACGGCGAGGGGTCGGTGCAAGTACATCAAGACCCCGATATGAAAATTGACGGAGCCAAAGTTTTCTCAGTTTATGGAAAAGGAGGAATTGGCAAATCAACTACTAGCTCCAACCTTTCAGCGGCTTTTTCAACATTAGGCAAGCGTGTCTTGCAAATTGGATGTGATCCTAAACACGATAGTACTTTTACATTGACGGGCTCCTTAGTTCCAACTGTCATAGACATTTTAAAAGAAGTTGATTTTCATTCTGAAGAACTTCGGCCCGAAGATTTTATTTTTGAAGGCTTTAATGGTGTTAAATGTGTTGAGGCTGGTGGTCCGCCGGCCGGTACTGGATGTGGCGGTTATGTAGTCGGTCAAACAGTCAAACTATTGAAGCAACATCATCTACTTGAAGATACGGATGTTGTGATTTTTGATGTTCTTGGCGACGTTGTTTGTGGTGGGTTTGCAGCTCCTCTGCAGCACGCAGACCGGGCTTTAATTGTTACTGCGAATGATTTTGACAGTATCTATGCAATGAATAGAATAATTGCTGCGGTGCAGGCCAAATCGAATAATTATAAAGTTAGACTTGCTGGTTGTGTGGCGAATCGATCCCGCGAAACAAATGAAGTAGACCGATACTGTAAAGAAGTTGGATTTAACAGAATAGCTCATATGCCGGATGTCGACGTAATCCGTAGATCTAGACTGAAAAAGAAGACACTTTTTGAGATGGATGCTGACGAAGAGGTGGTAGCAGTTCAGGCAGAATATGTCCGACTAGCTGAAAAACTCTGGAATGGGACTGAACCGCTTGCTCCCGATCCCCTAGAAGATAGGGTTATCTTTGAGTTATTAGGGTTTGATTGATGCTTTATGACCAAACTCTTTCTCGCGTTGAGACTTATTTTGATAAAACTGCGTCAAAGACGTGGGAGCAGCTTACTTCAGATGCTCCAGTCTCTAAAATTCGCCAAACTGTACGGGCTGGGCGAGATAGAATGCGGCATAAATTGTTAAATCGATTACCTCAGGAATTAGTAGGAGCTCGAATATTAGATGCTGGTTGTGGAACTGGTCAGTTAACAGCTGAGCTCGTAAAAAGAGGGGCCTCGGTCGTTGCAACTGATATAAGCCAATCTTTAATTCAGATCGCTAAAAGCAGAATTGACGACTGTTACCACCAGAAAATTAGTTTTCATGTCGGTGACCTATGCAGCGAAGATCTTGGAAAGTTTGACTATATAGTCGCTATGGATAGTCTCATTTATTATTCATTAAACGATATGACTAGAATTTTAACTGTGTTAAAACAAAGGACTGATCGGGAAATAATCTTTACCGTCGCTCCAAGAACAATACTCCTGCAAGCTATGTGGTATGTGGGAAAACTGGCTCCAAAGGGTGACAAATCGCCAGTTATGGTGCCGCAGTCTTTAACAAAAATTTCGAAAAGTTTGGCGGGAATTGCCGATATAAATGATCTTGGACGAATTTCTTCCGGGTTTTATATTTCACAGGGGGTCAGTTGCATTTGATGCTGGGTTTAAAGCCTCATTTCGCTTTAAGTTTTACTAAAAAACTTCTTCCATTTTCAGATGCGGCTAGCACTGACTTGCCTCTAGCGCAATTGCTCCGTCTTTCTTTATTCCAAATTTCAGTTGGCATGGCGACCGTGCTTCTATTAGGAACTCTTAATAGAGTTATGATTGTAGAGCTGGGTGTGCCTGCGACTATTGTTGCGCTGATGGTGGCAATTCCCGTTTTAATTGCTCCCTTTAGGGCTGCTTTGGGTTTCAAATCTGACAACTATCGCTCAGCGATTGGCTGGAAGCGAATACCTTTTATTTGGTTTGGTTCACTTTGGCAGATGGGTGGTTTAGCAATCATGCCTTTTGCACTTATTGTTTTATCCGGCGAGCAAACTATAGGCCCAATGTGGGCTGGAGAGGTTCTTGCGGGCTTGGCATTCTTGATGACTGGCATTGGTTTGCATATGACCCAGACAGCGGGATTAGCTCTTGCGAGCGATCGGGCACCAGAAGATAAGCGACCGAGAGTTGTGGCTCTTTTATACGTTATGTTTTTAGTTGGAATGGGTTTGTCCGCGCTGGTTATCGGATATCTTCTGCGTGATTTTTCAAACCTTCGGCTTATAAGAGTAGTCCAAGGTGCTGCTTTATTTGGTTTTATTATTAATTTGATTGCCATGTGGAGACAAGAGAGCGTCAACCCTATGTCCAAACCGGAAAGAGCTGCGCCCTATCCACTGTTTAAAGAGGCTTGGAGAGACTTTATTATTGTATCTAATAACGCTCGGCTTGTTTTGGTCGTTTTCATTGGAACGCTTGCTTTTAATATGCAAGATGTTCTTCTAGAACCCTATGGTGGACAAGTTCTTAAGTTAAATGTGAGTGAGACAACTCTGTTGACGGTGGCTTGGGCCGCTGGTGCTCTGATGGGTCTCGGAATTGCCGCCCAGAGATTAAATAAAGGGATAGATCCGAGCAACCTGATGAATTTTGGTGTCTTGGTGGGCTTTGTTGCTTTCACATGTGTAATTTTTGCATCACCAATTTTGTCAGTTGTTTTATTCTTTTTAGGTACTTTTGTCATAGCTCTTTGCCTTAGGGAAAGCTCCACACTGACGCTCTAATTCAGCAAAAATTCGATAATTTCCCTCTTTTTTAAGCAGATTTAATTGATCAGAAAATAAAGCATCAAAATCCATTGTAGTCCTCACTTAGAT
>CACGIS010000078.1 GCA_902573175.1 Paracoccaceae bacterium | reverse complement strand
TTACTTTCCTGATAAAAGTCCTTTGGAGCAGAAGTTTGCCTGGCCGTATTTCGCTTAAAATCAAAATGTACAATTCCATTTTCTTCCTTAGAAGCAACGATCAAGCACTGTTTCAAATGTTTATCGCCATCATATAAATCTACTAGCCCTCGGATTATTGGAGCCATTTCTGCTTCGACACAAAACCCGTTTTGTGTAAGCCAAATTATAGGGCAATGATTTTTGTTAAACTCAACACGAAAACGATTTTTCTTCTTGAAACTCGTTTTTTGAGCAGCTTCTATTCCAGCAAGCACATCTTTTGATAAAAAAGTACTCATGAAAACCCCACCTATTAATATCTCAAGAAATTATGTGATTGACACCTCAAATCTGTCAAACAATTTCTTCTTTTTGCAAATCAAACCTTTTATAGTTCTAGTTAACTTAATCATTTTAAACTATTATTAGACCAAGGGCCTAATTCCAGCTGTTCAAAAGAATGTTAGAAATGCCATTAGTATTTAAAGTGATTTTCTTAATACTTATCCTTAACACTTCAGCTTCTGGAAAGTGTGGAGGTGAATTTAATCAGTTCCTAGAAAATATTAAAAAAGAGGCCCAAGAAATTGGATACACAGAAAAAATTGTAAATACATTTTTTGAAAACGTATCACTAAACCCTAAGGTATTGGAAGCTGACCGAGCACAAGGTATCTTTCTAAAACCATTTAACGATTTTGCTCCACGCTTAATTAACGATTATCGAATGCAGCACGGTAAGCTCAATTTAAAAAAATATTCTTCTACCTTCAACGAAATTGAAAAAGTTTTTGGTGTCTCTCGGGGTGTTCTTACATCTTTTTGGGCCTTAGAAACGGATTTTGGAGCAGTACAGGGCGACTTTAATACACTTGATGCGTTGGTAACCCTAGCCTTTGACTGTAGAAGGCCATTTCTTTTTCGGCCCCAAATTTTTGCCGCTTTAGAATTATTTAGTCGAAATGAATTCAACCCAATTACCACCAAAGGTGCATGGGCAGGTGAAATTGGGATGGTTCAAATGTTACCAAAGGATATTTTAGAAAATGGAGTGGATGCTGACGGAGATGGAACCGTCAATCTTCAAAGCTCTACAAGTGATGCACTGTTTAGTGCTGCCAAAATGCTTAAAAGTTTAGGTTGGCAAGCAAATGAACCGTGGTTGCAAGAGGTAACTTTAACAAAAGAAATAGATTGGCTTGATACGGGTACGGATAAAATAAAAAGTGTTAAAGAATGGGAGAAACTAGGAATAACAGGTAGGTATACTGACCTGCCAGATGGATCAAATAACGCCTCCTTAATTATACCGCAAGGCCGAAAGGGACCAAAATTTCTAGCTTATTCAAATTTTAATGTGTTTTTTGAATGGAACAAAAGCTTCATTTACGTGCTGACTGCCGCCCATTTTGCAAATCGACTTGAAGGTTCTCCAGCGTTCTCCCCAGGCAACCCAGATAAAGGCTTAAATAAGAACCAGATGAAGCTTCTACAAACTAAATTAATGAATCTTGGGTATGAGGTTGGTCAAATTGATGGAATTCTTGGAGCAAAAACCAGAAGATCCGTACAGGAGGTACAAAAGACCCTCAAAAAGCCAGCCGACGCCTGGCCAACCATTGAGTTGCTGGAGACATTTTAGATCTAAGCAACTAAGCCTTCAGCCTTCTTCAAATCGACTGAAACCAATTGGCTTACACCCTGCTCCTGCATTGTTACGCCAAACAATCTATCCATTCGAGACATGGTTATTGCATGATGAGTTATTATCATAAACCGAGTTTCGGTTTGGCGACACATCTCATCAAGGAGTTCGCAAAATCTAGAAACATTTGCGTCGTCTAATGGAGCATCAACCTCATCTAGAACGCAGATTGGGGCCGGATTAGCTAGAAAAACTGCAAAAATCAATGCTAACGCTGTTAGACTTTGCTCTCCCCCAGACAGTAACGACAAAACTGCCAATTTCTTTCCGGGAGGCTGACACATGATTTCCAGCCCAGCCTCGAGAGGATCATCGCTTTCGACAAATTCCAAATTTGCCTCGCCGCCACTAAACAGATGTTTAAAAAGCATGGAAAAATTCGAGTTCACTTGTTCAAAGGCAGTAAGAAGTCTTTCTCGACCCTCACTATTGAGGCTTGCTATACCTGTTCTAAGTGTCTTGATTGCTTGCTCTAAATCGGCTTTTTCAGTGAAAAGTTTTTCGTGTTCTTCTTCTACTTCACTAGCGTCTTCTTCCGCTCTCAGGTTTACGGAACCCAAAGCTTCTCGTTGCCGCTTTATCTGGCTAATTTTTACCTCCAAACTATCTGCATTCGGCAAATTATCACCGTCAATTTTAAATTCCTCAAGCAAATTCTCGACTGATAACCCCAGAGCTTCCCTTATTCGATCTGACGCCAATTGCAAATTTTGCCGTGCCGCTTCAGATTTTGCATCACACCTAGCTCTATCTTCGCGAGCTTCAGAAGCTACTTTTTCTGCTTCACGCTCCTCGTTCAGGACCTTGTTTAATTCAGTCTCCGCAAGTGATAAAGCCTCATCCGCCTGTGCTTTTTTCTTTTCAGTCTCCGAAATCGCAGAAATTAACTTTGCTCTATTATCTTCAATCTTTGAGGGTGTTTTAGATGCCTCTTCCAGTTCCCACTGTGAGCTATTCTTACGATCGATTAACTCTGTCATTCTTTTTTCAGCCGTTTCAAGTCGATGAGACCAGCCGCTTATTTCCTTTTGCACCTCTTGAGCTCTCTTGATTTGGATTTCACCTTCTCGCCTGACCTCATCATGAAGCGAACGTTTGGTAAGCATCGTTACTCGCGCCGCCTCCACAGTCAGCTTGACATCATCAACCTGCTCTCGCATTGCACCTAAATCGTCAAGTTCGACAATAGTCTTTTTTGCCAACTCAACTTGCTTTTTAGATTGCTGAGCCTCTTCCTCAAAACGGCGCTTCGATATTTGGTGGGTTTCTAATTGGGCCTTAATCAAACTTTCTTCGGATTCTACTCTATTTAACTTTTTAACTGTATCATTTAGGAGCTGATCGGCATCTCGCCTAGCTTGCCTTGCAATTTTTTCTTGCTCCGTTACTGCAGAGAGTTTACCAACCAATTCTTCGTGTTTAGTGCGAGTAACTTCGATATTTTTTTGTAAAATATCTATTTGAGAACCTAGACCCTTCAGTGTATTCACCTGCTGAATTTGCAAAGCGGCCGCCGATGGCGAGTCCCTTGAACAAATTTTATATCCATCCCAACGCCACAGATCGCCCTCCAAACTAACAAGACGCTGTCCTGGCTCCAACAATTCATGCAGACTATCACCTTGCTCACGATCAACCAATCCAACGTATTCCAGTCTTCTGTTTAACACAGCAGGTATTTTAACCACATCCGAAAGAGATTTAACACCATTAGGCAACTCACTTTTGAAAGAAGAATAATCGCTTAAGTGAACCCATCCCGTTTCATCTTTATCATGAGATAAAGGCGCTCTTAAATCATCAGATAAAGCAGCCCCAAAAGCCTTCTCAAAACCAGCCTCAACTCGAACACC
>CACGIS010000077.1 GCA_902573175.1 Paracoccaceae bacterium | reverse complement strand
GTCTAGGGGTGTAGTTCATTACCGTTGGTTGGGAGCAGAAAAGGGTGACCTTGTAGTATGCATACATGGATTAACTACGCCCAGTTTTGTATTTGAGGGTTTGGCAAGTCATTATGCCGATATAGGAAAGCGTGTTTTAGTTTATGACCATTACGGGAGGGGATATTCTGATCGTCCTGTAGCAAAACAAGATAAAGCATTTTTTATTAATCAGTTAGATGAACTTTTAAATAAACTTGAAATAAAGAGACAAAAGTTTGAATTAATTGGTTATTCTATGGGGGGAGCAATCGCAGCTGCCTATGCTGCACATAATCTCGACAGGTTGAGTAAACTCATTTTAATAGCATCTGCGGGGATGGGACATAATCTCGGGTTTTCCGCTAAAGTCGCAAAAATCCCATTATTTGGGTGGGCGTTATTCTCAATATTTTTTGGGCTACAACATGCTCGCGCAACGAAAAAAGATAGAGATATCAAAAGTTCTGTTCCCAAAGTTGTTGAACGGCAGTTAAATGAATTGCTGTACCAAGGATTTTCACCATCGGTTTTGGCAAGTATCAAAGGCATTCTGTCAAAAAATAGCTATGAGGACCATCAAGCTTTGCGAGACGCTAATTTTGAAATCCTAGCAATATGGGGCGATTGTGACAGAGTAATTCCAATTTCAAATAAAGAGGTTCTTTCCAGTTGGAATTCTAAAATTAATAATATTGTTATGAAGAATGGTTCTCACTCGCTTCCTTTTACCCATTCGCGAGAAATTATAGATGCTACAAATCTAAGCGGTTAAAATTGTATTACTTGGCTGAATATTGATTGAATCAAGTTATACGCTAAAAGAAAGTAGTTGAAATTCAATCCAAGTTTTCAAGCCAAAAATGGAAAAATGAAAAAGCTTACTGATTTATACGAGAAAATGATTTCCGAGGGATCTCTTGAAGATGATCGAGGGCAAAGAGTAATATTGGAAGAACTTGAAAACGTTGACTATGCGATTTCAAAAAGCAAAGCTAAATCGCTTTTCTTTAAAAAAGCCGATAACTTGAAAGGTTTATATATTTGGGGTGGTGTAGGATGTGGTAAGTCCATGCTTATGGACTTGTTTGTAAAAAATCTTTTGGTTTCTAATCGCCGGGTGCACTTTCATGCATTTATGCAAGAAATTCATACATCTTTGCATGAAGCTCGTGGTTTAGGAAAAAAGGATCCATTGGCTGTAGTTGCAAATAAAGTAATAAAAAATTTTAAAGTTTTAGCTTTGGATGAAATGCAGATAAAAGATATTACGGATGCCATGATCGTTGGAAGATTATTTACTCTGCTCTTAGATGGGGGAGTAAAGATAGTAACGACTTCAAACAGAATACCTTCAGATCTATATAAGGATGGACTAAATAGGCAATTATTTTTGCCATTTATAGACTTAATCGAAAAACAGTTAAATATTTTAAATTTAGCAAGTAAAATTGATTATAGAAAAAATAAACTTCGTGGAGCTCCTGTTTACTTTAGTCCATTAGGTTCAGAGTCCAAAAATAACTTGGATAATCTTTGGATTGATCTTTCAGGCAATGAAAATCAAGATTTTCATCTCATAGTAAATAAAAGAAAAATAAAATTTCCTTTTTATTCCAATGGCGTGGCCAAGTTCACTTTCTTTGAGCTTTGTGGAGAAAATCGGGGTCCCGCAGATTTCTTGGCAATAGTTGATAACGTGAGAGTTCTAATCGTTGAAAATATCCCTCAGTTGGGAAGGTCCAATTTTAATGAAGCAAAGCGTTTTATTACCTTAATTGATACCGTTTATGAGGCTGGTATTGTCTTCATATGCTCTGCTGCTGCTCAACCAGAGTATTTATATTTGGACGGTGAGGGTGTTTTTGAGTTTGAGCGAACAGTAAGCCGGCTCAACGAAATGCAGTCTGACAGTTGGGGTAGGAGCCTTGTTCTCTCCGATTAAAGAATAAGGCTCAGTCAATAAGACTGAGCCTTTGCCTGTACAAAACCGCGTTATCCAAAGTTATATTTCTTTAGGTTTAATGCAGCGTTACTCCATTAATGACAAATTGATTCGAATCAGTCAACACAGGTGATTCGTTTTTTAAGATTTTTTTTCAAATTATTGGTTCTCGCTGAGTATGTGCCCTGCTAAATATAGTGACCCACAGATTAATACCTGACAATTTGGAAATTGATTAGCCACGAACTTAATTCCCTCAGAAATCGAGCTAAAGCTTTTGCATTTTATACCCAATTCATTTGCATGTTTGGCTGTTTCGTTAGCAGGTAGGGTATTTTCCTCATTCGGAATGCTCACCGCCGCTAGGAATTCAACCAAATTTAAAAAAGGAGACAGGTATCCCGCAACATCTTTTGTTTTCAGCATGCCACAAATTAATACAGTTGGTTTTTTGTTCTGATTAGATAAGTAACTCGCCAATGCTTTCCCAGCAGCAGGATTATGTCCACCATCTAGCCAAACATCTGAATGACCAAGAGCATTAATTAATGGCCCAGTAGACAGTTTTTGCATACGCGCTGGCCATTTTGCTTTGGAGACTGCTCCATAAAAAGCTTCTTTTTTTTCTGTCAACTGGGTTAGCGCTGCTATAGCCATTCCTGCATTCTGAATTTGGTGTGCTCCTAAAAGATTTGGTTTAGGAAGATCCATCATTTTATTTTGATCCTGATATGAAATACTATTGGCCACTTCCTTGATGTGCCATTGCCGTCCCTCAGCCAAGATGGGGGCTTTTTGCTCCAATGCTTTCTCAGTTATTACCTCAAGTGCTTCTTTATTTTGTTTCCCAATAACAACTGGGCAAAAGGGTTTTATTATTCCAGCTTTCTCACCTGCTATTTGTTTTATAGTGTTTCCTAGAAATTGTTCATGGTCAACTGAGACTGGCGTAATAATAGTCAGAGCAGGGCGTGATATAACATTTGTAGCATCTAATCTCCCTCCTAACCCTACTTCTAGTAAAACATAGTCAGCATGTTTGCGCGACATCGCCAAAATTGCAGCACAAGTAGTGATTTCAAAATACGTTATAGGTCGATTTTTATTTGCCGAGTAACATTCATCTAAAATATCAGTTAAGTCATTTTCATCTATAAAATTGTTGCTCAGCTGAATACGTTCGTGGAATCGAACCAAATGAGGTGAAGTATAAGCATGGGTTTTTTAGACCAATTTCATTAAGTCCCGCCCGCAGCATTGATAGTGTACTGCCTTTTCCATTTGTTCCAGCAATGTGAATAACTTTGGGAAGATTATTTTGGGGGTTTCCCAAAGAATCCAAGAGAGACCATACACGGTCAAGAGTTAAATCGATAACTTTTGGATGCAAAGCCGTCATACGATTTAAAATAAAATCAGAACCCAAATTTTTCATCTTGTAGACGCTTTTAAGTTTCTTGCGTCGGTGAAGGTAAATCACCTTTTATTTGTGGTGAGTTGTTAGTGAGTATGCGAATAATTGTAATTAGTTCATCTCGCATTTCTAATCTAGAAGTCACGCTGTCCAACATTCCGTGGTCTAAAAGGTACTCGGCTCTTTGAAATCCTTCCGGTAGTTTTTCTCGAAT
>CACGIS010000076.1 GCA_902573175.1 Paracoccaceae bacterium | reverse complement strand
CAATATCCTCATTGTGAAACATGAGGTTATTCAGCCAGAATGTTAAACAATCCACTAAACAGGGCCCTTTCCCGTCTGTTTCAACAAGCGCCCCTGATAAATTCATCGGAGCATGTAAGGTCTGCCATTCTGAACCTCTCCTTGCTTGGTGTTCTGCCACGCGGTCTTTCATTTCTGAATCAATAATTTCAGAAGTAGCAATATAGACTAATGACGAACCAAGTTGTTTGGTTCTTTTTTCTGCGAAACTACTCTTTCCTGATCGAGCGCCGCCTGTCACCAATATTGTTAAGCACATAAAATTGGTGTTACTCCATATTATAAACGAGAAAAAGAGAGTGTTTTGATTCCAAGCCAACAAAATTTAAAAATCTTGCTGGTGCGTCATGCCCCGGTAGATCCGCCCGGCTACTTATATGGCAGTACAGATGCCGATATAGAAAAAGTTTCTTCACAAATTTCAAAAAGTATTTATGCGAGGTTATCTGATTGCCAGGCTTTTTACTGTAGCCCAGCACTGAGATGTATTAAAACTTATCAGGCCGTATTTCCAGAGAGACCACTACCCGTTAAAATTCATGAATTCTGGGAACAAGATTTTGGTGACTGGGAAAGTCTTCCGTATGATGAAATTCCTGATCAAGGCAACCTTTCAGGAAAAAATTTGGCCCAATTTTCACCCCCAAATGGAGAAAGTTTTGCAGAGCTATGCCAAAGGACCCAGCCACTACTTTTGAAAATAATTTCAGAAAGAAAAGTAGGAGAAATAGCTATTTTCACGCATGCTGGAGTAATTCGCTCTTTTCTCGCTCTTGCATTAGGTAGTAAGGAAGTGGCATTGAAGTTTACCGTAGACAACTTATCGATCACTGGTATTCAGGCCTTATCAGACGGTCAATTTTCTATTTCGTTTGTAAATCAGGCTGGCTAATTAAAGTGTGTATTTTGAGATGAGTTTTTGCCTATCGATGTTAATTGCCCTTTGCATTGATCGATTAATTGGTTGGCCCGACTTTTTGTTCCGTCGGTTTTCGCATCCGGTAGTAGGCATTGGTCATCTTATAAGTTTCTTTGAGAGACATCTAAACAAAACAACGTGGTCGACTAGCCTACGCAGGACAACAGGTTTTTTAACTCTACTTTTTCCAATGGTAGGCTTCGCAATCCTGGGTTTTTTTATTTTGCTTTTAATTCCTGAGGGGCCTTTAGGTGTATTGGTTACTTCACTTTTAGTTTGGCCTTTTATTGCTGCTAAATCTTTAGCAAACCATGTTGAAGCAGTTGCCGAACCACTTGTAACTCATGATTTAAAAGCAGCTAGACATGCTGTTTCGATGATTGTTGGCCGGAACTCAAATAATTTAGATTCTAATGATATTGCACGGGCGGCATTAGAAAGCTTGGCTGAAAATACATCTGACGGAGTTACCGCCCCTCTTTTTTGGGGTGTATTGTTAGGTTTTCCCGGTGTGTTAATTTACAAATTCGTTAACACTGCTGATTCTATGATTGGTTATAAAAGTGAAAGGTATAGAGATTTTGGTTGGGCCTCAGCAAGATTTGATGATTTTGTTAATTATATACCAGCGCGATTAACATCACTGATGTATGCTATAATTTCGCGTAAAACACGTGAAGTTTTGCAAATAACCTTACGAGATGCCTCACAACATCGTTCACCCAATGCCGGATGGCCTGAAACGAGTGTTGCTGCTTCAATTGGAGTCAAATTATCTGGGCCTCGTATTTATGACGGCGTCAAAACAAACGATCCCTGGTTGAATAGAGATGGTCGAAATCCAACAGGCGATGATCTATTTTCTGGGCTTAAGTTATTTGATCGTTTTCTTTGGTCTGTGACTTCTTTACTTTTACTCTGTTCGGTAATTAGTTTTTTTTAAAACGAGTGCTCTAGTTTCATTGAGCAACTTTAAGTAAAGCGTCAACATCTAATTGGTCTTCAATATGTTTAGCAAGTTCGTCAAGAACATCATCTAAGCTTTTTTCATATTTTAGATCACCACTGGTAGGAGCTCCAAGACTTTCTAAAAATGCACTTCTGAAGTCATCTGAACAAAATAAGCCATGCAAGTAACTCCCAGAAATACGACCATCTTTCGAGCAGGCCCCTTCGGGCTCTTTATCCAAGTAAGTAAAAGGTCTATTACAGTCTTCTCCCGTTGTCCTTCCAAGGTGTATTTCGTATCCATTAACAGCTAACTTTGACTCTCTATGTATGGCGGTGACCTTTTTCAATGTTTTTTCAGGTAGCATTTCTGTATTTACATTTAAAAGCCCCAACCCTTTCGTGCTCCCAGCAGGCCCGTCCAGTCCACTCGGATCGTCGATTTGCTTTCCTAGCATTTGATATCCACCACAAAGCCCAAGAATATGTCCTCCCCGTCGGTAGTGCGCATATAAATCGATATCCCAACCTTGCTCCCTCAAGAATTTTAAATCGCCTCTGGTAGACTTGCTTCCCGGTATCAAAACCAATTTTGCATCTCCTGGAATGGCTTGACCCGCTTTAAGCATTATGAGTTCAATATTATTTTCTTGAGCAAGTGGATCTAGATCATCAAAATTAGCCATTCTGGAAAGGCAAAGACAAACAATTTTGAGCTGACCTGAAGTTGAGTTTTTTTGAATGTCTAGCGCGTCTTCGGCTGGTAGTTTCCAGGCATCAGGAAAATAGCTCAGGACACCGAAACCGGGCCAGCCACTTTGATCTTCAATTATTTTGTAGCCATCGTCAAAGAGCGATTTATCGCCTCTGAATTTGTTGACAATAAACCCATGAATTTTTCCCTTATCACCCTCTGACAGTACATTACTTGTGCCAACTATTTGGGGTATGATGCCACCTCTATCAATATCACCAATAAGGATAACGGGCACATTTCCCGCTATTGCAAAACCCATGTTGGCAATATCGTTTTGGCGCAAGTTGATCTCTGCAGGACTTCCAGCACCCTCTACCAGTACCATATCATATTTAGCTGATAACCTTTCAAAGCTTTCCAGTACAGGCTTCATAAGTTGCGGTTTTAATTTATTGTATTCGCGAGCTTTTAAAGTGCTGTGTCGATGGCCCTGAACGATGACTTGTGATCCTGTTTCAGTTTCTGGTTTTAGTAAAATTGGATTCATATCGGTATGAAACGGCAAATTACATGCTCTTGCTTGGAGTGCTTGTGCGCGGCCTATCTCGCCACCATCTTCTGTTACGGCAGCATTATTAGACATATTCTGAGGCTTAAACGGTACTACTTTAATGCCACGGTTAAAAGCAGCACGACAAAGACCAGCAACGAGTATCGACTTTCCAACATTTGAACCTGTCCCTTGGAACATTATTGCAGGCATTTAACTAACCCCTAAAATTCAATACCCTTTTGCGCTTTGATGCCGTCACGAAAAGGGTGTTTAATCAGTGACATCTCGGTTACTAAATCTGCCGCTGTAATTAATTCCTCCTTAGCGTTACGGCCTGTTAAAACTACATGGGTCATTGGAGGTTTTTTGGTCAAGAGAAACTCAACCACTTCGTCTATATCTAAATAATCATAACGCAAGGCAATATTAATTTCATCGAGTAAGATAAATCCAATTTCTGGGT
>CACGIS010000075.1 GCA_902573175.1 Paracoccaceae bacterium | reverse complement strand
TTTCTGTCCCTTTTACTACAGATCATGATGGCTTTACCGTCACGGCCCGCGCGACCAGTTCGGCCAATCCTATGTACATAATCCTCTGCTTGAATTGGCACATCAAAATTGAAGACATGGCTAACTGATGGAATATCAAGTCCCCTAGCAGCTACGTCAGAAGCAACTAAAATTCGAAGATCGCCATCTCTAAAACTTTCTAATGTTTCCATTCTCTTGGTTTGGTCCAAATCGCCATGTATTGGAGCCGCCTGATATCCGTATTTATTTAAAGACTTTGAGCAAATATCCACATCGGTTTTTCTATTACAAAAAACAATCGCGTTAGTACAGTTTTTTCCTTCTGAATCAATCAATTGCCTTAATAGCTGGCGTTTTTCAGAGGATTCTTGGTCTTTTCGTTTAGGGTTAAACATTACGACAGATTGTTTTATGCTTTCCGACGCGGTTGCTTGTCTTGCTATTTCAACCCTAACAGGAGCAGATAGAAACGTATTTGTAATTCTTTCTATTTCTGGCGCCATAGTCGCACTGAAGAAAAGCGTTTGCCGGGTAAATGGAGTTAGCTTGAAGATTCGTTCAATATCTGGAATAAATCCCATATCAAGCATTCTATCGGCTTCATCCACCACCATCACTTGCACGCCCGTTAAAAGCAATTTTCCTCTTTCAAAGTGATCGATTAATCTACCTGGCGTTGCGATTAAAACGTCGACTCCTTTATCAATCAGAAAATCTTGTTCCTTAAAGCTCACACCTCCAATTAAAAGTGCCTTACTTAACTTTAAGTTTTTTGCGTATGTATCAAAATTTTCTGCCACTTGTGCGGCTAATTCTCTAGTAGGACACAAAACCAAGGACCTCGGCATACGAGCTCTGGCTCGGCCACGCGACAGTAGGTTTATCATCGGTAATGTGAAGCTGGCAGTTTTACCAGTTCCAGTTTGTGCTATTCCCAAAACATCTTTTCCATCTAAAGCCGCTGGAATTGCCTTCTCTTGAATTGGAGTTGGTTTCTCGTATCCGGCGTCTTTGACAGCTTTTAAAATTTTAGGATTTAGCTTTAAGTCGGAAAATAATTCCATAAGGATCCATAGTTTCTAAATTTCAATCGTGCCTTAACCTAATTACTCTTCGTTCCTACTAAATAAATCAGCAGTCTAGGTCAACAGGTTGATTTTTTTCTACTTAAATTTTCTTTTAGTTAAAGGGCAGTCTAACTCATCATTTCTTTAGTGGCAGTGAGATTAATTTGTGGATAGTCCCGCTCCACCCGGTCTATGTCCCATTGAAGACGAGTTAAAAATACAAGATCGTTATCGTGATCGATAGCAATGTGTTGTTTGTTTTCTGATGAAAATTTATCTAAATCAATTTTATTTCCAGATACCCAGCGGGCAGATTTAAACTGAGATGCTTCAAATCGAACTGGCAAACCATACTCTAGATCTATTCGGCTCGCTAAAACGTCAAATTGCAAAGACCCAATTACACCTATAATAAAGCCAGACCCAATACTTGGCCTAAAAACCTTAGCGGCACCTTCTTCAGCAAACTGCATTAAAGCCTTTTCTAAGTGTTTGGACTTTAATGGATCGGCTGATCGGCAGGATTGCAAAAGTTCAGGTGCGAATGAGGGTATATCACTAACCCTTAATGCTTCTCCTTGCGTAAGTGTATCACCAATTCGAAGTTGTCCATGATTTGGAATACCTATGATGTCGCCGGCCCAGGCTTCATCTGCTAACTCTCTATCCGATGCAAGAAACATAACAGGGTTGGAAACCGCCATTGGCTTATTAGTGCGCACATGGGTGAGTTTCATTCCACGTCTGAAATGCCCTGAAGCCATTCTTAGGAATGCTACTCGATCTCTGTGTTTGGGATCCATGTTAGCTTGAACCTTAAAAACAAACCCGGATACTTTTTCCTCTTCTGGTAATATCTCTCTTGGAAGTGCTTTTTGAATTTGAGGTTCTGGAGCGAGCTCACCCAGTCCGTTCATTAGTTCTTTAACTCCAAAAGAATTTATTGCAGATCCAAACCAAATTGGTGTTAAGTGACCTTCAAGAATAGATTTTTTGTCTAATTTTGGTAAAAGAGTTTTTACCATCTCGATCTCTTCAAGCAATTTTTTTAAAAGATCTTTTGGCACGTGTTTTTGCAATTCTGGATCGTCTAAACCATTTATCTTTATAGACCCCGCGGAAAGGTTTCGGTTTGCTTTGTCAATGAGCTCTAAACTATCGTTTATTAAATCATAGCAGCCAATAAAGTCTTGCCCAATTCCAATTGGCCAACTGACAGGAGTAACATCTATTGCTAAATTGTCTTGAATTTCGTCAATGATTTCATATATATCTCGGCTTTCTCGGTCCATTTTGTTGCAAAAAGTAAAGATTGGTAAATCTCTTAAACGACAGACTTCAAATAGTTTTCTAGTTTGACTTTCTACGCCTTTAGCTCCGTCTATTACCATTACAGCGGCATCAACTGCTGTTAATGTACGATAAGTATCTTCTGAAAAATCACTGTGACCAGGTGTATCGACTAGGTTAAAACGAAAGCTTTTGAAATCGAAAGACATGGCTGAAGCAGAAACTGAAATTCCACGATCTTTTTCCATTTGCATAAAGTCAGATCTTGTCCGACGTGCCTCGCTTTTTGCCCGCACCTGTCCTGCCATTTGAATTGCCCCACCAAATAGTAAAAATTTTTCGGTTAGAGTGGTTTTGCCGGCATCTGGATGGGAAATAATCGCGAAGGTTCTGCGACGGGAAATTTCTTCAGGAATTTTTGATCTATTTGTTGGTTGATCCATCATAAACTGCGATATATTGTTGCTCAATCCAAAAGGCAAGCTGGATTGAGGTTAAAAAATATGAATTATTATTCATTTAATTTTGGTAATATTATTATTTCTGATCATACATTAAATAATTAAGTATGGCGCTTTAAAATAATGTCTTAAAAATATATTTGGCGTTAAAAAAATCGATTTATATTTGAAAAGGAATTGAAATTGGATTTAGGCATAAAAGGTAAAAGGGCTATTGTTTGCGCCTCTAGTAAAGGTCTTGGTTTAGGTTGTGCACTTTCTTTAGCTGAAGCTGGGGTTGACTTAATTATTAATTCTAGAAACCCTCAAAATTTGGAAAGCGCTGCAAGCCTTTTGAAAAGTAAGTATCAAGTCCACGTTGAGACTGTACTGGCAGATATCACCACAAAAGATGGTCAAGAGGCCGTAATTAAAAGAGCAGAAAATAATTTAGATATTTTGGTTACGAATGCAGGAGGCCCGCCACCAGGCTTTTGGAGTGATTGGAGCCGATCGGATTTCATATTGGCTTTGGATGCAAATATGCTAACGCCAATTTCTTTAATGAAAGAAGTTTTACCCCTTATGATAGAAAAAGGTTGGGGAAGGATTGTCAACATTACCTCACAATCTGTTAAAGCTCCAATTCCTGCTTTGGGTTTGTCAAATTCTGCGAGAGCGGGCTTAACTGGTTACGTTGCTGGCACCTCGCGACAAGTTGCTGAATTTGGAGTTACAATAAATAACTTACAGCCAGGTGTGCACGATACGGACAGAATAAAGTCATTGGATTTGCATACTGCTGAACAAACAGGGATCACCCTTTCTGAAGCCAAGCTAAACCGTCGTAATGCAATACCAGCTAAGCGCTATGGGACTATTCAGGAATTTGGAGCAGCTTGTGCTTTTTTATGTTCGCA
>CACGIS010000074.1 GCA_902573175.1 Paracoccaceae bacterium | reverse complement strand
GCGATCATAATGGCTTGGGCCACAACCCAATTATCCGGACGAAATTACGCAATGGACACATTATTAGGTGTCTTTGCTCACTCATTTTTGGCAGTCGGACTTGTTATTGTGTCATTCTTAAGTGGGGTCCGCATTGATCTTATGGCCTATCTATTTGGTGATATTCTTGCAGTCTCCGTATCTGATTTAAGTATTATTTGGATGGGAACCTTAATTGCCCTGGGCCTTATAGCATGGCGCTGGAAACCTTTGTTTCTTTCAACCTTAAATGAAGAGTTATCCTATGCCAGTGGCTTTAATCCAAAACGGGAGCAACTATTTTTAACCATCGCTTTAGGCATAACTGTTGCGGTATCCATCAAGGTCGTCGGTGTGCTTCTTATAACAGCCATGTTAATTATCCCTGCAGCAGCGGCAAGAAATCTAGCCCGTGACCCAGAATTAATGGTGTTTGCTGCAGGTTTAATTAGTTGCATATCAGTGATTGCTGGACTTAGATCTTCATACATCTTTGATACTCCACCCGGTCCAACAATCGTGTGCGTTGCCCTTTCTATTTTCATCGTTCTTAATTTATTTAAAACTTTCAAAAGGCTGCTCCATTAATAAATAAACTAGCAGGGTAATTACTCATGAATGATCAACGCATCCCTCTAACTTTACTCACCGGGTTCCTCGGAGCAGGAAAAACAACTTTACTGAATGAAGTTTTAACAGACGCGAGTGCTGGCCGCGTCGCAGTAATTGTAAATGAGTTTGGTGAGGCCGGTCTTGATCATGACCTAATGGAGCAGAGCAGTGAAGAAGTAATTTTGATGCAGTCTGGATGCCTTTGCTGTTCTATAAGAGGAGATTTGGCAAACACGATATCCAGTCTAGTCGGTCGCAAAAACAGAAAAGAAATCGAGTTTGACCGTCTTATGATTGAAACGACTGGTTTAGCAGATCCTGGCCCCATTACTCAAACACTTTTGGTAGACGCTATATTGGCAAGAACGACTGTCCTGGACGGAATTGTTACTGTTGCCGACGCTGCAAATGGTCCTAAAACTCTGGATGCTCAGTTTGAAGCAGTTTCACAAGTGGCCATGGCCGACTTAATTATAGTCAGTAAAACTGATCTGATTACAGCAGCTGAGGCAGAAAGTTTTCAAAATCGGCTTCGCACCATCAACCCGAGCGCGAAGCTTATTCAGTCACACAAAGGAAAAGGAACAAGTAAGCATCTTTGGAACCTTAATGCACTTAAGCCAAAATCAACAAAACCAGATGTGGTAAAATGGACTTTAGGTGAAGCCCCTAAACTCGACCCGCTAGAAAATATCTCCGGTTTCGCACCAGCACAGAAACTTTCTATTCCAACTTCCAATCACGATAATAGAATTGGATCAGCTTCAATTGTTTTGGATAGCCCAATTAAAGATACGGCTTTTGATCTGTGGCTAGACACACTGATCGCAATGAGAGGCAAAGATATTTTGAGAGTAAAGGGTGTTGTATTTATTGAAGGTGTTGAGAAACCTTTTGTTTTTCACGGTGTTCAAGATATCTTTGACCCTCCAGTACTGTTAGAGGATTGGCCTAAAACTGACTCTCAATCACGGATTGTAATTATAGGACGTGATTTGTCAGATTCTCAGTTGCAAAGCACTCTCGACATGCTGAGAGCTCCACCTGACGACAAAGCGCCAAATTTTAAATTCATAAATCCCTAAAATTCTTATATTGAAAGCTGAAATGTTAGGATAAAACTATGCTCCAACATGGTTCTTAAGCGTTCCTATTCTGTCTACAGAGACTTCGACACAGTCACCGGAATTAAGAAAAGCGGTAGGGTTGCGACTGCCTCCCGTGCCGTCTGGTGAACCCGTAGCAATTATATCCCCTGGATTAAGCGGGAGTAAGTTCGAGATATAAGCAATTAATTCCGGTAAGCTAAAAATCATTTCCTCAGCCAATGCAGATTGCATCAAGTTTCCGTTTACATGAGTTTCCAGCTTTAAAGAGGAAAAATCATCAATTTCGTCAGCTGTAGTAATCCAAGGCCCCCAGCTTCCAGAGGCATTAAAATTCTTGCCTGCATGAACAGAATGCTTCATCCAACCACGAACGGAACCTTCATTCATTATAGAATACCCAATAACGTGTTTTAGAGCATCATCCTTAGAAATAAATCTCCCTGATTTTCCAATCACAGCAACAATCTCGCCTTCAAAATCGTAAGTCTCAGCTGCTTTTCCTGAAGGAAGTTCCAAATCTGCGCCATGCCCAACCAGAGTTTCGGTATGCCGAGCAAAAACCACTACGTTACCGGGATCAGGAGGCGCCACCCCATCAACTGGATAAGGCTTTCGATAATTCATACCCGCACAGATAATTTTACCAGGATTGGGAATAGGAGGTAGCAAAGAAACCTTGGATAGTGGTATTGGGTTATTTTCACAAAAAGTCTCAAAATCCTCGATTTTTTGTGAATCTATAACTGCTCTTAGATTAGGAAACTCTTTCTTGAACTTTTCAAGCACTGGATAAATTCCAGATTGACTAAAAATACCAAAGCCCTCTTGGCCATTGTTTAAAAAAGAAACAAGTTGCATGGTTTTCCATTTCATAAACACGATTTGAAAATCAGTTTAACACCGATACTTTTTCCAACATCACAAGGCAAGTGGTTCAAATGTTAGGCTGTTAAAAACCTTACTAATAATATATGGAATCTCACAATCTATCTAAAAAATGAAACCAGCTAAAATGGATGGTAAATATACAGGTTCTAAAAAGCCGAAATCATGCAAGAAATCATACTAAACTCAAGGCCAGACGGCATCCCAAACACTAATTCTTTTAAACTCGTGGATTGGGAACCTAAAGAACTTTCCATTGGCGAAGTTCTGGTTGAAGTGCAAAGCTTTTCTCTTGATCCTTACATGCGGGGTCGAATGGATGATGCAAAATCCTACTCTGCCCCTGTGGAACTAGGTACTCGGATGGAGGCAGGCGGAGTTGGTCGTGTTATAGAAAGCGCCTCTGCCGATTTTACCGAGGGAGACTACATATTTGGAATGACGGGATGGGCAACGCATGCAATTCTTAATGAAAAAGTTGTGCGCAAACTGAGTCTAGAACCACGACATTTAACACGCGCACTTGGCGTATTGGGCATGCCTGGATTTACTGGCTGGTTTGGCCTAAATCAGCACGGACAGCCCAAAAGTGGGGAAACGTTGGTTGTCGCTGCCGCCACCGGCCCTGTTGGATCGATAGTTGGTCAACTAGCGAAACGTGCAGGGCTTCAAGTAATTGGACTAGCAGGCACAGATGAAAAATGCCGTATTGCACTTGAAGATTTTGGTTTCGATCAGTGCCTCAATCATCGCAATTATAAAACATCCAGAGAGTTACGAAACGCACTAGCCAACTTTTGCCCAAACGGAATTGACATATATTTTGAAAATGTAGCGGGCCCTATTCTGGAAGCAATTCTCCCAATTATGAATGTCCATGGGCGCATCCCATTATGTGGAATGATTAGCTGGTATAATGCAGGCCGTTTAGGTGCAGATGCACTATTTGATACATTGAGTGTACCCAAAATATGGCGAACGATCTTAGTCAAACGCCTGTCAATAAATGGGTTCATTATCACTGACCACTGGAAGCAATTTCCCAACTTTCTTCAGGAAGTTGAGCCATTAGTAAATGGAGGCGTCATAAAATATATTGAGGATATCACTCAGGGCTTAGAAAACGCCCCCCAACAATTCATTGGAATGCTTGATGGGAAAAACCATGGGAAAACAGTAATTCAACTTTTCGGGTAAAAGCTAATCGCCAAGTATCACATAGTCGGAC
>CACGIS010000073.1 GCA_902573175.1 Paracoccaceae bacterium | reverse complement strand
CAAATTTTAGGGGACCAAAAAGGTGATATTTACCATCTTTGGGAACGGGATTGTTCTGTACAAAGGAGAAATCAAAAGGTTGTTGAACGCGCTCCTGCCCCTTACCTCTCAGTTTCCCAAAGAGAAGAAATATGTGAACTAGGCCGCAGAATTTGCCAGCACGTAAATTACGAATGTGCTGGAACAGTCGAATTCCTGATGGATATGGATAGTGACAAATTTTACTTTATCGAAGTCAATCCGCGAGTCCAAGTTGAGCATACTGTTACCGAAGAAGTTACTGGTATCGATATTGTGCAAGCTCAAATTTTAATTTCAGAAGGCTACGGACTGGCCGAAGCCACAGGAAAGGCTTCGCAAGAAGAGATCAAATTAAATGGTCATGCACTACAAACTAGGATAACCACTGAAGATCCACAAAATAATTTTATACCTGACTATGGACGTATCACTGCATTCAGAGAAGCTACAGGCATGGGTATTCGTCTTGACGGTGGCACAGCTTATTCAGGTGGAGTTATTACACGGTACTATGATAGTTTACTGGTCAAGGTTACTGCGTGGGCCCCTACTCCTGAAAAAGCTATTTCCAGAATGGACCGAGCGCTAAGAGAATTTAGAATTAGGGGGGTTTCTACAAATATTGCCTTCGTTGAGAATTTGTTAAAACATCCAACATTTTTAAATTATAAGTACACAACAAAATTTATCGATACATCTACCGATTTATTTGAATTTAGTAAAAGACGTGATCGAGGCACAAAAGTATTAAACTACATTGCTGATATTACAGTTAACGGGCACCCAGAGACTGTTAACCGGCCTAAACCACCTAGTGAACTTAAATCGGCTAGAGCTCCAGCTGTAAACTCAGAATCAGGTTATGGAACCCGAAATCTTTTAGATGAGAAAGGACCAAAAGCAGTCGCAAACTGGATGTTAGAGCAAAACAGATTGCTTCTAACAGATACAACAATGCGAGACGGCCATCAGTCACTTCTTGCCACGCGCATGCGATCACTAGATATGATTAATGCTGCCCCTTTTTATTCCTCTAAACTTCCAAAACTGTTTTCAATCGAATGCTGGGGCGGTGCAACATTCGATGTTGCATATCGATTTTTACAAGAATGCCCTTGGCAAAGATTGAGAGATATACGCTCTACAATGCCTAATATTATGACACAAATGTTGTTAAGAGCGTCAAATGGCGTGGGATACACAAATTACCCCGACAATGTTGTCGAAGCATTCGTGCGAGAAGCCGCGAAAGGTATTGATATATTTCGCGTTTTTGACAGTCTCAATTGGGTAGAAAATATGCGAGTTGCCATGGACGCGGTTTTGGATAGCAATAAAATTTGCGAAGCTAGTATCTGCTACACTGGAGATATATTGAACCCAGAACGGGCTAAGTATGATTTACAGTATTATGTTTCCATGGCCAAAGAATTGGAGGCAGCAGGTGCTCACGTTTTAGGCTTAAAAGACATGGCTGGATTATTGAAGCCTGCGGCCGCTACGATGTTAATTAAAACACTAAAAAGCGAGATTGGTATCCCGATACATTTCCATACACACGACACAAGTGGCATAGCAGCATCTACTATTTTAGCTGCCTCTGAGGCTGGTGTTGATGCGGTAGATACTGCCATGGATGCTTTTTCAGGTGGAACTTCGCAACCTTGTCTTGGATCAATTGTAGAAGCTCTGAGACATACTAAGCGCGACACTGAGCTTGATATTGACGATGTAAGGCAAATTAATAATTATTGGGAGCACGTTCGCTATCAGTATGTTGCGTTTGAGAGTGGATCATCAGCGCCTGCATCAGAAGTATACCTGCATGAAATGCCAGGCGGCCAGTTTACAAACCTAAAAGCCCAAGCTCGCTCTCTAGGCCTAGAAGAACAATGGCCAGAAATTGCTAGGACATATGCAGATGTCAATCAAATGTTTGGCGATATTGTAAAGGTGACACCCTCCTCTAAAGTGGTTGGTGATATGGCTCTAATGATGGTTTCCCAAGGTCTCAGTCGAGAGGACGTAGAAAATCCGGGTACTGACCTTTCTTTTCCCGAGAGCGTGGTAGATATGATGCGCGGCAACCTTGGTCAACCACCAGGCGGATTTCCAAAATCAATTGTTGGCAAAATTCTTAAGGGTGAAAAGCCCAATTTAGAAAGGCCGGGAAAACATCTAAAAGATGTTGATCTTGAACTAGTACGAACAGAATTGTCCGAGAAACTTGACGGACTAGATATAGATGACGAGGACTTAAACGGCTATTTGATGTATCCAAAAGTTTTTCTAGATTATATGGAGCGACATCAGATCTATGGCCCCGTCAGAGCTTTACCAACAAAAACTTTCTTTTACGGCATGGAACCCGGTGAAGAAATTACAGCGGAAATTGACCCAGGGAAAACACTTGAAGTTCGTTTACAAGCTGTGGGTGAAACAGATGAAAAAGGTGACGTCAGGGTCTTTTTCGAATTAAATGGTCAACCACGCATCATCCGTGTCCCTAATCGGCTCATTAAATCACAAACAGCATCTAACCCAAAAGCAGAGGAAGGTAATAATGCTCATGTTGGAGCCCCTATGCCTGGCGTTGTTGCTGGAGTGACGATCTCTCAAGGTCAGTCAGTCAATGAAGGGGATTTACTTCTCACAATTGAAGCGATGAAAATGGAGACAGGGCTTCATGCGGAACGTGATGCCATTGTGAAAATGGTTCATGTTAGTGCCGGATCGCAAATAGATGCTAAAGATCTTTTAATCGAATTTGAATAATCTGCTATTTTTCACTTGCAGAGCCAAAAGAGTATTTGTAGAAGCGGCATACCCAAGGACGCGGGCGTAGCTCAGGGGTAGAGCGTTACCTTGCCAAGGTAAATGTCGTGAGTTCGAATCTCATCGCCCGCTCCAATTTACCTTCATATAGTCGTGTAACAACATGATTTGTAAGCATGTTTTGTTTATAGGTTATGTGGAGTATAGGACATAGTAGGCAAAAATACTCACTATTTAATGTGTAAAGGTGGAGTGTTTTACTTCAACAGACATTTGCTAAATGATTTGCAAAAGCACTATGAAACCCCAAGAGTCGTGAATTGTTTAAATACCCACAATTAAAATGCGGCATTAAACGCTAGACGTTTACTTAGTGGTATGTAAATCTCTAGTCTCCATCCAGCGAGGCCGCATGACTAAAGAAAAAATCGAACGGAAGATTGCGGTTATTTTCGCGACGGACGTAGTTGACTACAGCAAACATATGGAGGCTAACGAAAGTGAAACAATTCACAATCTTCGCGCATGTGAAACTATCCTTACAAAACTTTTTGAAAAGTATGAGGGGCGTTTATTCAATACTGGAGGTGACTCATTTCTTGCAGAGTTCCCAAGCGCAGTTTCAGCCGTTGAATGCGCAGTAGAATTTCAGCAAGCAATTAAAGAACGCAACTTATCAAATGAAACTAGTGTGATGCTTGAGTTCCGTATAGGTATTAATTCAGGTGATGTAGTAAAACAAAAAGAGAATTTACTTGGAGATGGTGTAAACATCGCAGCAAGACTTGAAGCGTTAGCGCAAACGGGAGGAGTCACGATTTCAAAGGTCATTTATGACTTCGTCAAGGGTAAAACTGCATACGAATTCTACGATCTGGGACTTCAAAAAGTAAAGCAGAACGAGTTCCATGCCTTTGATTTACTGACGGAACAATCACAAAAAAGAAGAATAAAATCAAATCGCAACATTTCAAAATTATATTTGTTTACAAGTTTTGCTGCAGTCCTAGCCTTGGGAGCCATAATATTTTTTGGCATATTCGACCTAGGCACAAAGGAGCAAGTTTCTTCTGATAATCAATTAGCAACCGT
>CACGIS010000072.1 GCA_902573175.1 Paracoccaceae bacterium | reverse complement strand
AGGTATGAACAGATTAATTTTATCCTTGCTTCAAAGTTGTGCCTTTGGCACATGAAGGTATGGCTAACTCAAACTATTCTTGCTCAATTTGCGGAAATAACACCTCAAAATGGTCCGGTAGGTGCGAAGCATGTGGTGAATGGAATAGTATTTCTGAAGATATAGGGTTATCACAAGGGCCCACCAAAAGCAGTTTGGGAAAATCTCGTGGAAATTACATACCTTTAGGCGACTTAAAAAGTAATGATAAACCCTTAGAAAGAACAAAGTGCGATTTGGAAGAACTAGATAGAGTTCTCGGTGGCGGATTAGTTCCCGCATCCGCTATTTTGGTAGGGGGCGATCCAGGCATTGGGAAATCTACACTTTTATTACAGGCCGCTGCTAAGTTCGCAGCGAAAGGATTAAAAACTTTGTATCTGTCAGGCGAAGAGGCTACTTCCCAAGTAAAATTAAGAGCAAAAAGGCTAAATTTAGAAGAGGCCCAGATAGAATTGGGATCAGACACCAATTTACGAAACATTCTAACAACATTGGAAAAAGAGCGTCCTAAATTAGCCATAATTGACTCCATACAAACTATTTGGTCAGACAAAGTCGACAGCGCACCTGGAACAGTCAGTCAGGTACGAGCAGCCGCACATGAGCTTACAACTTTTGCAAAAAGAAGTGGAACAAGTATAGTTTTAGTCGGGCATGTTACAAAAGAAGGTCAAATTGCTGGTCCGCGAGTAGTTGAGCATATGGTCGATACAGTTTTGTATTTTGAAGGCGAAAGAGGAAATCAATTTCGTATCTTACGATCAGTAAAAAATAGATTTGGTGCAGCAGATGAAATAGGTGTTTTTGAAATGACGGGGTTAGGTTTACAACAAGTTACAAACCCATCAGCGCTATTTTTGTCTTCGAGAGGAATACCTAGCGCCGGCTCCTGCGTTTTTGCAGGTATCGAAGGAACCAGACCTGTGTTAGTTGAAATACAAGCATTAGTTTCTCCTTCTCCTCATTCTCAACCAAGGCGGAGTGTGATTGGATGGGATAGTAGTCGTCTCGCGATGATATTGGCCGTACTTGAAGCTCGATGCGAAGTGCAATTTTCCGGACTTGATGTATATCTAAATGTAGCATGAGGTTTAAAAATTACAGAAACAGCTGCGGATCTTGCAGTAGCAGCATCTTTGATTTCAGCTAAGGAAAATATTATAATTCCCGAGAATTTTGTTTTTTTTGGAGAAGTTTCTCTATCAGGAGCTATAAGAACAGTTTCTAAAATAGAAAATAGGTTGAAAGAAGCTGAAAAACTTGGTTTCAAGAAAGTTGCGGGCCCAAAAAATACCAAATTAGTCAAAGGATTAAATATAGAAGTTTATGAAAATTTAGATCTTCTATCATTCGTTAATAAAATATCAGATGGCAAAAAGAAAATAACAACTGAGGACCAAAATTTAAATGTCTGACTTCAACATCGTAGATGGTGTCATTTTAGCAATAGTTATTGTTTCATCTCTTTTGGCCTATTCACGCGGTCTAGTTAGAGAGTTAATGTCCATCGCTGCTTGGATAATTGCAGCTTTTTTTGCCTATTTTTTCGCTCCCGAAGTTTTGCCATTTATTCAGGAAATCCCTTATATTGGGCCAATTTTGTCAGATAGTTGTGAGTTAGCTATACTAGCCTCTTTCGCTGCTGTTTTTGCCATAGCTTTGATGCTCATATCTTTCTTCACTCCGCTTCTGTCAGTGGCAATAAACAAAACCTCTCTAAATAAACCAGATCAAGCTCTGGGCTTTATATTTGGAGTCATGAGAGGAATTGCATTAATTGCGATTTCTTTTTTTGCTTATCAAACTATACTGAGTAGCGGTACTTTTATAATTCTAGAGGAGAGCCAATCAGCTCGAGTGTTTGAGGGAATGGCCAATGATATAGCTGAAAAAAACCCAGAGAAAGCCTTAGGTTGGCTCACTATTCAATATGAAGAATTAGTTTCGGTTTGTGTAAATTAGGCTTGATTTCGAAACCTGGGGAGTAGTCAAATAATGAGCAAACCGGCGGCACTGATAACTGGGGCTTCGAGAGGCTTAGGTGCTGAATTAGCACAGATCCTATCACAAACACATCATATAATAGCCGTTTCGAGAACAATAGGTTCCCTCGAAGCATTAGATGATCGAATTAAAAAATGTGGTGGCTCCAGCACATTGGCGCCAATCGATTTAACGGACGAAAACGCGATTGCAAAACTTTGTCGATCAATTTTTGACCGTTGGAGAAAGGTAAGCCTTTGGGTTCACACTGCAATCCATGCTGCTCCTCTGGGACCAGTTATCACGATAGATAACAGAGACTGGGAAAAATCTATACAGAACAATGTGACAGCACTGGCCAAACTTATACCGATGGTATCTCCATTACTCGAGGAGGATAGCAAGGCCGTTTTTTTTGAAGACACTACTATCACGAAAAAGTTTTCATCAATTTATGGGGCAACAAAAGCTGCCCAAATTCATATAGTAAAAACTTGGGAAGAAGAATGTAAATCTAGCGGACCACAAATATATATTCTCCGACCAAACCCCATGCCTACAGCAGTAAGAGCACGCTTTTATCCGGGTGAAAATAGAAAACATTTACAATCTGTTGACATCGAGGCGAAAAGGCTCGTTTCACTGCTAGACCTGTGATTATAGTTGCAATAAGTTAAAATAAATCTGCTTTAAGGGTAAATATGCGAATACTTATAACAAACGATGACGGAATTAACGCCCCAGGCCTTAAAATTTTAACAAAGATAGCACTCCAATTAACTGATGAAGTTAATGTTTTCACAGTTGCACCGAGCAGCGAAAGATCGGGGGTTGGGCATTGTATAAGCTATACAAGCCCAATGATGATTAGTGAAATTGAGCAGAACCGCTTCAGTGTAGATGGATATCCAGCCGACTGTGTGCTAGCCGGAATATATCATGTATTTGATGGTCAAAAGCCAGATTTAGTCCTTTCCGGTGTAAACCGAGGGAATAATTCTGCTGAAAATGTTTTGTATTCAGGAACTATAGGAGCGGCCCTAGAGGGCGCTCTGCAGGGAATAAAATCTATTGCCTTATCGCAATATTATGGCCCACAGAATTTAAATCTAGAAAACCCTTTTGAAGCAAGTGAAATGCATGGAGTTCAAGTAATTAGTGATATTCTAGACAGTAAATCGCCAGCTAGTGAGGGTTACAAACTATTTTATAATGTAAACTTTCCACCAACTAATGCTCAGGATGTGTGCGGTGTAAGATATGTTAAACAAGGGTTACGACCAAATTCCTTTTTCTCAACAAAAACACACAAGTCACCGTCAGGAAGAGATTTTTTATTCGTTGAAGGTGGAAATCAACACGCTGATTTACCCAAAGACACCGATGCTAAAGTGAATATGGATGGCTATATCTCAATAACACCAATGAAAGCGGATCTAACCGATTATGATACTCTTAATTATCTAAACAAAACCCATGATCGATAATGCAACTCTAAAAATGCAATTTCTTTTTTCATTGCGAAAAGCCGGTGTTTTAGACAAACAAGTTTTAGACGCAATGGAAAGAGTCGATAGAAAAAATTTCATAAATGGTGTTTTTTCTGAAAAGGCTTATGAAGACACGCCGCTTCCCATTGCATGCGGTCAAACGATTAGCCAACCAACAGTAGTTGGATTAATGACACAAGCTTTGCAAGTTACATCAAGAGATAAAGTGTTGGAAGTGGGAACAGGATCAGGATATCAAGCTGCAATTTTAAGCTTATTAGCTAGGCGAGTTTATACGATTGAACGCCACAGTTTGCTTGTTAATAATGCTTCTAAAGTTTTTCAAAAGTTAAATATTAGTAATATCACCACAATATTATCTGACGGAGGCCATGGCTTAGAGCAACAAGCACCGTTTGATAGAATAATTGTAACCGCCGCGTCTGATGATCCCCCTGCTTCACTACTATCACAACTAAAAATAGGTGGAATTATGATTATACCAGTAGGTCAATCTGATAATATGCAAAAACTTATAAAAATAGCTAAAACAGATGGGGGTTACGAGTATCAAGACCTCCAAGCTGTAAGATTTGTTCCACTGGTTGCGGGTACAGAAAAAGAACAATAAAAATTGCGATAATTTTAGCAAGTGAGTCGTTTTTAATGCAGTATGTAATTTTAAATAAAATTTTAAAAACAATTCTATTTTTAATTTTATTGAATGTTGGCTCTTGTGGACTTCTAAACAACCTTGATTTTGATTTAAGAGGAAATGAGTACGACACCTCTGATGCTGTAAGAAAAGCGATGAAAACCCGCCCTTTGCCAGATAGTAGAGGAATTATTTCGTATGCTACTTATGAAGTAGCAGTGGCTCGTCAGGGTGATACTATTAAAAGTATTGCTGGTCGTCTTGGATTAGAGCCCAAGAATGTAGCCTCTTACAATGGCATGAGTTCTCTAGAAAAACTCAATGAAGGCCAACTAATAAGTCTACCAAATCG
>CACGIS010000071.1 GCA_902573175.1 Paracoccaceae bacterium | reverse complement strand
CGTGCCGCCGCTGGCGCTCAGAAGATTACCATTGGCATCGGCCAGCCTCACGGTCACGCTTGAGGTTGTAGAACCATTGGCCACAACACTTGTTGGTGATGCAACGAGCGTTGTGTTTGAATTGGTCCGATCAGGTAAGTCCTCATTGCTTAAATCGGCAGCAGTTGGAAAGCTAAAGTTTGACTCGTTTGGAGGTTTCCATCGGAAACGTAATACTTGCCCACCACTTTTTTCATAATGCTCGATCCTGACGGGTATCCACCCCGTCAATAGATTTATATCTCCGGTATTAATTGTTGGTCCATGATCAGTCCAATTATTTATGATTAGTGTACCATCCACTATTACGCGGATTCCATCGTCGGTATATGTCTCAAAATCATACGTCCCATCTACAGATGCATAGATAAAACCCTCAATTACGAAAGAATAATTGTCTCCTTGCCCAGCTGGATTAACATTTGTTAAATCAATGGTTGTAAAATTGTATGTTTGAAGAACGGAACCAGAAAAAGATCCGCCGGCCGACGTGCCTGTGTTATTTTGGTTATAAGCGGTTCCTGCAAGGTAGTTTGCTGCTTGAGCTGAAAGTGGTGTGAAGACAATAAGTAAGCTGCAAAATGCTGTTAGAATATGAAAAATAGATTTAAGAGTTAATACTTTGTTGCTGCATTTATACCTAAACACAAGAGGATTAGACTTGGTTTTTATCCCAAGTCTTTTCAGTATTGAGTTTAAGCTGCGCATTTCTGGTTTACAGGGCTTTAGGCCCTCTTCCTCACTCAAACGGTTGCACTACCCTCGACAGGCTTAGTTCAGACAGGCAAATTTGGTGCCAAAACAAACATTTAGTTAAGGTTGTTCATCGAGCAGTAATAATGTCGCCATTTAGTAAGCAGGCGCATTTTTTAAGAAAGCAGAGCCATATTGAATAAATACGATCAATCTTTGTGCATTAGTTCTAAATAAAAACGGGTACAATAAATATATACTATTGATTTAAAATATTATTTTATAATGATTTACTGATAATGCTCTGAAAAATTTTATGTATCGTTGGTTAACTTGTTTGCTTCCCATCGATTAAACGCTTTGTGGCTATTTTTTCCCGCCAGATTATGTAAATACCTGACAATATAATCAGTGTTGAACCAATGAGCATTGATGAGCTTAGGCGTTCACCAAACACTAAAACACCTAAAATAAGAAGAAAAACAATTCGAGAATATCTGAAAGGCATAATAGCCGAGAGATCACCAATACGAAGCGAGGTTATAAGTAATAGATAGCCGAAGGAACCTAAAATTATCATTCCTGCAACTATAGCCCAATCAATTCCAGCAGGAAAAAATCTTTCTCCACTGAAAAATACCCATGCCATAGCAAATGGAAAAGCTGCGATCATAGTGAAAGTTGCGATACTTGCAGATGGGATGTCTGGTGGGGTCACTCGTGTCACCAGGTCCCTTATGGAAAATGCTAATAGTGCTGCAACTGCCCAAAAAATGGCATAGTCTAAGCTTTGACCTCCGGGTTGGATAACAATTACCACACCGACAAAACCAACTATAATTGAAGTCCAACGGCGCCAACTAACTGCCTCCTTGAAAAAAATTACAGCTCCAGCAGCAACCAAAATAGGTGAGGCTTGCGTTACTGTTCCTATAACAGAAAGTGGAACTTTCATTAATCCCATAATCATCGCTGCCAGGCCCAGCATTTCTGCACAATATCTAAGAAGCAAAATTGGTGAAAATGCCCTGCGTTCTAGAAGCTTTTCACCTTTAATTAATGCAATTACAGTAAAAACTATCAACCCGCCACTTATGAGAAAAAACATAATCTGGGCGGGAGATAAAAAAGAGCCAGCAATTTTTACAAACGTATCGCCAACAGCAAAAAAAGCCATTGAAATTAACATGAGTAAAATGCCTTTGGAGTTTTTTTTCTGGTTTGTAAGCATTTATAAAACTCCAAAACACAAGTGTGTGTATCTAGAGTAACCCACTGAAAAGCAATAGCTTATTTTACATAGTATTTTTCAATCTGGACATGGCGTGAATTTATGACGAGGATAACATGGAAAGAAATAGATTTGAAAATAGCTGAAAACGAGGCTTAAAAAAATGAGCAAATACGGTGAAAATGATAAGCAGGGACAATATTGGAATGAAGCACCCGGACAATCTTGGGTGATTAATGACACCGCAATGAATGAGCGCCTCCAGGCCATTTCGGATATTTTGTTTCAAGGTCTAGACGTTACTGGGTGCAATAATGGACTGGATATTGGGTGTGGTGCAGGTTCAACCACAAGACGCTTGGCAGCAATAATGGGTAATCAAGCAAAGGTTACTGGGCTTGATATTTCTGAAAAACTTTTAGCTTTGGCAAGATCTCATCCTGAAAGCGTAGGAAAAGACTTTTTGCAGGCTGATGCACAGTCTTGCAAATTTGAACCTGAAGGGTTTGATTTGGCGATATCTAGGTTCGGCGTGATGTTCTTTGAAAATCCTTTTAAAGCATTTCAAAACATAAAGTCTGCTGTTCAAAAGGGTCGTGAGATGCGATTTGTATGCTGGGCTCCAATTTCAGCCAATGATTTTTTCCTTTCTCCTCTGAATACGGTTGTTGACATAACTGGAGTATCTTTTGCAGAGCCAGGTAAGGAGCCTGGGCCACTTGCTTTTAGCGACCGTACTTACCTTTCCTCTATTCTGAAGACTGCTGAATTCTCTTCCATTAATATAGATATTATAGAAACCAGCATAAGCACAAAAGATAGTGTTGAAAAAAATGCGTCACTTTTAATGGAAATAGGAATGGGGTTCAGAGCAATAAAAGAGGCTGCTCCGACAGATGAGGTATTGAATGAGATTAGAGAAGCATTTGTTGCTGATGGAAACAAAAGACAAAAAAATGGTTTTATAAGCTATGATGCCACAATTTACCGAGTATCCGCTGTTGCTTAAAAAGTTACCAACACATAGTTAAATTTTAATAAAATTATGTGGGCGAAAAAAGTCTATCATTGAGTAGGCATTGACGCTTTAAAATTAAGCTGTCACCAATATTCTGTATTATTTAAAGGTATTGAAATGTCTAAAGTTATGAAAGGATTTCCGCCTAAAGAGCCAAACCAGGCTACGTTGGATAACTGGCGTAAAGCCCCATATTGTCATTGGGCTTTTCATCACGTGCGAGAACTTGTTCCTTCAGCTGAAATTCAAAATAATCCTATGAATGTTTGGGAGCTAGAGAGTGGCACATTCGATACATCTAAAATAGGTCTTGATGAAGCCTTAATACAAACGGATACGGATGCTCTTGTCGTCATTCATGATAACAAATTGGTTTTTGAGACTTATCGCAATGGTATGACTTCGAGGGATCCGCATATTCTGATGTCAGTATCAAAGTCCATGCTGGGGTTAATTGCAGGCATACTAGTAGAACGTAATGAATTAAGCGAGCAGGACCTGATAACTAAATATATCCCAGAATTGGCTGATAGTGCTTATGCTGAGGCTACAGTACGTAATCTATTGGATATGCGTGCAGGTGTTTTCTTTAATGAAGATTATCTTGCTACTGAGGGCCCCATTATTGATTACAGGTACGCAGCGAATTGGAACCCTGTTCCAAAAGATCGTGAAGCTGGTGACTTACGATCTTTTATGTCTTCCTTGACCGAGGCAGATGGATCACATGGAGGTCGCTTCCACTATGTTTCGCCAAATACAGATCTTTTAGCTTGGGTTTTTGAGCGAGCAACTAGCACGCGATATCCTGATTTGGTTAGCGATAGGCTCTGGAAACCGTTGGGAGCAGAAGCACCAGGATATATGACCGTCGATCGTAAAGGTGGTGCACGCGCGGCTGGGGGTAAGTGTTTTTTAGCCAGGGATTTGGCAAGGGTAGGGATGATGGTGTCTAATGATGGGCAGCGCGAAGGAATACAAGTTATCCCAAAAAAATGGATAAATGACATTATTTACAATGGTGATCCTCAAGCATGGATAGATGGTGATTTTTATGCCGACATGGGTAAAAGGGAGATGCACTATCGCTCTAAATGGTACATATGGAGGGAAGTGGAGCCATTGATTTTTGGGATTGGAATACATGGTCAATTTTTATTTGTAGATCCGGCTAAACAACTTTCTATTGCCTGGTTTTCAAGTCAGAATAATCCTCTAAACAGTCCAACTTTCGAAAAAACCTTTGAAACTATTCAAAAAATTAGAAATGAATTTTCGTAAATTGAAAAATCAAACTCAGCTATATGGAACAGTAATGCTTATTACTGAAAGATATTAAGCTTTAATAATGAATAAGTGAGTTAGTTGGGCAAAAGGATGATTGTGAAATTTGTTTGAGTTGCGCCTGAGCTATTATTCCATCAGACTGCAAAAATAAAATTATAATATTTTTGATTGGAGGTTTAATTTGGAAACGGTTCCTATAGTAGGATATTCTGATAAGCTTTCTGGGCGTCCTGGAGATCGGATAAACTTTATGGTTTCCAGTGAG
>CACGIS010000070.1 GCA_902573175.1 Paracoccaceae bacterium | reverse complement strand
ATCGCACTCTTTAAGTGGAAATAACCCCCTAAAACCCTCGCAAAAGCACTGAGAAAAGGAACAGCACCAGCAAACCTGTCATTTATATTTTTTTGAGAACACATCCATTTAATAGCTTCGCGAAGAGCTTCACTTGCAAGCATAATTTCATGCGCTAATGAAGAAAAACCTTCTGGACAAGTTTTGACTGTCTCTTGAATATCATCGACTAACAAATATGCCGCTTCGCCTCCGTCCATTAATTTTCGTCCTACCAAATCCATAGCTTGGATACCATTCGTTCCTTCGTAAATAGCAGTTACCCTAACATCGCGATAATACTGTGCAGCTCCACTTTCTTCAATGAATCCCATACCACCATGAACTTGCACTCCTAGCTCCGCTACCCGACAACCTGTTTCAGTCCCAAAAGATTTAGCTATTGGTGTAAGGAATGCAGCTCGAGATTTCCAAAAACCATCATTTGAAGCGTTACTTAAATCTATTGAAACGGCGGTTTCTAAAGCTAAAGACCTAGCGGCAAAAATATCCGCTTTCATTGTAAGAAGCATTCGTCGAACGTCAGCGTGGTCTAAAATTGTTCCAATTCCTTTTGGGACATTGGTCGAGCCTTGCTTTCTTGTTTTCGCATAAGTGAGCGCATGTTGATAAGCGCCCTCTGCCGCTCCAATTCCTTGACCTCCAACGCCTAATCGCGCGTTATTCATCATGGTGAACATGGCGCGCATCCCGTCATGAGGTTCGCCTATTAACCAACCTGTTGCTCCATGATATTGCATTACTGCGGTGGGAGACCCATGAAGTCCTAGTTTATGTTCAAGACTTATAACCTTTAAATTGTTAGCTACGCCTGCTTTACCAAATTGATCTGGAATAAACTTTGGCACAATAAATAGAGATATACCTTTCGTTCCAGGCTTTCCGTCTGGTAACCTCGCTAAAACTAAATGACACACATTTTCTGAGAAGTCGTTATCACCCCATGATATATAAATCTTTTGTCCAGTGATTGAATAAGAACCATCACCATTATCGGTAGCTTTTGAAGAGAGTGCTCCAACGTCAGAACCAGCTTGAGGCTCTGTCAAATTCATTGTCCCGCACCAATCACCAGAAATAAGCTTTGGCAAATAAATATTTTTTATCATGTCTGAGGCATGATTTTCTAAAGCTTCTATTTGACCTTGGGTCATTAAAGGATTGAGTTGTAGGGATAGACAGGCTGAAGCCATCATCTCATTGACAGCGGTTGTAATTGTCAGAGGCAATCCCATCCCACCATATTCTGGATCTGCAGATGTTGATACCCAGCCACCCTGAGCAATAGCTTTATAACCATCGCCAAAACCCGGAGAAGTTCTAACTACACCATTCTCCAAAGTTGCTGGATTTAGGTCACCTATTCGCTGCAATGGGGATAATTTCTCTTCACACATACGACCAGCTTCAACCAAGACTGCCGAAACAGTTTCATGGGAAGCTTCCGAATATTTTTCAGTATTAAAAACTAAATCATAATTTACGATATGTTTTAAGATATATTCATAATCCTCGGTGCAAGCGCGATATACCATTAAAATTCTCCAAAATTTGTTATTATCTTTACTTGGCAAAAGTTACATAAAGATTTAATGAACAACTTCCTGTGCATACTTCAGACTGCAAAATAGCTTCAAATAGAACGCAACGTCATAGAGTAATAAATTGCAAACAAAAATTTTCAACACATCAAGACCCGATTTATCGAAAGCAAGCGAACTTATCAAATCCGGCGGAACTTTAGCTTTTCCGACTGAAACGGTTTATGGCTTGGGAGCAGATGCAACAAATAAACTCGCTGTGGCTAAAATTTTCCTAGCAAAAGGACGACCAAATTTTAATCCCCTCATAATTCATTGTTTCTCAATTGAGCAGATACAAACTTTTGCAGTGTGGAATCATGAAGCCCAATCGGTTGCAGACAAATTTTGGCCGGGCCCATTAACAATGGTGTTGCCTCTTTTACCTAACAGTCAAATATCATCTTTGGCATTAGCCGGACTGCAAACTGTAGCTGTTCGAATTCCAGAACACTCCGTTGCTCAATCAATTCTTCAACTCTCAAATACACCAATCGCAGCCCCTTCAGCCAATCCATCAGGCGCAGTGAGCGCAACGAAGGCCGAGCATGTAATTTCTAGATTAAATGGAAAAATTGAAGGAATTATTTCGGGTGATTCATCAAAAATAGGTCTTGAGAGCACCATAATTAGCTTCTTACCCAAACCAAGTATTTTAAGATTTGGTGCGATAGATGAAACTGATATATCGGAAATTCTTGGTTTAGATTTTAAAAAGAAAGCAAAAGATGCAAAAATATCAGCACCAGGGCAACTTTCTTCTCATTATGCTCCCAAAGGCTCAATCCGGTTAAATAGCAAAGTGTTCAAAAAAAGCGAAGTAAGCCTTGGGTTTGGTGATATTCTTTGCGATTTAAATTTATCCCAAAAAGAAAATTTAACCGAGGCCGCCGCAAATTTGTTCGATTACTTGCATAGGTTAGATGAAATGGGCGCTGAAAAAATTGCTGTTTCACCAATTCCTGAAGAAGGACTTGGGATAGCGATAAATGATCGGCTAAGAAGAGCTGCCGCACCTAAATGATAAGAAATGATCTAGGCACTTCCAAAATTTGATGAAATTTTAGAAGGTTCAACACCGGTATTTATTAATGATTTCGACCATTTCTTTTCGAAGTTTATGCTGAAAATTTCCTTATCGTCTAGTTTTCCAAACATCCAACAATTGCTTGCCAGTTCACTTTCTAATTGACCAGGACCCCAACCCGAATAGCCTAATGCCAAAAGTGCATTCGCGGGACCCAAACCTTTGGCTAAAGCAGATAAAATCGAAAATGACGCAGTCATTGATAAAGTGGAGGTGCATTCTATAGTTTCTTCCTCAGTTTTATAATCCTGAGAATGCAACACTACGCCCCTATTCTTTTCAACCGGCCCACCAAAAAGAATTGGTAAATCTAAAGAAGCCTGATCTTCAATTTTCAAATCTTTGCAAATCGACGAAAAAGATAAAGCTTGAAGCGGCTTATTTATTATTATCCCCATTGCACCGTCTTCTGAATGCGAACAAAGAAAAATTACTGCATCTTTAAAAATACTTTGGTGCATCGACGGTGTCGCCAACAAAATTTGCCCACCAAGATTATTTAAGTCGATTTGTAACATATTGGATTTCTCATGGCGTTTAAGATATTTTATTCTTTTGATATAGGTTGGCAATACGGTAAAATGAATTAGAAAAAGATATGATGAGATTTCTGGCGGCTTTACTTTTATTTACCATGAGCACTTCCATAGTTACTGGAGATGGTCTGAAAAAAATAGAAATATTAGAAGGGTGGAAGAAATCAGATGGTTCGATAGTGTACGGGCTAAAAATATCACTTAAAGAAGGTTGGAAAACATATTGGCATACCCCAGGACCGATGGGTTTAAAACCTCGGTTTGATTTTGAAGGTTCGTTAAATATAGTTAGCCTGAATGTTCTCTGGCCAAGCCCAAAAGTCTTTGGCTCGTCTGGCTTCGAAAGCATAGGATACGAAAATGAAGTTATTCTCCCAATAATAATACAATCAAAAATAGATACTGACCCAATAAATTTAAAAATTAAAGGAATTATTGGCATTTGCTATGATGTATGCGTCCCCATTGAGTTTGAAACCCAATCTGGATTAAAAACCGTATCTAGAGATATAAATACTGATTTATTAGCAGCGTTAGCCAATTTACCGCTTTCACCTTCTGATCTTGGTAAAAACAACGCACGCTGTAATATAATTTATGGTCCTACCGGTTTTAAAATCGAGGCAGACATCCCCTACCTAGACAAATCAGGCTCTTACATATTTTTTTCGATAAAGGATTTCCGTGACGCTTTGAGCATCGAACAACCAAAGCAATTTAAACCAGGAAAAATTATCTCTGCTAGTGGCGATTGGTATGATAAACCAAGTGTAAAAATAAGCGGTGATTTAATTACAATAACTCAACTCGATGAGGGTCAGGTTATCGAGCAGGAAGGGTGTTAAGCCTGCAGCAAATTTCTAGACCTCCAAAACAAGAAGTATCCTACCAAAGCAAAAATAAATATAAGTAAAAACGAACCAGTTATAAATAAAGCTAGTGCGGATAGCATAGTTTCTGGCAGGGCTTGGATGAAATTTAATCCGCTAAGTAGTGGGGCTAGAGATCCGGAAACAAGCATGAACCCTAAGGTCAATCCCCCCCATAATATAATAGCTAAAGTTAAACTCACAAATGACCGTTGAATGAATTTATTTTGCGATCGCAGAGCAAATAAATAAGCTTTCCTAAATCTCTTTATATCTTCTTGCATTGCTACTAGAGCGGGAATAACCAAAAGAACGATCAATAGTCCAAAGCCTAGGCCGTACACTAAGGTGATAACTGTTGGTTTCAAAAATTGGGCTTGAGTTGAGCGCTCGTATAAAAGTGGTGCGAGGCCTAAAACGGTTGTAAATGTTGTTAGTAAAACAGGTCTTAAACGATCAACCGAACCATCAATGATTGATGGTATAATTCCTCTTTCTTTTGAGTATT
>CACGIS010000069.1 GCA_902573175.1 Paracoccaceae bacterium | reverse complement strand
AACTCATTTGGGATAATTCCTTCAAACCATTGGCCTTCTTGTAACGGGACTGTATCACCATGCCCATAAAGGAGTATGGTGTTTAATTGAGACGACTCTAGTCTAGTTCCAATCAAAAAAGGCGGCCCATTTTTAATGGGGTTATCAATTATTTCTGTTTGGAGGCCAAGTTCCTCTAAAATATCCGAAAGTCCATCAGCGTAGTAGCTGGTCAAGTCTTCGACAGATACAGAATTTTTACTATCAGAGACAATATTTACCAGACTATTTAACTTCTTGAAAAACTCACCATTAGCAAACCAATTATTTGAGTTTTCTAGTGCCTGGGCTAGTGAAGCCATACGAAACCTTTTTTAATCAAAATAAATTAAATATTTATAAAAAAACTATAGACACTAAAAGTTAACAAGCCTAGCCTCATATGATGATACAATTTAGGAGGTAGATATGAATTTTTGCAAACTAGCGAAGCTGTCTTCAGTTGCCTTGATAATGGCGACAGCAGCTAATGCTGAAAATGTCCTTCGTTGGACAAGTCAAGGCGATGCTTTGACAATGGATCCTCATTCGCAAAATGAGAGCCCAACAATTGCATTCAATGGACAAATTTATGAAGCACTCGTTGCTCGTGATATTGAAATGAACCTTGTTCCAGAATTAGCAGAAAGCTGGACTGCTTCACCGGATGGGTGGACATTCAAACTTCGTCAAGGAGTAACATTCCATGACGGTGCTGATTTCACAGCAGAAGATGTAGTATTTTCATTCAATAGAGCGCTTGAAGAATCCTCAGATTACAAAGAGCAGGTAAAAACTGTTTCTAAGATTGAAGTGATTGACGATTATACTGTTAAACTAGTTACTGATGGAGCAAATCCAATCCTGCCTAACACGCTTACGAATGTGTATATTATGGATAGCGGTTGGGCAAAAGCCAATGGAGTGGAAAAACCTCAGGATTTCGCCGCGGAAGAAGAAACATTTTCAGTGCGAAATTCTAATGGAACTGGACCATTCATGCTAATGAGCAGAGCACCAGAAGAGCTTTCAGTGCTTAATCGGAATCCAAATTGGTGGGGCGACTCTATGTATCCTGGTAATGTGGATCGCATAGAATATAGACCCATTAAAAATGCTGCAACTCGCGTCGCTGCACTGCTTTCTGGTGAAGTCGACTTTGTATTGGATGCTCCGTTACAGGATTTAAAACGTATTGAAGCAACAGATGGCCTGACGACAAAAACTGTAGCGCAAGTCCGTTCTATATTCTTTGGTATGGACCAAAGCCTCGATGAGCTAAGAAGTTCAAATATTAAAGGGGCAAATCCTTTCAGAGATGTAAGAGTTCGAGAAGCCTTTAATCTTGCCATAGATAAAGACGCTATTCAGAGAGTTGTTATGGACGGATTGTCATTTCCTACTGGTATTATTACACCGCCAGGTGTTTTAGGAAATACACCTGAACTCGATAAGCAGTACGGTTTTGATTTAGACAAAGCTAAAAGCTTAATGGCTGAAGCTGGTTATGCGGATGGGTTTGAAATTCAACTTGATTGTCCCAACAATCGCTATAACAATGATGAAAAAATCTGCCAAGCTGCAGTCGCAATGTTAGCGAAGATTGGGGTTAAAGTGAACCTAGACGCTATTCCAAAAGCACAGCACTTTCCAAAGATCCAAAAAAGAATTTCTGACTTCTATATGTTAGGATGGGGTGTATCTACGTTGGATAGTCACTATGTGTTCACTTATCTTTTCCACGGAGAAGGATCATGGAACGGTATCGGTTACAATAACCCTAGGGTAAACGAAATAACTAGGCTAATTGAAACTGAAACTGATATCCCTAAGCGTACGGCTCTCATCGATGAGGCTTGGCAAATAATTAAGAAAGAAATGCCATATTTGCCTATTCACCACCAAGTACTTGGTTGGAGTATGAAGGACAATGTTGATGTGCCAATCGCCGCAGATGACCATTTAAGACCGCGCTACGTAGTCTTCAAATAAAATTACAACAATAAGGGGCGCCATTTCGATGGCCCCCCTGTTTTTTAGCAGGTTTCATGTTTTACTTTATTCTTAACCGGTTAGCCCAGGCTCTTTTGGTAATGGCTGTTGTGTCAGCCATAAGTTTTTCTTTGTTCAATTTCGTCGGCGATCCAGTGAATAATATGGTTGGGCAAGACGCAACCAGAGAGCAACGAATTGAAATTAGACAACAGCTTGGATTAGATGATCCTATTTTAGTTCAATATCAGAGGTTTATGGTTAATGTTGCACAAGGTGACTTTGGTCTGTCTTACCGGATTAAACAGCCTGTCAGTCAATTAATATTAGAAAGGCTGCCAGCTACTCTAGAGTTGGTTTTTGCTTCTGCTATTATTGCTGTATTCATAGGGATCGTTCTTGGTGTCTTTACAGGTATCCGGCGTTATTCATGGGTCAGTAAAATAATAATGAGTGTGAGCCTAATTGGCGTAAGCCTTCCCACTTTTATTATTGGTATCGGCCTCATTTATCTTTTTGCGGTATATCTGAGGTGGCTTCCCTCTTCTGGTAGAGCAGGAGTAATTGAGCTTGGTGGGTGGAAGACATCCCTATTAACTGTCGATGGGTGGCGGTCAATAATTTTACCTGCAATCACCCTATCTCTGTTCCAGCTTACAATGATTTTGAGGCTGGTTAGAGCAGAAATGTTAGAAGTAATGAGATCAGATTATATAAAGTTTGCGAGAGCTCGGGGTTTAGCAAACAGGGCTATTCATTTTGGTCATGCTCTGCGCAATACACTTGTCCCTGTGATAACTATCATTGGCTTAAATATTGGGGGGCTCATAGCATATTCCGTAATCACCGAAACAGTTTTCCAGTGGCCGGGAACAGGCTTGATGTTCATTCAGGCTGTCGATTTCGTCGATGTTCCTATAATGGCAGCCTATTTGATTTTTGTTGCTCTGCTTTTCGTTGTGATAAACCTCATCGTTGATATTCTTTACTTTGTTGTCGACCCTCGAATACGACGTGGAGGGTCATAGCTTGGCTAAAACCGATCAATCAAAATCTCGTTGGCAGCGATTTTTAGACAATGATATTGTTTATTCTTTTTTTACGACACCTGGAGCTATTATTGCTGCAACAATTACTTTCATAGCCATTACCGCGGCCTTTGCGGCACCTTTAATTGCACCATATAATCCGTTCGACCCGGCCCAGATTTCTTTATGGGATGGGAAACTTCCTCCAGCCTGGTCAGATGGAGGGTCATCGGCATACCTTCTTGGAACAGATAACCAAGGACGTGACATGCTTTCAACCATTCTTTACGGTGGTCGCATTTCAATTCTTGTTGGCATAGCAGCCGTTTTTTTAGGCATGTTACTAGGAGTAACCTTAGGTGTAATTTCGGGATATTTCGGTGGCTTAACAGATACAGTCATTATGCGAATAGCAGATGTACAGCTTACTATCCCTGGGATTTTAGTTGCGATACTCATTAATGGGATTGGTAGAGCTGCCCTGCCCCTAGAGCTGCGTGAAGAGTTTGCGATTTATGTTGTGATTGTTGCCATTGGACTTACCGATTGGCCTCAGTTTGCACGTGTTGCAAGAGGCGCCACACTGGTAGAGGCTGAAAAGGAATATGTCCAGGCCGCCAAACTCATTGGATTACCAAAATTTACAATCATTCTGCGACATATTTTACCAAATACACTTCGCCCTGTCCTTGTTATCGCAACTATTGGTCTAGCCCTTGCGATAATCGCCGAGGCAACCTTAAGCTTTCTTGGTCAGGGTATACCGCCGACCACACCTTCTTTAGGCACACTTATAAGAGTTGGAAATGAATTCCTCTTCTCTGGACTTTGGTGGATTACTTTTTTTCCAGCTATTGCCCTGATAATACTAGTATTTTCTGTAAATTTACTGGGAGATTGGATGCGAGATGCACTTAATCCAAAGTTACGATGACCAATCTTCTTGAAATCAATAACCTAAGTGTAGATTTTCCTTCTCGTAGAGGCCAAGTCGCAGCTGTTAATAAGGTGTCAATTGTAGTCGCTAAGGGTGAAGTCCTAGGTTTGGTAGGTGAAAGTGGCGCTGGAAAGTCAACTGTAGGCAACTCAATTATCAACCTTTTAGAACCCCCCGGTTATATTTCAGGTGGAGAAATTATTTTTGACGGAAATCGTATAGATCAATTGTCTAACGAGGAAATGAGAAAGATAAGAGGAGCAAAAATAGGTACTATTTTTCAAGATCCTCAAACCTCGTTAAACCCGCTGATGACAATTGGTAAACAATTATCCGAAACACTTATCGAAACTTTAAAAATTTCTGGGGCCTCCGCGCGAGAAAAATCTATTGAGCTACTTGATTCAGTCGGTATTCCCACCCCAGAACCACGGTTGGATGCCTACCCTCATCAGTTTTCAGGGGGAATGCGTCAACGTGTTGTTATCGCTTTGGCACTTGCTGGCGACCCTGATTTAATCATTGCTGACGAGCCCACTACTGCTCTCGATGTATCGATCCAGAAGCAAATTTTGGATTTAATAAAATCACTATGCAAGCAGCGTAATTTAGGGGTTATTATTGTAACTCACGATATAGGTGTTATAGCCGAAATCGCTGATCGGGTTGCAGTAATGTACAATGGTCAATTGGTGGAACAGGGAAAAGTAGAACAAGTTCTCCAAAAACCGAAACATGACTATACAAAAAGTTTAATATCCGCAGTACCCAGCGGCGATCAAAAACTTCATCGCTTTACTGTTGTTGATT
>CACGIS010000068.1 GCA_902573175.1 Paracoccaceae bacterium | reverse complement strand
TAAAAATATACTTCACTCATTTATTATTTTCAAATTTCTCACTTACTAAACGATTCAAACTCATTACGCCCCAACCAGTTGCACCTGCAGGTGCAAAGGCGCTTTCGGATTTAGTATGAGCCGCTCCAGCAATATCAATATGTATCCAAGGCATATCTTTCTTAATAAATCTTTGTATGAATTGCGCGGCCGTTATTGCACCAGCATCCCTACCACCAACATTTTTAATATCAGCCAAGCGGGATTTAAGTTTTTTATCATAACTAGCACCAAGTGGCATACGCCATGCACCTTCGCTTTCTTGATTAGCAACTTTTAAGAAAGAATTGCAAAAATCATCATCATTAGAAAAAACCCCGGCATTTTCGTATCCCAATGCAACAATAATTGCGCCAGTCAGTGTTGCTAGGTCGATGATACCGGAAGGTTTAAATCTTTCTTGTGTATACCAAAGAAGATCACTGAGGACTAATCGCCCCTCTGCGTCTGTATTAATTACTTCAATAGTGTCACCTTTCATAGATTTGACAATATCGCCCGGCCTTTGTGCGTTGCTTGATGGCATATTTTCGACCAAACCGACCAAGCCAACAACATTAGCTTTAGCTTTTCGCTTAGCCAAAGACAGCATCGTTCCAGCAACAACTCCGGCACCACCCATATCCATTGTCATATCTTCCATGCCACCTGCTGGTTTAAGGGAAATACCTCCAGTGTCAAAAACCACACCCTTACCTACAAGAGCTAAGGTTTTAGTATTCTCTGACAAACCTTTCCAAGACATTACAACAACTTTGCTTGGGTTGGCTGAACCTTGACCAACTCCAAGGAGTGCATTCATTCCTAACTCTGCTAATTTTTTTTCTTCTAAAATTTCAACGTCAATACCTATGGCAGACAACTCCTGTAATCTATTGGAAAATTCAACTGTGTTTAAAATATTTGCGGGTTCGTTTACTAAGTTCCTTGTAAAAAAAACTCCATCAACTACGGCCTTAGTTTCTGATAATGGTTTTTCAAAATCTTTTGGACGCTTTAACATCAGTGTTACTGAACCCACGCCTTTGTCTTCAATAGTCTTGTAATTTGAAAATTCATATCGGCGCAAAAGATAACCTTTAATCAATTCTTCCAAAAACTTTTGCGCATTAGCACAAACTAAAATTTTGTTATTGTTTGATTTCTTAGCTAAATTTACACCAGCTTTTCTAGCATCATTAGGTTGACCTGACTTTGACCATTTGACCAGATCTAAATATTTTGCTTTAATATCACCACAAAAAGAAAGCGTTAAAACATCACCATAAGATTTTTTTTCAAACTCTTTCGAACTTACCGCTCTTAAAATTGCGCCTTTGGTTAATTTGTTAACACGACTACAAATGCGATTTAATTTTTTTGTATCCTCTACAAAGATCGATATCCTATCATAATCTTTTTCAAGCAGCCCTAGATCGTACTCTTCCAATATTACATCAACAGATGTTTTCATATTTGCTCCAATCAAACCTCTGGATCCAGATAGTCCTAAATCGGATAATATTCTAGTGTATTACAATAAAGAATTTATTATCTTTTAATTAATGAGTTTTCAGAGTTGATTTAATAATATAGATCCATGAGAACTGTTTATAGATGGTAGTTTATCCTTGCAGAAGCTAGATCAGTATATATTTAAACAATTATTTATAATTTTTGTTTTCTTCTTATTAGTTTTTACATTAATTTTTTGGATTAATAGAGCGGTAAGGCTATTCGATCAGCTAATATCTGATGGACATTCATCGTCTATACTTTTTCAATTTGCCCTACTCAGTTTACCTTCCACAACTACAATTGTTTTCCCTCTGGCATGCTTTGCAGCTGCAATTTTTGTAACAAACCGATTAAGAAATGACTCTGAATTAACTGTAATGCAGTCGGCTGGTCTAAGCCCCTGGAGGATGAACAAACCTTATTTCATCTTCGGACTTTTAAGTATGTTAATCTTGGGGTTTTTTACAACTTTTGTTGTCCCTAATACTGCTAAAATACTCCATGAAAAACAAACAGAACTTGACTCATCCGTTTCTGCGCGGCTTTTGAAAGAGGGCAAATTTATTCACCCCTTTAGAGGTGTGACCTTTTATATTAAAGGGATTGAGAGTAACGGAACTCTTTTAAACGTTTTTCTTCACGACAGAAGAAACAAAGATGAATTTCTCACCTATACAGCTACCCGAGCTTTTCTGGCAAAGGATGAAAACAAGACATTTTTATATATGGAAAATGGTTTGATACAAAACATTGAAACTTTAAATAAAGAATTATCCACGACTGAATTCAAAAGTATCTCTATAGATTTATCAGATGCAATCGAAAAAAGAGAAAATAATAATACCCACCTATCGCACGTTTCGACCTGGTTGTTAATTAAAGATAGGCAAGGGGTTGCTGCAGAAACTAAAGCCTCGAAGGGCTTAATAGGATTAGAACTTCATAACAGGCTACATAGGCCAATGTTTTGCTTTGTATCAGCAATACTAGGATTTTCCACGCTTTTGATGGGAAACTACATTAGGTTTGGCCTAGGAAGACAAATCGCCTTAGCTATATTAATAATCGTTATAATAAAAATTACTGAAAGCTACACAACAAAGGTGTCCCTACAAAATTTTCTACTTTGGCCTCTTATCTATTTGCCTAGTTTAATTGGTATAATTTCATCAATATTATTTTTGAATATTTCTGCATCAAAATACCGCCTAAATTATCGAGCTTCGTCATGACACTACATACTTATTTTGCCCTAAAGTATTTAAAAGTAATTTTAACAACGTTTTTTTTGATATCTTTATTATTGATTTTAATTGATCTTATAGAACACTCTAAAAGATTTTCCTATTACACAGATCTTTTTGGCATTCTTCATTTAACTTTTTTAAATTTACCCAAAAGTATCTACGAGGTCATCGACCTAACAATGTTAATTGCATCCATTACATTTTTTATATCTATGAGTAAAACGAGCGAGTTGATCATAGTTCGAGGCTCTGGGCGGTCGGTTTATGGAGCCATTTTTTCTCCAGTTATTGTATCGCTAATTTTCGGTATATTAAGTTTAGTAGTGCTCAACCCATTGGTTGCCAATACTAGCAAGACATATTTAAATGTTAAGGAAACTTACCTAAAAGGCGAAAAAGCAATTTTTTCAATTGGCTCAGAGGGTTTATGGTTACGCCAAGGCAACAACTTAGAACAATCCGTTATAAGAGCTAATAGGGCAAATTATGATGGGTCCATACTTTACGATGTTACAATTACATCATTTGCAGAAAATGGTTCTCCTACTCAGAGACTCGAAGCAAAAAAAGCAGTAATTCTTGATAAGAGTTGGCAGCTAAAGGATGTAAAGCTTTGGCCACTGGGTAAAGGTTTGAGCTCAGAAAAAAATGCTGAAATTATTCAAACATTAAATGTCCCCTCTAACTTAACAAAAGAAGAAATAAGGGAACGTATAAGTGACCCATCCAGCATATCCATTTGGGACATCAGATCTCATATTTCGCAATTAAAAGCTGCAGGTTTTTCTGTGCTGAGATATGAGGTAAGGTTTCACTCAGAGTTGTCTCATCCTTTGTTTTTAGTTGCTATGATGTTGGTTGGCTGCGCTTTTACAATGAAAAAGTTTATAGGTAATAAAAAGAGTTTGGCAGTAATTGCATCTATAATGTTAGGTTTTGGTTTATATTACGTTAGAAATTTGGCTCAACTTTTAGCAGAAGGCGGTCAACTTAACATTATTGCCGCCACTTGGATCCCATCTATTTCTAGCATACTAATAGCACTAGGATTAATCCTGCATATGGAAGATGGATAAAATGAAATTTAAAACTGCGACGCCAATCTTAGTTGTCTTTATCCTATTTACACATTTCTTATATGCAAAAGATAGCTTCGCACCTGCAATACAGGTCGATGATATGATAATCACTCAATATGAGATAGACCAAAGATCGTTATTCTTTGAGCTGTTAAAGTTTCCTGGTAATCATAAAAAAGAAGCAGAAAAATCTCTGATAGATGATCGTTTAAAGTTACGAGCCGCAGAAAAATTAAGCGTAGAAGTAAATCCCGAAGCGTTAAATTTTGAAATGGAAATGTTTGCTAAGCGCGCAAACCTAACCGTAGATCAATTTGCTAAACGTCTCAAAAAATCTGGTGTAGACAGAATAACTTGGGAAAATTACATGCAAATTCCAATTTTATGGTTTGAGACTGTAAACCGGAAATTTGCCTCCAAAATTTCTTCTTCCCAGCTAAATAATAATATTGAAAATAAATCTGCTTCTGCATCGGAAATTCAAGTTTTATTGACCGAAATTATTATTCCAGTCCAATTAGGATTTGAGGAAGAAGCAAATCAAAAGATTGAAACTCTAAGGAAAATAAAATCGGTAAAAAAGTTTTCCGAGGCTGCATTTGCATATTCTGTTGCCCCAACGCGGGATGTTGGTGGAAAAATAAAATGGCAAAATCTATCAAACCTCCCTTCTGTAGTTAGACCTTTGATTGCAGGGCTTTCAATAGGTGAGGTCTCCGAGCCGTTAGCTATAGCCGGCGGTCTTGCTGTTTTTCAACTGAGAGACTTGAGAGAAAGTAAAAAGAAGTTAACTTCAAAATTTGTTGATTATGTTGAATTTAAATTCAAGAAAAACCCAAAAACTAATGATCTAATAATAAGTGACGTAATGATATGCGACGATTTATATAGCTTTTTTAAAAGCACAAAAAAAGCCGAATTAGAAAGAAAAAATGTGAAAGAAAATTCGGTATCAAAAGAGTTAAAAAATATCTTAGCTGAATTAGATCAGAATGAATTCATTTTTCAAGACGATGACAGTTTTATATCCAAATTAATAATGGTTTGTGGACGCAGCGAAAAAGAGAAT
>CACGIS010000067.1 GCA_902573175.1 Paracoccaceae bacterium | reverse complement strand
GCACCATTCAAGCGCATCCTTTATTGATAGTTGAACAACCTGTCCAATATGTGACTTGTGTATTTTAACGGCTAGGGCCTCAGGCCGAAGCCTGAAACCCGAGCAAGGCCCACAAGGTCTGTTATTTTGGTAGTTTTCGAACTCTTCTCTTATCCAAGTACTATCAGTTTCTCGATACCGTCTTTCCATATTGGGAATAACACCCTCGAAAGTACGACTGACCTGATAAATTCTGCCGCCCTCATCATATCTAAATTTAATTTCTTCCTCTCCAGAGCCGTACAGAAAAACTTGTTTTACTTTATTACTTAAATCTTTCCATCTAGCAGAAGGGTCAAAATTAAAATGCTCAGCAATGGCTTCGATAGTTTGCAGAAAATATGGGCTTTTACCTTTGCGCCAAGGCGCTAGTGCACCATCTTTTATTTTTAATGTCTGATCAGGAACAACTAAACGCTCATCAAAATATAACTCTTTCCCCAGACCGTCGCAGTCAGGACATGCTCCAAACGGTGCATTAAAAGAAAACAACCTAGGCTCAATTTCCGGAATGGTAAAACCACTAACTGGACAAGCAAAATTTTCGGAAAAAGTCATGCGCTCAATTTCAGCATTTTCTTCTTGGGGAGCTGTTTCGAGTATAGCTATGCCATCCGCTAAGTCTAAAGCTGTTCTAAAGCTATCTGCCAAACGAGTAGCCATATCTTCTTTAATTATTACTCGATCAACAACAACATCTATATTGTGTCGAAACTTCTTATCTAAAATAGGTGGTTCATCTAAATCATAAAATTCATTATTTACTTTGACTCTTTGAAACCCCGCCTTCCTTAATTCTAGAAACTCTTTTTTGTATTCACCCTTACGGTCTCTTACAATAGGTGCCAGTAAATAAGCTCGGGTACCATGCTCTAAGCCAAGAACCCTATCGACCATATCTTGAACTTGTTGCGCTTCGATTGGAAGCCCTGTCTCTGGACTGTAAGGTGTTCCAGCTCTGGCAAATAATAACCGTAAATAATCGTAAATTTCAGTTACCGTACCTACGGTTGACCGAGGGTTTTTTGATGTTGTCTTCTGTTCAATTGAAATTGCCGGAGATAAGCCTGATATGTGATCCACATCCGGCTTTTCCATCATATTTAAAAATTGCCGAGCATACGCTGATAAACTTTCTACATACCGGCGCTGTCCCTCGGCATAGATTGTATCAAAAGCAAGGGAGGATTTTCCAGAGCCTGATAAACCAGTGATGACAACAAGCTTATTTCTAGGAATATCTACATCAACAGATTTTAAATTATGTTCACGCGCACCGCGTACTTCGATATTATTTTGCTCGGCCATTAATCATTTAACCTTTTTTTGTGTAAATAGTGCAGAAGCATCACGTGACCAATATTTAAGACTGGGAAGTTTAGTAAATGGAATAATTTATTTGTAATCTATGGTCTTGCAGTTGAACATATTTATTCTTACTAGAAATTATCATTAAAAAGTCAGAGGGCCCCAATTTTTGAAAACTTTAGTTGCAGATATAGGCGGAACCAACTCTAGGATGGCCGTGGCCGAAACATCGAGAATAGACAAAGAAATAACGCTTGAAAATATTCAGAAGTTCAGAAATTCGGATTTTAACAATTTTGATGAAGTGATTGAAACGTACTTATCAAGTTCGGATGACCATTCAATCAATAAAATGTGCATTGCTGCTGCAGGAATAATTTCTGAAACTGCTGTCGAAATGAGCAATCTAAATTGGAAAATAACAGTGCCATCGCTGCAGAAGACAGCAAACATCGATGAAGTTTTGATAATAAATGATCTTCAAGCTCAGGGTTATGCATTAGAATTCATTAAATCAAAAGATTTAGAGATATTAATTGAAGGAAGCCACGTTCCTGCACCAAATAGCACAAAGCTCGTTTGTGGAATGGGAACTGGGTTCAATGTCGCTATAGCTTATCAATCACCTTTTGGTACGTTTGTACCAGCATCTGAATATGGTCATGCTCGCATTACAGTCGCAAACAAAAATCAAAAATTGATAATAGAAAATTTAGAAAAAAATTCTTCATTTGTGTCATATGAGAATGTATTGGCCGGATTAGGACTTAAACGCCTAGATCAAGTTCTCAATGAAAGAAGTAATCGCACTCCTGCTGATATTTTGTCAGCTGCTGAAAAAGGCGATTTACAGGCTAAGGAAGTCGGAACTCAGTTAGCTGGTTTTGCGGGACAAGCTTTTGGTGATTTTGCTATGATGAATATGGCGCTTGGGGGCGTTTACTTAATCGGAGGTGTTGCTAGAGCAATGTTGCCGTATTTAAAGGAAGAAAATTTTAAAGAAAATTTTTATGAGCGGGGAAACTTCTCAGAAATTATGAAAAAAATATCAGTTCATTTGATTTTGGACGACTATGCAGCACTTAAAGGATGCGCAAATTATTCAACTATTTTATCTGGTGAGTAAATTTTTATTCCAATAAACATCAAAAGTGTTGAAAATATAAAATAAAGACCAAAAATAAAATATTGCTTCTCGATACCAAAGCCCCAATCAATTAAAAACCCCGTCATTCCTGGGCCAATAGCAGAACCTAAAACCATTATAGCCGTTCCCAATGCTTTAATTGTACCAAGAAATCGGGTGCCGTAGTACTCTGCCCAAAAAGCTGTTGGGAGAGTTGAGTTTGCACCTGCAGAAATAGCTAAAAAGCACAAACCAAGCGCCAATCCTAACTGCGTTGAAACAAAGTAAAATAAGATAAAAGCAAAAACCAAAGGTATCTGATAAAAAGGAATTATGCGATCAAGCCCAAATTTATCTAATGCCCAACCTGATACTAAATTAAATATAATAGCCACTAGTGTATATATCGGAAATAGAGCAACTAACTGCAGGTGCGTCCATCCCTTAATTTCAGCAAAGTACACTTGCTGAAAAAAAAACGAAGTTGTACACGCAGATGGACCAATGAGGGCAGGAAGCATTAACCAAAATAGCGGATGTCTTATAACTTCTTTTCGGGACCACGACTTTCCTAATAGACCAAAAACAATAACTTCTTTTGCAAGAGACTGCGGGGTTCTTTCGTTTTTTAATAATACCCAAATTAAAGGCACCATTAAAAAACAAAATACGGATGCAAAAATCCATAAATGTTGCCAATGATAACTCAGCATTAATACGGTAAACAAGACTGGGAGCAAAGCTTCTCCCAAAGCATATCCAGTGTTTGAAATAGCTAAAGCTTTGCCTCTTTGCGATACAAACCATCGAGACATTGAAACAGAAGAAATATGGGGTAACATTCCTTGTCCTAGAAAGCGTAAAAGAAAGACTATAAATGGTAACAACCAAACAGCGGGATTTAGGGCCATCAAAAGAGTGGACAGACTTAAACCGACCAATACGTAAACACCTATTGACCGAGCTCTAAAAATATCACTTGAAGTTCCGGCCCAAACCATTATCGCTGCCGAGGCTAAAGTTCCCATCATATAGATTGAACCCCAATCTCCATGACTAAGATTAAAATATGCTTGTATTTTCCCAGCAAAAATCGAAATAAAAAACGTTTGACCAAAACTTGAGTTCAAAGCCAATATGAAACCGGCCATTAACCAGGCGATATTTGACCTTATAAATTCAAAATAGCCCAATAGTTTTCTCTTTCGATTTTTGCGGGAAAGTTATTATTAACTTATAGAGCTGTTAGACGGACCTTACAGCTAAAACTGCATTAAGTCCCCCAAAAGCAAAGGCATTACTCAAAGCGACATCAACTTTTGTTTCTCGAGCCTGATTTGGAACAACATCCAAAGCACACTCTGGGTCAGCCTCTTCATATCCAATTGTGGGAGCAACTATTCCATCCTTAACAGCCATTATACAGGCAAGAAGTTCAACAGCACCTGTTCCTCCAATCAAATGACCGTGCATGGATTTGGTGGATGAAAGCATCAAATTATCAGCATGTCTTCCAAACACATCAGCAACTGCAGCACATTCTGTTTTATCGTTAGCCGCAGTTCCCGTTCCATGGGCATTAATATATTTTACGTCCTCTGGGTTAAGTCGAGCATCATTTAGAGCGCCCGTAATCGCACGAGCGGCACCTTGCTTCGATGGCATTACAATATCGCTAGCATCAGACGACATCGCATATCCTACAACTTCGGCTAAAATTTCTGCGCCTCGTTTTTTCGCTTTATCAAAGTTTTCAAAAACAAATATCGCTGCGCCCTCACCCTGAACCATTCCATTGCGATTTGCTGAAAACGGCCTGCAGGCATCTTTACTCATAACCCTTAAACCCTCCCAGGCCTTTACTCCTCCAAAACACAGCATACTTTCCGAGCCACCAGTAACCATGACATCAGAAAGCCCAGACCTGACCATTTGAAAAGCTTGTGCCATGGCGTGATTTGAACTGGCGCAAGCCGTCGAAACTGTAAAGGAGGGTCCTTTTAAATTGTATTCCATAGAGACATGGCTTGCAGCTGCATTATTCATAAGTTTAGGGACAACAAAAGGATGAACACGATTTTTACCTTCTTCGTAAACAGCTCGATAATTATCATCCCAGGTACTCACACCACCACCCGCAGTTCCCAAAACAACACCAGATTTTGCCGCAAGCTCACCTGAAAATATTATTCCTGACTGTTTTATCGCCTCTTTAGCAGCAATAAGGGTGAACTGGGTCACTCTGTCATACAAAGCAAGCTGTTGCCGATTAAAAACTGTCGTAGGATCAAAATCTTTTACCTGTCCACCAATCTTTATATCTAAACGATCAATATCTCGAAAAAAAAGAGGTCTAATTCCACATAGACCTTCAGCCATATTTGTCAGTGTTTCTTTAACCGAGTGACCAAGTGAATTAATTGTTCCAGAGCCAGTTATAGCAACCCGATTCAAGATTTTTCAGCCACTAATTTTTCAATACCCGATATAATTGATGATACAGATGATATATTGAAGTCGCTGTCAGATGGATCATTTACATTAAAAGGTATGTGAATATCAAATGCTTCTTCAATTGCAAATATACTTTCGACCAAACCCATACTGTCAATCCCAAGACTATCGAGAGTACTTTCCAAAGTAACATCGCCAGGATCGAGGATC
>CACGIS010000066.1 GCA_902573175.1 Paracoccaceae bacterium | reverse complement strand
TAGGAAGTAGAATAATAGACGGCTTTGCTAAAAAAATGGCTGATCAATTTTTTGAAAACTTCAAAGCTACAGTTGAGGGGACCGCTCTACCTGAAAAAGAAAAGAAAGGTTGGTTTAAGAAATAAATTAAACCTCACAGGCGGCCCTAATAGATTTTAAGTTTTCCCCATATGGATCAGGGTTCAATACTGTTCCATTTTTAAACACAGCAGATCCAGCAACAAGTATGTTTGCACCCGCCTGAGCAGAAAGAGGAGCGGTTTCAGTAGTTATACCTCCATCAACTTCCAAGTGGATTGGTCGATCTGCTATCATTTCTCTTAGGGTTTTTATCTTTGTTAGCTGTGAATGAATGAACTTCTGACCTCCAAAACCAGGGTTCACTGTCATAACACAAACTAAATCAATTTCATCCAGTAGGTATTCTATACTCTCTGCGGGAGTGGACGGGTTTAGTGCTATTCCTGCCTTACACCCAGAGGCTCTGATAGCTTGCATGGTTCTGTGTGAATGTTTTCCAGCTTCAATATGTGCAGTTATTATATCTGCGCCTGTTTTAGCAAATGTTGTGATATAATCATCAACATTCGAAATCATCAAATGTACGTCCATTATTGTTTTTATATGGGAACGAATAGCACTGCAAAGTGGTGGACCAAAAGTTATATTGGGTACAAAATGCCCATCCATTACGTCAACATGTATCCAGTCTGCACCTTGGCTTTCTACAGCTTCAATTTCTTGACCAAAATTTGCAAAATCTGCTGAAAGAATAGAAGGTGCTATTTTTATTGAACGATCAAAGCCCATACTGCTATCCTCACTTTGTGTTAGATAAGCCATACAATTTAAAAATTTAAATCTCAACTATTAGTCATTTTCTGACTAAAGAGTTTCAGTTACGTAAAGTTAAAAAATCAAAAGGTCAAAGAAAGTGTCGGCAAACCCTATAAAAGAAATCAAAGATAGTCTTGCTAAAATAAGACCTTATATTGTTACAACACCAACGTTTAAGACATTATCTTTTGGTCAAATAATGGATTTAAAGTTGGAACAGTTACAGCACACTGGCAGTTTTAAATGTAGAGGAGCATTTAATTCACTTTTAGATAATGAGAAAGCAAAAAAAGGAGTGGTTGCCGCTTCTGGCGGAAACCATGGTGCTGCCGTTGCTTATGTTGCCCAAAAACTTGGCATAAAATCACATATATTTGTTCCAGAACTATCTGGTAAAACAAAAATAGATTTAATTAAAAGAACTGGTTCTGATTTAACAATAGTACCTGGGGCATATGCAGACGCACTAGAAGCAGCAAACAGGCACCAAAAAGAAACAGGCGCAGTATCGGTTCACGCTTATGATTCAAAGGAAACGATTATTGGACAAGGGACACTTTTTTGTGAGTGGGAAAATCAAGGGTTGGAAGCAGATACTATTATTATAGCCGTTGGCGGTGGCGGGTTGATTTCTGGTGCTATTTCTTGGTTTCAAAAAAGAAAGAAAATAGTGGCAGTCGAACCTGAAAATTGCCCCACTCTAAACGTAGCATTGAAAAAGGGTAAGCCATCTAATGTCTCAGTATCTGGAGTTGCAGCAAGTGCACTGGGGGCAAAATCAATTGGAAATATTTGCTTTAACCTTTCAAAAGAAAATCAGATAGAGAGTTTGGTTATATCAGATGATGAAATCGAAACAGCTCGGAGACTGCTGTGGGAAAACCATCGACTTTTTGTAGAGCCGGCAGGAGCTGCGGCATTGGCCGCAATTATTTCTGGAAAATATAAGCCAAAGACTGATGAAAAACTGGCTGTCTTAATTTGTGGGGCAAATCCAAATATAATACCAGAATTTTAATCTGGGATTGTATCATTCTATTTCGCTGTTTATAGGGTCAGGAAATTTTGAGGAGCTAGAAGATGTCTAATGCTATACTAGAGGGTGAAATAGAGGCGGCATGGAGTGTAAGAGAGTCAATAAGCCGTAAAACTAAAGGCAAAGTTCGCGACGCCATAGAAGAAACTTTGGAAGCTCTAGATAAGGGAAAACTTCGCGTAGCCGAAAAAACAAAAGATAATGTTTGGCAAGTTAATCAATGGGCAAAGAAAGCGGTGCTTCTAGGCTTTAGGATTAAAGACATGGAGATTCAAAGTGGTGGCCCACAGGCCTCAGGATGGTGGGATAAAGTTGATAGTAAATTCAAAGGTTGGGGTGAGGAAGCTTGGAAAAAAGCCGGTTTCAGGGCTGTCCCTAATAGTGTTGTAAGAAAATCAGCATATATAGCACCAGGTGTGGTTTTAATGCCTTCCTTTGTAAATTTAGGCGCGTATGTTGATGAGGGAACTATGGTTGACACATGGGCCACAGTAGGAAGTTGTGCCCAAATAGGTAAAAATGTTCACCTTTCTGGGGGAGTTGGTATTGGGGGTGTTTTGGAACCAATGCAGGCAGGGCCTACTATCATAGAGGATAATTGTTTTATAGGGGCAAGATCGGAAGTTGTAGAGGGATGCATAGTCCGGGAGGGATCTGTCCTGGGAATGGGAGTTTATATAGGGCAATCTACTAAAATAGTAGACCGAGAAACTGGAGAGGTTATGTATGGAGAAGTTCCGCCATATTCTGTAGTTGTTTCTGGTTCTATGCCATCAAAAAATAATGTGAGTTTATATTGTGCTGTAATAGTAAAACGTGTTGATGAAAAAACTCGAAGTAAAACTGGCATAAATGAGCTATTAAGAGATTAATAATAGTTTTAACATTCTAGCGTCACAATAAATGACAAACAAAAGAAAGTCCGTTTATACTTTAGTTGTTCAAATAGGCCGCTCAAAGAACGATGGGTTGCCGGCTGGCTCAACAGGAGCTGGTTTATTATGTTACGCAAGTGGTGTCGACGAACCAGAAGCTGTGAGAGAAACCGTTGCAATTTTAAAGCAGGCCGATCTGGCACCATTAGATGTTACCGGTCATGGTACGGTTGAAGATCGATTAACAGGTGGAGAAGAAATTGGTGACGAAGAATTAAATCTAATGGAGAGAGCAGAAAATGAAAACAGCGTAATTGTAGCCCAAATGACACCATTTTTTGAAAACTAAAACAAATGTCGAAAGCAGCCTTAATAGATTTAGACGGCACTCTATCAGATTCTGGTTTAGCTATTATTAAATCTATAAATTACGCTTTGGAAAACTTAGGTTATGCAAAGCTGCAAGGTGATACTTCTTGGGTTGTTGGCCCGTCACTTTGGCCAACTTTTATTAAGCTTGGAATAAAAGAAAGTGAGCTAGAGCAAGCTATTTCATTATATAGAAAGTGTTATACTGAAGGCGCTATGTATGAAGGGTTCTTTTATCCTGGGATTCTAGAACAGCTTAATACTCTTAAAACGCAAGGCTATTTATTAGCGCTGGTTACATCTAAACCAATTTCTTATGCTGGAAAAATAACCAAGTTTTTTGGAGCATCAGATTATTTAGATTTTGAGTTTGGTTCTGAATTAGATGGAACGCGTTCTGACAAAACGGAATTAATAAATTATGCTTTGAAAGAAATTAATTTAGCTCCCAAAGACACTGTTATGGTCGGCGACCGAAGTTACGATATGATTGGTGCAAAAAATAATAAAGTGCTTGGTTTAGGTGTGCTTTATGGATACGGGAGTAAAAAAGAGCTTTTGAACTCAGGAGCAAGCTGTCTAATTGAAGAACCAGAGGACTTTGCAAACGATATTATGCAAGCTTTACCCTTGAGGAATGATTAAAATGAAAATTGATCCAGTATTACTAACCGCCGATCTTGTTCGTTGCCCGTCCGTTACACCTGAGGAAGGCGGCGCAATTGATTTATTAGAGCAATTACTCGAGAAAAATGGTTTTTCTTGTACCAAAATAGTAAGAGGGCAGGTGAGTAATCTATTCGCTAAATGGGGAACTGGGAAAAACGGAAGAGTTTTTGGTTTCAATGGTCATACTGATGTCGTTCCTGTTGGCGATTTATCGTCTTGGACGGTTGATCCATTTGGTGCAGAAATAAAAGAAGGCTATTTATATGGCCGAGGAGCAACCGATATGAAATCAGGCGTAGCGGCCTTTGTTGCTTCTGCAATTGATTTTGTAAACCATCAACCTCCAGACGGTTCTATTGTAATTACCGTCACAGGAGATGAAGAGGATGAAGCAATAGATGGAACAGTAGCTATTTTGGATTGGATGAAACAAAATGGTGAGAAGATAGACCATTGTTTGGTCGGCGAACCAACGTCTCCCTCACAAATGGGCGAGATGATGAAAATTGGACGCCGCGGATCAATGAATGCAAAAATAACAGCTACAGGAATTCAGGGCCATTCAGCCTATCCTGATAGATCCAATAATCCCATTGTGGCGATGGTAAAACTATTGGATAAATTAGCATCGCATCAACTTGATGCTGGAACGGAACATTTTGACCCCTCCACTTTGGCAATAACCTCTGTTGACACAGGCAACAAGGCATCAAATGTTATACCTGCCGTTACCAAAGCAACAATAAATATAAGGTTTAACGATAGCCACTCGGGCTCTTCTCTTGTTTCTTGGCTAAAAGATGAAATAGCAAAAGTATCTGCCGAGTATGGGATTAAATTTAAAACTGATTTTAAAATATCTGGGGAAAGTTTTATTACACCACCTGGCGAATTATCTGATTTAATTTCTAAAGCAGTAAAACAAGAACTTGGTGTAAACCCTAAGCTATCAACAACGGGCGGAACATCAGATGCAAGATTTATAAAAGATATGTGTCCGGTAACCGAATTTGGTTTGGTTGGAAAAACAATGCACGCTGTTGATGAAAAGGTTGAAACAAAGCAGATTAATCAGTTGAAAGAAATTTACACTCGGATTCTTGAGGCATATTTTGAGAAAACCTAGGGCTTGCTTGGTAATCATGGCAAAAGAGCCTTTACCTGGAAGGGTTAAGACGAGATTAGCTAGAGAGGTCGGTTCTACAGTAGCCACTTGGTGGTTTCGGCATCAGCTAAAAAAAACAATAAGAACCTTGAATGATCCTAGGTGGGACATAATCGTGTCTTTAAGCCCAGATATTTTTGTTAAAAGAAGAAACTTTTGGTCACCTGAAATTAATTGTATTCCACAAGGTAAAGGTAACTTGGGGCAGAAAATGCGAAACATATTCAAGCTTTTTGCCAATCGCCCTATTTGTATAATAGGTGGTGATATACCAGGTATTACAAGACTGGAAATATCAGAAGCCTTTAAAAAGCTAGCATCAAGAAAATTTGTT
>CACGIS010000065.1 GCA_902573175.1 Paracoccaceae bacterium | reverse complement strand
TACCCGTCGCTCTGTACATGTTACAGGGATATTTCCGGGGTCTACCAGCCGAGATTGAAGAGGCAGGCTTGATGGATGGCCTTTCCCGTTTCTCGGTAATCAGGCGCATTACTTTACCATTAGCTTTACCTGCTCTTGCTTCTGTTAGCTTGTATGTTTTTATGATTGCTTGGAATGAGTTTCTACTGGCACTGATGCTCTTGGATGATCCTGCTATATTTACTCTTACTAGAGGTGTTGCATCACTAGACTCCTCTGAAGTGCCCAGGCAACACCTTATGGCGGGAGCTGTAATTTCCACTCTGCCAATTTTGGTCCTCTTCTTGGCATTGGAGCGTTTTATGACCAAAGGCTTGGCTGTGGGGGGTGTGAAAGGATAATGAGAAAAGAAAAGATCTTTCTTGACCAAAAGGCCCAAGAAGTTTTGGAGGGAAACGATAAAGGTGGTTATACGATACCTACGGCTGGCCTTTACCCTTATCAGTGGAACTGGGATAGTGCTTTTGCTGCTTGGGGCTTTTCGGTTTTTGATACCAAAAGAGCTTGGCGAGAAATTGAAACACTCTTCGCTGGGCAATGGCCTAACGGGATGCTACCTCATATACTTTTCCGCCAAGATGATCCAGATTATTTCCCAGGACCCACGGTGTGGGGTACCGAAGGAATTGGACCAATCTCCTCTAGTGGTATAAGCCAGCCACCTGTTGCCGCGACGTTTATTAGAGCAATTTGGGAGAGAGATCAACAAATTGGTACGGATCACTTACTATCGCTCCTGCCAAAAATTAAGGCATGGCATAAGTGGTTTATGAATTGGCGTATTTCTCCAGAAGGAGCAGTTTTCGTTACACATCCATGGGAGGCTGGTAGAGACAATAGCGCAGACTGGGATAGTGCTATGGCTATGATTATTCCAAAAGGTATAGGGGAATATAAACGACGTGATACCAGTCACGTAGATCCTTCTATGAGGCCCACGAAGGAAGATTATGACCGCTATCTCTGGCTTGTACAGAGGGGAAATCGATTAGGTTGGGATGAGGCGCGTATGGTTGAGGAACAACCATTTGCTGTAGCGGATCCAACACTTACTTTCATATTATTGAGAGCTAATAAAGATTTGGCTTTTATGAACAAATCTCTTGGATTGCCCACCGAGGAAATCGATCGTTGGAGCAGAACATTAGAAATGGGCTGTGAGTCTCTTCGCCATCCAGAAAGTAAATATTTTAATGCCATTAATCTGAAAAGTGGTGAGCACACTGGCTACCTTACGAGTGCCTCGTTTCTATGTTGGTATGCTGGTATAAGTGACGAAAAAATGTTGGATATTTTAAAAAGAACTTTAATCGATAATCTTTATCCAATTCCAAGCCTTGATAGTAGATCTAATAAATTTGATGGATTACGATATTGGCGTGGACCTACTTGGCCCGTTTTGAATGCGCTGATTGGTTTAGGTTTGTCTGATATGGGTTATGAAAAAGAGGCTGAAATATTGCGATCGAAAACAAGGGACTTAATCAGCCAGAATGGGTTTGCTGAATATTTTCACCCAAAGACAGGCGCACCCGGTGGTGGAGAAGCTTTTTCCTGGACCGCGGCTGTGTGGCTGGCTTGGGCTTCACCGAGTGTTGGAGAAAAGTGATGGGTTCCATAAAACTCAACTCCATCGAAAAGTGGTTTGATGAATTGCAGGTTATTAAGGGAATTGATCTAGAAATAATGGATGGTGAGTTTGTTATTTTAGTAGGACCTTCGGGTTGTGGTAAGTCCACACTTCTGAGAATGATTGGTGGTTTGGAAGAAACCTCTCGTGGCTCTATTATTTTAGATGGTAATGATGTAACCGACCAGCCCCCATCGAAACGTGGCCTGTCTATGGTCTTTCAGTCATACGCCCTTTATCCACACATGACTGTCCGTGAGAACATGGGTTTCAGTCTAAAGGTCGCGGGAACTCAAAAGGAAGTGATAGATGATAAAGTTGACCAAGCTGCACAAATACTGAAACTTGAAGATTTTCTTGATCGTCGACCCAAGGATCTTTCTGGGGGCCAAAGGCAGCGCGTTGCCATTGGTCGGTCAATTGTAAGGGCGCCCACTGCTTTTCTTTTTGATGAGCCACTTTCAAATCTTGATGCGTCTCTTCGTGTGGAAATGCGTTTGGAGTTGGCAAGGCTACATCAGACTCTGAAGACTACTATGGTTTATGTAACTCATGACCAAGTCGAGGCGATGACTCTTGCAGACAGAATAGTAGTACTAGAATCTGGAAAAATAGCGCAGATTGGGACACCAAAACAATTATACGAGCAACCGGCTAATCTATTTGTAGCGCAATTTGTTGGATCCCCGAAAATGAACATCATTTCCAGACAAGTAGCAGAAAGTGTCATAAAAAACGAAGAGTTTTTGGAAGTTTTAATTAAAAACAAGCAGGCTGCAAATATTGGAGTTAGACCTGAACACTTTACTCTTCAGCGTGCTCAAAAAAAAGGCTTTTTGGGAAGTGTATTAGTTATCGAATATTTAGGTGCTGATTGTTTTATTTTTGTCAATTGTGGAGATCTAGGAACAATAAATGTCCGTGTGGAAGGTTCAGAGCAATATATGATTGATGAAAAAGTGTCAGTTAACCCAATACTTGAATATGTGCATTTTTTTGATCAGCAGGGTCATCGTCTATAATGTTCAGTTCCACTTTCGTTGTTTTGGCTTCCCGAAGATAAATTTATTTTATTACTAAAATTTGACGTTTTAAAAAAATGATAATTGAGTAGATTGGCTTTGCGGGAGATGTAGCATGGATTGGGATCAGCGATATTCAATAGAAGACTATTTGTTTGGTCAAAAACCAGCACAAGCATTATTGCGAAATGAGAAACACTTAGTATCAGGCGGTGAAACTTTATTGATTGCAGATGGAGAGGGGAGAAATTCAGTTTACCTTGCAAAAAAAGATTTCAAAGTTACCTCATCGGATAGCTCGGTGGTTGCTCAGCAAAAGGCTAAAACATTGGCCGATATTCATGATGTAAAAGTAAATTTCAAATTAGAAGACTTCTTTGATATTGATTGGTCAAAAAAACAGTATGATAATATTATCGGCATATGTTTTCAATTCATCCCACCTGAATTAATTGATGAAGTATTTATGGGATTGCGCTCAGCAACAAAAAAAGGCGGAACAATCTTGATCCATGGATATACTCCAGAGCAAATACATTATGGAACTGGCGGGCCAAAGGACGTTTCTTTAATGTATACAAAAGCGACTTTTACCCGTTCCTTTACTAATTCAGAAATCTATTTGCTGGAAAAATATGAGGCTGTTATATCAGAAGGTCCTGGCCACAATGGAAAGTCTGCGATGATCGATTTTGTTGCAAAGTTATAAGCGTTAAATTTGCGCAAAACGACCGAATTAGGGTTGCTACTAAAATAATATCACAGACTTATATGCTTTCTCTCATTTTTCGGATGTGCCGGAAAGATTTAATGCAGAGGTATGTATGAAATCCTCCAAAAATTAATAAAAATAGTTTTGATAGATCGGCCCAGAAATTATTAAAAACTATGCTATCTCCAAGCAAAGTTCTAATTAAATCTAAGCCCCCAATAAACATTACCAAACCTACAATTACGGCTAAATGCATAAAAAAAGATTTTCTATGCTCATACTTTATAGCAAGGTATCCCAAGATGAGCATTGGTAAGCCAATCGCAGAGGGTATTAGAGATGTAAGAGATTGGCTATCGCTTACAATAGTAACAACAACTCCCCAGATTATCATTGCTAAACCAATGGCTAAGGTGATTTTTTCAACCTTCTGACCGGCAAACGTAAATTCATTTTCTGACATTATTTAGCTTTCTTATAAACTTGCTTTTTCCGCCTGGAACGATTTTCTTGGTAATTCTTATTTTAGTATTTGAAGAGGGAATGACAAATTATAGTTTTCTCATCATTTGTTTGGTATTTTTAAAATATTGAATTTTCTAATTGTTAGGCTAACTCCCAATGACAGTTGTATTCGGCGATTTTGCTTTTTGGTAAAGTAAGTAAGCTAATTTTCTGTTATAAAAATTTTATTGAGGAGAAAACATTTTGACTTCCAATTTACTTTTTGGATCCATTGGAGTTCTAGTTGAAACTTCGGAATTGCAAAGGCAATCATTCAACCGAGCATTGAGAATGAACGGTGTAGATTGGCAGTGGAATATAGGCACTTATTGTGATTTGTTGAAAGACCCTGGGGGTAAAAAACGTTTATTGGAATTTAGTAATAATCAACTCAGTGCTGAATTGGTGGAGCAAATCCATAGAGATAAACAAAGTGTGTTTGAGGAGTTAATTGGGGTTGGTTTGAAGCCAAGGATTGGGTGTCTTGAAGCTTTGAAAAAATGTAAAGATAACGGCGGTAAGGTTGGTTTTGTGACCACTACAACACCTTATACAATCCATATTATTGAAAAATCGCTTTCAAATTATATTAATTTTGAAGATTTTGATATTATCACGTCGTGTGAAACTGTTTCAAAACCAAAACCCTCAAGTGAAGTTTACGAATTTGTTTTGTCTCAATTAAAGCTTACTTCAGAGCAGACGATTGCTATAGAAGATACAAAAGTTAATCAAAACGCAGCTACCGAAAGTGGGATTGTCTGTTATCTATATCCTGGTGAATACTCAAAGTTTGATTACGGTGATATTAATAATTCGAAATTCATTTCAGATGGTGAGATGATACCGAAACTGCTTTTGCGTTAGTTAACTAATTGACGATTAATTGGTCTAATTTTTAAAAATTTTATTTAATGTTCTTGAGAAATAAAAGGGTACCGCTCTGTCTTGGATTATAACTAAATACCTTACCACAGCACTGGTGGTTGTGATAATATCAGAAGTAGCAAAAAGAAATGATAAGCTTGGCGGATTAATTGGTGCATTACCTTTAATTACCATAATGGCACTCGTGTGGCTGTATTTTGAACGGCAAAGTGATGAAAAAATAGCCAATCACGCCTGGTTCACATTTTGGTATGTTATTCCCACACTCCCAATGTTTTTAGCTTTTCCCTTTATTTACAAATTCATCGGTTTTTGGCCGTCATTGTTGATTTGCGTTGTAATTACTGGGCTTAGTTTTGTTTTGTTGGCTTTTATTGTAAGACCTTTTGGGATCAATCTTCTTTAAAATTTTAAACCTCAGTTAAAATTTTGTGGATAATGGGGTTTACAATGTTTGGATGTGTCAAAGGCGCCATATGTGCTCCTTCACTGTATGAGTGAAATGTCCAATTCGACATTGTTTCCTCGAAAATAGTTACGATTTTTCTAATAGAGTTTACCGTTTGTTCACTGAATAAAATATGAGTATTTAGCGGAAGAACATCTCTCCATTCTTCAAGTGTAGTTGTTTCATTTATAACGCAATCAAATTCATGAAAATTAGGTTTCAAGGCTTCTGCGAATTTTTCTTGGCGGAGTTCATCCATTTTTTTCCAGGCCCCAGATCCATTCCAATAATCTGCAAATTGTTC
>CACGIS010000064.1 GCA_902573175.1 Paracoccaceae bacterium | reverse complement strand
AAATCATACCGGAACCTATCAGTGTAAACTGATGGCAAAGCGTGAAATCCGATCTAGGCAGTAATCTCTCTCCCAGACCGATCGATCGAAGGCCATAATCTGCAATAATATCTAAACAGCTCATCTTCCAACTTGCCTTTGCAAGTTACCGCCTAGTGTATCGGTTCCATGAGATAGAGTTTTCATTAAGGTGTCTATTATTGCTTCTGATATTCGAGTGAACGCAAGATAGAAAACTAGCAATCCTAGAAAATACCAAACTCTCCAATCTCCATGGGGGTAGCTTGTAAATTTTGCAGTTTTCGTTCCACCTAGCTCGCGAGCCCAGTAAACGATATCTTCTACACCCAGCAAAAATAAGAGAGGGGTGGCCTTTATTAAGATCATCCAAAGATTACCCAAACCCGGAAGAGCAAAAATCCACATCTGGGGCACTAATATTCTGCGGAATACCTGCCGGTCTGTCATTCCAAATGAAACAGCTGTCTCGATTTGCGCCTTCGGTACTGCACGCATTGCTCCATAAAGAACATTTGCTGCGAAAGCTCCGAAAACTATTGCAAAAGTGAATACAGCAAGGAGAAATCCATAAATTTCATGTATCCACTGTGGTGAGGAGTTTAGGGGCAGTTTAGCTATTGTACAAACTACAAAATCATTACCCTGTCGAATGGGCTCACTCCATTCTGGACAGAAAATTTTATGCCTCGTCCACTCAAGAAATTGATCTATTGCAATTACAAAGAATAGAAAAAAAGCAATATCGGGTACGCCTCTTACGATCGAAATATATCCGTTTCCAATTAATCTTATTAAGAGAATTTTTGATCTAGCCATAACAGCTCCACCAAAACCGAAGAGCAGTGCTGTAGGGGCAGTGAGCAATAATAAAAGAAGAACAGTTCCCACTGAATAAAAAAGGTTCATGTGCTTGGGAGTTGTTAAGTAGCAACTAAGCCAGGAAAATTCACTTAGATTTTCAGGATTCGCACAAAATTCGAACATTTAACAGAACAATTTCCACAATATTTTTTAATTGCATTTTTTAATAAGTTATAATGCTTTTATATCAGTTGGTTTCCGACTGATATGGTGACCCAGGCTTTAGTTTTTGGCCAGGGCCACCTTTTCTATTAGAACATTTGTTCGCTTATTTCATATTTTTTTATAAGGGCATTTAAAGTCCCGTCGCCTTTCATTGAGTCTATCGCTGCGGTGAATTTATTACGCAAATCCGCATCACTTTTCCGGATGCCCATACCCACACCACCGCCAATTATAGGTTTGTCACCAACAAACATTAGACCTGGGTCCTCAGCTTCTATTGGTTTTAGATATGACGAGTCTGCGAGCACAGCATCTGCTTCCCCATTTCTGACAGCCGAAATTGTTTCTTCTGGCGTTGCAAACTCTACAAGAGTTGCTCCAGTCTCCGCAATGAAAGCTGCTTGTATCGTATTCGATTGTGCTGCGATCACTCCCGTTTTCCAGTCGGCATCTTCTGAGGCAGCTAAATAATACGATGGGTCGCTCATTACATAATTTGTGGTGAAATCTATTTTTTCTTTACGAGCATCTGTTATAGACATACCGGCAATTATTGTATCGTAGTTCCCTGAAACAAGATTTGGAATAATGCTGTCCCAGTCATTCTTAACCCACTCACATTTTAATTCTGCGCGTTTGCAAAGTTCATCACCTAGTTCGCGTTCAAAACCTGCTATCTCGCCATTATCATCAACAAAATTCCATGGAGGGTAGGCGCCCTCTGTTCCCATCCGTATAACCGAATGGCTATCTGCAAGAGACAATCCTGCTGTCAAGCCCCAGATTACGGCACCAATAATCAGTTTTTTCATCTTCTTTCTCCCTTTGATGTTTAAGCTGCGCGAGTTGAACTTAAAAACTTTTGCAGCCTCTCTGATTTAGGGGATTTAAATAAAGAGTTTGGTGAACCTTCCTCTTCAATTAATCCCATATGTAAAAAAATAATATGATCTGATACATCTTCAGCAAGACTCATATCGTGTGTGACAATAATCATTGTTCGCCCCTCTTGTGCCAAATCTTTTATTACCCTTATAACTTCTTGCTCCAATTCAGGATCGAGCGCTGAAGTTGGCTCGTCGAACAATAATGCACTAGGCTCCATACACAAGGCCCTTGCAATTGCGGCTCTTTGCTGTTGCCCTCCTGACAGCTCAGATGGATAGGAATTCCATTTTTCTCCAATTCCAACCTTATTTAAGTAATCATGAGCATTTCCCTTGGCTTTCTCCACTTCCATACCGAGTACAGATACTGGGGCTTCCATTACATTTTGTAGAACCGTCATGTGGGACCATAAATTAAACTGTTGAAAAACCATAGATAAATTCGTTCGCATTAATCGAACTTGATTGGCATCAGCCGGCGTTCTGTCTTCTCCAGTTCCTGTCCATTTAATTTCTTCTCCATCAAAAAATATCTTACCTTGCTGGCTGTTTTCCAAAAGGTTTGCGCACCTCAACAGGGTTGATTTTCCTGATCCTGATGATCCAATCAAAGATATAACTTCGCCTTTATTAGCAACAATATCCACACCTTTAAGCACGCTGAGATCCCCAAAAGATTTATGTAGATTTTTAATTTCAATAACTGGTTCAGGCTTGTTCACGCGATTCTCTATTTTCCATTCCGACTAACATTAGGAAGAAATATTGAGGCAATGCAATGATCGAACCTTCAGAAATTTATTTTTACAGATAACCAAAAGCCCCATAGGGTAATATTTTTAGATAGTATTTTTGGGGATCCATCTATTTGTTCATGTACTATTTGCCAAAATCTATTATGAGCTTCAAATAATTCCAGCCGCTCATAGCTCGGCAGGCCAGCAATCATTTTTTCGTTACTTTCTGGCGGGCTCTTGCGCTTTCAATGTCAGTTAGACCAAGCAGGCTGGAAACTAATCTAATTAAAGAATCTTCTTCTGCTTCTCGTTTGCCATCGGCAAGAGTAATTTTCCATAATGTTTCGAGAATTTCGCGCCTTTTCTCAAGCTCAATTTTTTCTTTGATCGCTCTAGTAAATCTTACTGTATCTGGAGCTTCCTGTTCTAGTTTTTCTGCTTGTACCCGTAAAACCCTTGCATCAGGCATGCTCATAGAGAAATGTTGGCTCAATTCGGTATCAATACTGGAAATTTCCTTTGAATCGTAAACATTGTCTGCTTTTGCAACTCTTACGCATAAAGCAGCTAATGCAATTTTTTCATCTTCATCATTTAATTTATCCTCCTCGCTACCAAGCAGCACATCAAGTAACCTTTTTAACATCAGCCGTCATATCCCTCCACTATTACCATGTCGCCAGTTGAAACGGCGTCTCTTATTTTTTTAGCATTTTGATATTCTTCGCTTTCGTAGCATTTTTTGGCTGTCTCAAAGTCATCAAATTCAATAACCACTGTTCGCGGTTTCGAGTGCCCTTCCGCAATGGTTTGTTTGCCTCCTCTTATGATAAAGCGTGCTCCAAATTTTTCAAAAGCTATTGCGTTGGCTTCACGATATTTGGCGTAAGTTTCGTTATCATGCACATCAACATGTACGACCCAGTATCCTTTAGACATATTTTTAAAGCTCCAAAATTTAATATAAAATTAAATAATATTATTAATTTATTGTGCAACTATAAGCATGTATTCAGAGATAATCTTATTTAGCAAGAGAGACCAAATAACCAGTTTGGGACTGTTAAACCAATCGGGACATTTTTTTGGCGGCTCCAATAAAATCTCTAAACAAGGGATGAGTATCAAATGGTTTTGATTTCAATTCTGGGTGAAACTGGACACCTATAAACCATGGATGATCTGTCCATTCTATGATTTCAGGCAGACGCCCATCTGGAGACATTCCGGAGAAAAGTAGGCCTGCACTTTCTAACTTTTTTTGGTATTTTGTATCGACCTCATATCGATGCCTATGCCGTTCTTCTATTTGAGATGCTCCATAAATTGATGCAACCTTACTTCCATCTAGTAATGTTGCGTTGTAAGCACCTAATCGCATCGTTCCGCCTTTATCATCGCTGACAGATCGTTCTATTGTTTGGTTGCCTTGTATCCACTCTTTTAAATGATAAACAACAGGTTCAAATCTTTTCTTGCCTGCTTCATGGTCAAATTCCTCAGACCCGGCATCCTTATAGCCTACTACATTTCTCGCAGCTTCAATCACCGCCATTTGCATGCCAAGGCAGATCCCAAGATAAGGAACGTGATTTTCTCTCGCAAATTGAGCTGCCCTTATTTTACCTTCTGTACCACGCTCTCCGAACCCTCCCGGTACTAGAATTGCATTAAAACCTTGTAATTCTGACGTGGGATCTTTTTTATCAAAAGTCTCCGCATCTACCCATTCGATATTAACTTTAACTCTGTTTGCTAAACCGCCGTGAGTCAGTGCCTCAGCTATTGATTTATATGCATCCTCCAGTTGCGTGTATTTGCCTACAATGGCAACGTTCACTTCACCCTCTGGATTATACACGCGGTCTGCTACGTCTTCCCAAATACTTAGATCTGGTTTTGGAGCAGGTGCGATATTAAATGCATCAAGTACCGCCTGATCGAGCCCTTCACGGTTATATACGATTGGGGCCTCATATATTGATTTTAAATCCTGAGCTGCAATAACAGATTCAGGCCTTACATTGCAGAATAATGCTAGTTTTTCGCGTTCCTTTTCAGGTATGGAGCCTTCCGACCTACAGACTAAGATATCAGGCGCGATACCAATTGATCTTAACTCTTTAACACTGTGTTGAGTAGGTTTTGTCTTGAGTTCACCGCTCGCCTTAATAAACGGAAGCAATGTCAAATGCATAAAGATGCATTGGCCTCGTGGTTTATCTTGTGAAAACTGTCGAATAGCTTCGAAGAAGGGTAAACCTTCAATATCTCCAACCGTTCCTCCAATTTCACAGAGCATAAAATCGACTTCATCTTCGCCAATAGAGATAAATTCTTTAATTTCATTTGTAACATGGGGAATAACTTGGATGGTTTTGCCCAGGTAATCGCCTCTTCGTTCTTTTTCCAAAACATTTGAATAAATACGGCCAGAAGAAACAGAATCAGTATACCGGGCTGCTACACCCGTAAATCTTTCATAATGTCCTAAATCCAAGTCCGTTTCTGCACCATCATCAGTTACAAAAACTTCACCATGCTCGAACGGGCTCATAGTGCCAGGGTCTACATTTAAATATGGGTCTAGCTTTCTCAATCGGACTGAATAACCGCGTGATTGTAGCAAAGCTCCAAGCGCTGCAGATGCTAAGCCTTTTCCTAATGAGGAAACGACACCACCTGTTATGAAAACAAACCTTGCTATTTTGATGACCCCGCAGTTATCGTTCTAATTTTGACACACGTGGCCGAATTTATCACCCACCTACGGGATTTAATGAATAAAGGATTCGCCGCAGTTTGGCAACTAAGCGTCTACATGATGGTGCCCAATTGAAACAAATATCTACTTATTGTGTCTAATCTGCACTTGGAACAAGAGGTGCGCCTTCACCCTTAACTGGTGGCAACAACTCATCTGTTGGAGGAAGCAAAGCGTCGGTATCTATTTCTTCAGCCTGACTTTCATTTCCCAAGCGATCGAAAATTGACGATGAGTTTGCATTCCTAGAAGCTATTATTGTGAGCGACATTGAAGTGATAATAAATGCAATAGCCAAAACCCAAGTTATTTTGGTGAGCGCGGTTGCCGCTCCTCGGCCAGACATAATACCATCGCCGCCGCCACCGCCGCCGCCAAGGCCCAGACCTCCACCTTCAGAGCGTTGGAGCAACACGATTCCGACCAACGCCA
>CACGIS010000063.1 GCA_902573175.1 Paracoccaceae bacterium | reverse complement strand
ATTTCTGGACTATCTTGGATTTGATCGCTCATTAATTTTCTATTGTTAAAACTTCCAAAGCCAAACTGAATGAAAAGAATGGAAATTTCAAACATAAGCGCCAGTTTTAAAAAACTATTGCAGATAAATTTTATAGTATTTAGCTATTAAAGATAAATTTTGACTGTTGAATTTGCTAAAAGTTTTTGATGTGGAGAATTACTATGGATGAACACGTAGATTTTACTGCAATGAAAGACGGGACCCAAGAGGAATATGAGTTACTAGCTCGCTTAGAGAAACCTTATCTTGCTCTGACTTCAGACAGGGTGATTGAAGAATTACGAAGAGCCGGCGAAGCAACTCTAGAAGGCTATAAGATCACTCGACTGCAGCACGGTTTGCAATCTGGAACTCGCGCTCTCAGAGATGGCGCAGATTTAGATTGGGTTGTCGGCGCACTGCTACATGATATTGGGGATGGCTTAGCCCCACAAAATCACGATAAGATGTCTGCTGAAGTTATTAGACCATTTGTCAGGTGGGATGTTGCGTGGACTATCGAGCATCATGGCATCTTCCAAATGCTTTATTATGGCCACCATTACGGCTGGGACCGAAACGCTCGAGAGCAATTCAGACATCACCCTGTTTTTGATACTTGCGCAGATTTTTGCGAACGATGGGATCAATCTAGCTTTGATCCAGATTACCCGATGGAACCATTAGATACATTTGAACCGATGGTTAGAGAAGTTTTTGGGCGAAAGGCTTACTCACCAGAAGTAATCAGGGAAGGTTTTGTTTCATCCCTAACTGGAAATAACTAAGCGTCTAATCTTTTTTATTTTCTTTATTACCAATCAACTGGATGATTATAAGCAGGCCAGATGATATAACAATTAATATTGTAGATATTGCAGCAATTGTTGGATCTATTTGATCTCTAAGTGCCAGAAACATACTCCGTGTAATTGTAGAGTTATCTCCACCAGCAACAAAAAGAGAAATGATTATCTCATCAAAAGAAGTCAAAAATGCAATCAAAGAAGCAGAAATAATAGAAAACTTAATCTGTGGTAAAGTAATTTCTCGAAATGCCCGAAAACGGGTTGCACCTAAAGAGCGGGCAACCTTTTCTTGGTTCATATCATAGTTTTTAAGAGCGCTAAATACTATAATCAGTACGAGGGGCATAGCCACCAGTGAATGACCCAATACGAGCCCAATGATACTTCCAACTAATTTAAACTGAACAAAAAAGTAAAAAAGACCAATGGCTACGAGTATGATTGGAACCATCATCGGCGAAATAAATATTGGAAACAGAATCTTTCCGAGTCTGGAATTACTATTAACCAAACCATAAGCTGCCATTGTCCCAATGGGCGTTGCTACAAATATTGTCAGTATTGCAACCTTTAATGAAGTCCAAGTGGCTTGCATCCAATCGTTAAAACCATTTTCAACTTTCCAAGCAAAAAAGTAATTCTCGTACCACCTGAGCGACCATTCTTTAGGTGGAAATTCAAGATATTGGCTCGCTGAAAATGACATTGGGATCACAACCAATGACGGCACTATCAACAAAAATAATATCAAATAAGAAAAAATATAAAGCCATAGCCTGTCTTTAAGTCGAATTTGTGTTTCTGAAACATTTTTATTTAGAAAGCTCATAATCTTTACCTATTTCCAAGCTGATCCATTGAAACCAACTTTGATGCAATAAAGAGAATGATCCCTGTTACAACAAGCAATACAACGCCAAGGGCACTTGCAGCTCCCCAACTAAAATAAAGCTCAATATTGCTCGATATTTTCATAGCGGCCATTATGACCCTTCCACCACCGAGTATTGCAGGCGTTACATAAAATCCAAGGCAGAGCACAAAAACGATCAAAAGTCCTGCAAGTAAACCTGGCAAAGAAAGGGGAAAAAATACTGTCCAAAATGCTCTGGTTGGTGTTGCACCCAAGCTCGAAGCGGCCTTCAAAGTATCTTTATCTATGGCGCGCATATTTGCATACAAAGGCAAAATTAAGAATGGTAGCATAATGTGCACCATCCCAATAAGCGTCCCGGTTGTATTATGAACAATTTTGATAGGCTCTGAAATCAACCCCATTTCAATAGCCATATTATTTAGGAGCCCTTTTTTCTGTAGTAGTACCAGCCAGGCATAAGTACGCACCAAAAGACTTGTCCAGAATGGAATAAGCACACCAATCATACATATGTTGGCCCATTTTCGAGAAAGCTGTGACATAAAATATGCAAGAGGGTAACCAATTGCTGCACAGATTATTGTTGTAAGTATACTAATTTTAAACGTGGTTAAAAAAATACGGATGTAGGCTTTGCTTTTCATCATACGTTCGTAATTTTCAAACGAAAGGCTGCCATCTCGGCCAATAAATGAGAGATAAAACAACCAACCTACCGGGATTACAATCAAAGCTGTTACCATTAATAGATATGGCAACGTTAAGCCAAAAAATGTTAACCTCTCGTTTGCTGCAACCTGCTGCAAACCTCTTTCATTTGGTTTTTCCATTTCAGCTATTGTCATTTTTAGCTTACCACGTAGCTATCAGCCACCTTAAGGCCGATGGTTACATTTTCACCAACCAATGGAAGAGCTTTCTGTGTCACACTCTCGTTTGGCACACGAACACGAACTTCTTGCTCATCGTCGTCATCAGAGTTGAGTTTTACAACTAAGAGTTGGCTTTCACCTTGAAAAATGGAGTCGATTAACTTGCCCATAAAATAGTTTGAACCTTTAACCTTCTTATCGGCTAAAAATGCCTTTTCTGGTCTCACAACTAGAAGAAAATCACCACTTTTTTCAGTTTTCTCGGCAAGAGTAATCTCTTCGCCATTTAAGCTCGCTTTTCCATTCCGAACGGCAACAGGAAGAAGACTAGATTCCCCTATAAAATCAGCAATGAAGTGATTGTTAGGGTGTTCATATATCTCGTTTGGCGTCCCAAGCTGCATAAGCTCGCCATCATTTATTACTGTGATCCTATCCGACATCGTCAGAGCTTCTTTCTGATCATGTGTCACATAAACTGTCGTCATATTCAGGGTATCATGCAGTTGCCTTAATTCTATCTGCATTTCTTCACGAAGTTTTTTATCAAGAGCTGAAAGTGGCTCATCCATCAACAAGATTTTGGGCTTAAATACGATAGCACGAGCAAGCGCCACGCGCTGCCGTTGACCTCCTGAAAGTTCATTTATACCTCTGTGCCCAAGACCTTCAAGTTTTACGGTGCTTAGAGCTTCCTCGACACTTCGCTTTGTTTCTGCTGCACTCACACCGCGTAATTTTTGAGGGTAACCAACATTCTGTTCCACAGTCATATGTGGAAAAAGAGCGTAGTTTTGAAAAACCATGCCAATACCGCGAAGATGTGGTGGTTTTAAAATGACTTCTTCATCACCAAATTTAACGCTTCCATAATCTGGGTTTGTAAAACCTGCTAAAACCATCAAAAGTGTCGTTTTACCTGAGCCTGACGGCCCTAAAAGTGTCATGAATTCGCCTGAGTTTATCTCGAGGCTGACATCTTTCAGTGCATAAAATTGGTCATATTTTTTAGTGACCTCACGAATAGATATATTTAGAGAAGTTTCATTCATTAATTTATTATCTCTATATAAAGCCGCCCGAAGGGAAAACCCTTCGAGCGCTTAGATTTAGTTTCGATGAAAAATTACTCAGTCATCATTTCTGTGTACATCTCAGCAGCTATTGTTCGCCACTTAGAATACCATTCAGTGCTGAGAGTCAGCTGATGCTTTGCATTATCAGGATGGCTAGGCATCATTTTTGCTCTTTCATCTGTCATAAGGCCAAGCTCATAAACTTTTTTGTTTGTTGGGCCGTATGTGATGTATTTAGCAAATTCCGCCATGTACTCAGGCTTCATCATTTCAGCAATATACTTCATGGCTAGATCTTTATTTTTGGCTCCTTTTGGAATCCCATAACCTTCCCAATCCATGATGCCTGATTGCCAGTCATATGCTACTTTTGCACCATCTTCTTTAGCAACATCAAAACGACCGTTCCAACCAGTGGTCATATCAACTTCACCATCCTTCATTAACTGAGCATGCTGAGCGCCAGAAGACCACCATACGGCAATGTGAGGTTTGATTGTTCTAATCTTATTTAGTGCTCTTTCTATTCCCTCTTCACTGTCGAGTACCTTATATACTTGATCCATGGGAACGCCGTCGGCTAGCAAAGCTGTTTCAAGCTGAGCATCAACCTTGCTTCTCATAGCGCGAGTACCAGGGAACTTTTCAACATCATAGAAATCTGCCCAAGTTTTTGGCCCTTTTCCTTCCCCATAGGTATCGGTGTTGTAAGCCGCAACCACTGAGAAAATATCAGCACCCGCACAGTAATCACTATACATTCCTGGCAAGTGATTGCTTACATCAATTACTGAGTAATCTAGTTTTTCTAGCACGCCTTCCGCAGCGCCTGAAGCACAACTACCAGCTCCACTTGAAAAAATATCAAACTTATCAGCACCAGATTTAACCATAAGCTTCACATCAGAAATACCACCGTAGGTATCTTCTTTTACAGTAATGCCCATCGCCTTAGCAGCTGGCTGAAAAATTCCTAGTGATTGGCCTTTTTGATAAGCACCACCCCAAGAGACAATTCTCAATGTGTCTTCCGCATAACTGGCTGTGGCAGAAAACAAAAAGCCGGTTGCAGTTAAGCAACCAATAGCTGACTTCAAAATATTTATTTTCATAATATTCCTCCCAAAAAATTTATCTGTACTGCAGATTGCACTGAATCGCACCGTGTACGCAACAAAAGTTTTAAGAAGTTGGTTTTACCTAGCGTTAACAATTTGCCTTTTATCACGCCAGCGATACCAAGAAACAACCGCGGGAAGAAACCATGGGTTGCCAGTATACAGAGGTTTGGTTGGGAATGGCAGGTCATCAAAGGCTGTTTCACCTTGAGATAAACCTAAAACTTTCTGCCCTAATCTCATCCCCAAGTAACTTGCCATCGAAACACCAGAGCCACAATAACCCATAGAGTAATATATTCCATCATGACATCCAGTATGTGCAAGTTCGTCGAAAGTATAGGCCACGGTACCAAACCACGAGTGAGTAACCTTAGTATCGCTTAATTCTGGAAATATCCGTACTAGGTCATTGTGTAGTTTTGGGCCACTTGACGCCGTATTAGTCTCTTTTGCTGAAACGCGGCCACCAAATAAAATCCGCTTACGATCCGGGGAGGGGCGGTAATAATAAACGACCCTACAAGTATCTGTTATGTTTCTATTTGTTGGAAATAATTTGTCCATCAAGCCTTTTTCTATTGGCTCAGTGGCAATAATATAGCTGCCTATAGGGATTACTCTTCTGCGAAGCCAAGGGGTTATAGTAGTAGTATAACCATTCGTTGCAACGACAAGGTCTTGGCAAACCACATCACCTTTTGAAGTTCGAACTTCAAAACCTTTTTCCAGCTTATTTACAGCCTTAGCTTCACAGTAACTAACAACAGTAGCACCGGCTTCTATTACGCGAGATAAAAGCCCATGATGATATTTTGCTGGGTGTAACGAAGCGTGCCTGGTAAAAACAACGCCTCCATAATACATATCTGTTCCCAGCTCTCTACGTTGCTCCGCTTTAGGTACAGTCTCTGTTGGAATGTTTTCAAACTTGGTAAGTTTTTCCGCATCTCTCGCCAAGTCATCATACTGCTCTCTAGAGTGAGCGGCATGGAATCGGCCGGCTCTTAGAAAATTACAATCAAGTTTTTCCTTATTAACTAGTTCCTCTATCCAGTCTAATGCGTTCACGCCTTCTTGTCTCATTGCGCTTGCTCTAGAGGCTCCAACTTTTTGAGTTAGTTTTTCAAGCGAAGGCTTAACATGAGTGCTTATTTGACCCCCATTTCGAGTACTACACCCATATCCTGGGTATCCACTTTCAATGACCATCACATCGCGACCACCTCTTGCGATTTCTAGTGCAGCATTCAAGCCTGTGTAAC
>CACGIS010000062.1 GCA_902573175.1 Paracoccaceae bacterium | reverse complement strand
ATGAGCTAGACTTTCCGCTAAATGTCTAGTTTTTATAGTCGCGGATGAACAATGTGGAGCCCCTGGGCACACATGCATCTTTAACCGATTATCTTGCGGCTCATCAATTAGCCCATGGTCTTTGCCTGGTAAACTTTCAACAATTAGCATTCGATTAATCGTGAATTGAACCTTTTTATTAACGGCTGCAAGTTTTCGCAAATGCTCACTTTTTAATTGGCCAAAAGGTGCAGCTAAAATAAAATGGCTCGGGTACCTACCAACCATTACTTCCCGTAATAAAGGCTTTTTTAGTTTTTTACTCGTTTTCCATGGAAATTTATTTTGTGATACAAACTCTCGCATCCTCATTGGACGTCCGTTTTCCTCAACATTTTGTTTTTCTAGATACCAGCCAATAATTTTCTTTACATCGTCAATCAAAGTCTTCTCGCTCGTAAAAAGACCTTCTTTAAGTCCTGTACATCTCAACACGAGCCCCGAGCCAGAATTTCCCTCAATGAATAAATCGCCTGAATTATCAGAAAGGTAACAGCTTTCTTCGCAATCAACGCAAAATCCAAATTTTTCTGGCAAAAAAGGTAAACTTTCAACACTAGAATAAATCTGACTAGCGCAACGCCATGTAAGAGAATTTTTTTGTATAAACGGTGGAACAATAACATTTAAACGATCCAGTTTCTCGCTGACACCGACTAATCCTTCAGTTTGTAATTTTAGAACTAGATCGGAGTAACCTTGTTCTTTAACTCCTCGAATTTGGAGGTTTGTGCGAGAAGTAACATCCAATAGGCCATTTCCAAAATCATCCAAGCAATCAGCCAATACCAAAAGCTGATTAGCGTTCAGCAGACCGTAGTTCGGTTTAATTCGTACTAATAAGCCATCACCAGACTTCATGGGACGAAGAACAGAGGGGCACCAACCTTTTGCAGCAGGACGGTTCATGCCGAAACCCCAAGATCGCCAAGAATAAAATTTCTTCGCGTTTTCCAGAGGCCAGAATGATAAAGCTTCTCAAAACAATCCCGCATTGCAGCAAGTGCCTCTGGATTATATTCGGACATAAATTTGACAATATCATCATTACCAAGCGTAGCATCGTGATAGCTATCAAATAAATGTGGCCCAACAACATCAGCCAAATTTGCGAAGGCCGACATGTGAAAAAGCGTTGCAGAAATTTCAGCAGCCCCTCGAAAGCCATGCCTTTTCATCCCAGTTAACCAGTTAGGGTTGCAGGCTCGAGCATAGACTACTCTAGCAATTTCCTCCGCCAGTGTACGAGAAGTTGGATTTTCTGGATCCGTATTATCCAAATGATAAAGTGAAACACTACCGCCAATGAATTTTTTTGCGGCTGCAAAACCAGCTTCGTGTGCGGCATAATCAGCACTCAGGAGGAGGTCAGTTTCCGGCATATCCTGAAGATGAACAAAGCTATCAGCTTTAGTAACTCGATCTTTCAGACCTTTTTTGTCCTGATATACTCGATCCCCTTTTATCGCGTAGCTGCTTGCTTCCAACCAAGCCTCTGCGGCTGCTCGCCTTCCAGTATCCGAAAAGTCTTCAGGTACTGAGCCCATTCCAAGCCCATATGATTGCGGAGCTGGACCATATATACGCGCATTTTCTAATCCAGAAGTGTAGGGATTCCAATCTGAAGACTCTTCACGCTTGGACAATGCATCAATCGCCTGTTGGTATAAGTTAGACAATGTAGGAAAAACATCTCTAAACAAACCAGATACCCTTAAAGTAACGTCAATCCGCGGACGATCCAACGTAATAAGTGGCAAAATTTCAAATCCTGATACACGCTCGGAACCATCAGCCCACACTGGCTTGATACCTAAGAGATGCAGCGCCATCGCAAACTCCTCACCCGCGGTACGCATTGTGGCAGAACCCCACAAATCGACAATTACACCTGACGGCCAGTCGCCTTTGTCTTGAAGATGGCGACGAATAAATTCTTCAGCAAGTTTAATTCCTTGCGCATATGCAGCCCGTGTTGGGACTGATAGAGGATCAGTAGCAAATAAATTACGGCCAGATGGCAACACATCCATGCGACCACGATAGGGAGAGCCAGAAGGGCCTGCCGGTATACGTTTCCCAGAAAGCGCATTTCGTATCGCTCTCTGCTCTGCAAGCTCAGAACTTGCAGTCTCAAAGGGTAATTTTTGCCCACATTTACGACCGAAAATATGTAGTCCATCACCAAATTGAGTTTCTTTTATATCACAAACAAATCTATCAATCCGACTTAAAGCCTCTGAATGGCTGCACTGGTCATTTATGCCCAAATCAGCTTCAATGCCCAAAGCTTCAGCTTCTACTCTAATACTTTCCTTTAAACGTTCACGTCTATTTGGATCTAACCCATCAGCATTAGAGAATTCATCTAATAAGGATTCTAGATAGCTAAATTGAGATGGCGCTTCAGAAACTCGGAGAGCGGGAGGAATATGACCAATTGTAACAGCACCAGTTCTGCGTTTTGCCTGTGCTGCTTCTCCCGGATCATTGAGAATAAATGGGTAAATTATCGGTATATTACCAGATAATACTTCCGGCCAGCAGTTTTTAGATAGCGCTACAGATTTTCCCGGTAGCCATTCTAAAGTACCATGAGCACCAATATGAATAATTGCATCCGCTTTGAAAGCATCCTGCAGCCAAAGGTAAAAAGCAACATAACCATGGCATGGAACTCGTGAAATATCATGATAGTCGTTATCGCGGTGAGCTGGATCACTTCGCTCCGGCTGCAAAGCAATAACTGCTTCACCACAGTGAAGCGCACTAAAATTAAAAGTGTTCTGGCTTACTAAAGAGTCATGTCGTATATCACCCCAAGCTTCGAATAAATCTGACTGCAACTTTTTGGGAATTTGGCTTAGTGCATCTTTATATTTCTCTACGGGCCACTTAATTTTGTTTTCCCTTAGACTGAATTCTAGAGGCTTTTGAAGGGAGCCGTCTATATGCCCCAAATCTTGGAGAATAGATTGAGCTGACGCTAAAACATCCAAGCCAACAGCATGCGCCATTTGCCAAGGTCTTCCAGGATATGTGGATAGGATAAGAGCTGCTTTTTGAGCCTCAAGCGGTTTTGTTTGGAGCTTATACCAGCGACAAACTTTGTCAGTTATGGCCAAAATTCTTTCTTTATCAGGTTGATGCTCTATTCTAACAAATTCGAGGTTTTTATCTTGTATTCCTGGTTCTTTGAACGAAGCAACACCGGCAAAAATTCTTCCATCCACCTCTGGAAGAACTACATGCATAGCCATATCAGCCGGAGATAAGCCACGATCAGCTTCCCTCCAAGCGGCCCGATTTGATGTTGATAAAGCAACCTGAAAAACTGGAACATCTCCTATATCTAAGGGGGATTCCCCAGATGCGCCTCTTCCAGAAAATGAAGTAGCGTTAACAATACAAACAGGCTTAAATTGCATAATTTGAGAGATAATCCACTCTGCAGCATCTGGAATTTTTAACGATGGTGAAAAAAGTCCAAGTACTTCAAATCCTCTAATACGCAAAGCATCAAAAATTGCTTTGATTGGTTTTAAATCTGCTGCAGTTATGAAAGCGCGATAAAAAGTTAAAATTATTAGTGGCTTATTAGGGTTTATTGCCTTGGCGATGTCAGAAGGAGAACATACATTTTGCTCTGGGGACCACGCACCAAATGTTTCTAAAGTTTTAGTTCCGTGAACCGGTGCTGCATAAAGACCCGCTGCTAGCGCCAACTGAGCCAGAGCTGCATGTGCCGCGATCTCACCTCCCGTATCACAAAGTTCTTTTAATCTTCGCAGTGTCGAGGACGGCAATGTGGAGTATTCATCTAATTGAGGATCCTCACGCCCGTCTGCTGGTAACACAGCGCAAGCTATTTTATTTTGTTTAGCCAGTTTTACGACTTCTTGAAGTCCATACGACCAATAAGGAACGCCACCAATAAGTCGAATGAGGATACCCTTTGCCTGTGACAGGGTTTTTTCTACATACGTATCAACTGAAACTGGATGCTTTAGCGCTGATAAATTAGCTAAGCGAAGTGTTGGAAAATCATCTCCCTGTAGATTGTTCCCTCGCTTCCAGCCCTCTGCAAACGCCCCAAGATCACTGTCAGAAAAAGATAAGACCACCAAATCTGCACCAGTTTGATCCAGATCAGTTGGAACTTCTGTTTCCTCTAAACCATGTCTTTCAACAAATAAAACGTGCATAAGCGCCTTTTAACTAGCTAGGATCTTCTCAATCGCAGAAGGGTTTAAATGATCGTGTTCCGCTATAACTACAAGCTGACCCTGCTTTGGTTCGTGAGGTAGCCACATTCGATCATACTGAGTTCTTACCCGACTTCCTACAGCTTGCACTAAAAGTCGCATAGGTTTTCCTGACACAACTGCATAGCCCTTCACTCGAAGTATATGTTCCTCATCAGCCAACCGCTTTACACGATCGATTAGCAAATCCGGTGATAATAAATCATCTATTGAAAATACAGCACTATCGAAATCTTCATGATCATGATCGGGAACGCCATCATGATGGGATGGTCGACTGGAAAGATCATCTTCAGCCGCAGCCTCTAAACCTAAAACAACACGGGGATCAACTTGACCTTCAGAAATTTCAATCATTGGAAGCGGCCGCGGAGCAATCTTTGAAATTTTATTTTTAGCTACCTCTTTTGCCGCAGAGTTAGCAAGGTCAGACTTTGTTAATAAAATAAGGTCAGCACAGGAAATCTGATCCTCAAAAACCTCTGACAAGGGTGTGTCATGGTCTAATGACTCATCCGCTTCACGTTGTGCCTCTACCCCGGCCAAATTGGGTGCAAATTGCCCAGATGCTACAGCTTCAATATCAGCCAGAGCGATTACACCATCAACTGTAATTCGTGAACGGATATCAGGCCAATCAAAAGCTTTAAGAAGCGGCTTTGGAAGCGCCAACCCTGAAGTTTCGATCAGAATATGCTCTGGCCTTGGGTTGATAGCCATCAGAGCTTCAATTGTAGGTATAAAATCATCGGCAACCGTACAACAAATACAACCATTTGCTAGTTCCATAATGTTTTCGGCCGGACAATCTGGAATTACACAACTTTTTAATATTTCACCGTCCACACCCACATCGCCAAACTCATTCACAATTACGGCGAGCCTTTTACCGCTCGTATTACGCATTAACTGAGTAATAAGTGTTGTTTTACCTGAACCTAAAAATCCGGTTATAACAGTCACTGGAACCTTTAAAACGTCACTCATAACTATACCTTTTTTCAATCGTTTTTAGTCAAGTTTACCGGAGGGGGAATTCGTGCAACACAGTTTTTTTTGAATAGCTGCACTCTTTGTTTCCACGGAACTTTTCCATCGTCTGTATCGACATAACCAGAGATTCCCTCACACAACTGTTCGAAATCCGACTCTGGATGGATATTTCCGTACACATAGGTCCATTTCTCTTCGGCTTGAAGTACAATCGTGCAGCCATTTTTACAATTTGCTAAACACTCGACACCAGTAACAGTCACTTTTTCTGATAAACTTGAATTTTTTAATAAAGCCAAAAGTTGTTCACCTGGGCGTATATCTTGATTTTGTACATCTGACCGGCGACAGGTTCGGCAAACTAAAAGGTCGATACCCAATCTTTTTACACTCGACATATAAATTAAACTTTCAACAAAATTCAAAGAATGAAACCGTTTACTAACATTATCCCATAAAAAATATAAGACATAATGAGCCTAAATTAGAAAGTTGAGAAATAAGAAAACTGCTCAACCCGTTTACAAAAGTCTCATTTGCGTAATAGTAAATTTAAGAACATTAAAAATAAGAGATTTTAGTATGAAAAAATCAAAACCCAAGATTTCGGACGAAGCTGAACTTAATGAAGCACATAATAAAAAAATGCAAAAAATTAAGGAGGCTAGAGACAAAATGATGGACAGTAAAACAGAGGAAAAAGGCCTTATTATTGTTCATACTGGAGCCGGCAAAGGTAAATCATCATCTGGTTTTGGCATGATCATGCGATGCATAGC
>CACGIS010000061.1 GCA_902573175.1 Paracoccaceae bacterium | reverse complement strand
ATAAAAAAAAACTAATTAAAGCTAGGCTTAACCACTTAAGTAAAGTCGACATGAATCATCCTGGGCAAAAGTTATCTCCTTGCAACATCTGTTCTTAAGAGACAGAATTAGAAAAGTAAAATGTTAGGATATTAATATGAGTAATGTAGCGTTTATTGGATTGGGTGTCATGGGCTTCCCAATGGCGGGTCACTTGGCCGAAGCTGGACACAGTGTAACAGTTTACAATCGTAGTTCTGATAAAACCAATCGCTGGTGTTCTGAATACGAAGGACAAATTGCAGCCACCCCTGCGAATGCTGCAGAAGGTGCCGACTTTATATTGTGTTGTGTTGGAAATGATAATGATTTACGTAAAGTTACGATCGGCTCCAGCGGTGCATTTTCAAAAATTAGTAAGGGGGCAGTTTTTGTTGATCACACAACTGTTTCGGCTCGTGTAACAAATGAGCTCTTTGATATTGGCACAAAGATGGGTTTTGATTATATTGATGCCCCGATTTCCGGCGGCCAAGCAGGGGCAGAAAATGGAATGCTTTCAATTATGTGTGGGGGAAATCAGGAGGCATTTGATAAGGCTAAACCTATCTTAGAGTCCTACTCAAAAATATGTAAAAGAATTGGAAATAGTGGAGCTGGGCAACAGACAAAAATGTGTAACCAAATTGCCATAGCTGGGCTGGTTCAGGGTTTGTCTGAGGCACTCCATTTTGCAGAGAAAGCTGGCCTTGATGGTAGAGATGTTGTCGAGGTGATTTCTCAAGGTGCTGCCGGTAGTTGGCAAATGGAAAATAGATATGAAACAATGCTTGATGAGCATTTTAATCATGGTTTTGCCGTTGACTGGATGCGTAAAGATTTAAAAATTTGTCTGGAAGCTTCAGATCAGATAGGAGCAAGTCTGCCCGTTACAGCATTAGTTAATGAATTTTATAAGGATGTACAAAAAATGGGTGGAGGTCGTTGGGATACATCTTCACTTATAGCTAGACTTCGCAAAATAGGAAAATAGGTAACTAAGTAAAAATAGCAATTTAACTATTGTAATTGGTTAAGGATCTTCGCTATTGTGGTTTAGCTGGCAGAGTTTTTGCTTTGATATCAGCGAAGGATTCAAGAGTTTTCCCAGGTAGCCCTTTTTTTGGGGCTCGGTTGAACTAGTTGATGGGGCCCGAAGGCCTTTAACCCCTTGATAAACAAGGGAAAGAGTTGGCAGCTGCAGCTGCTTGAGAGAAACAGCGGTGTCTAAGAGTTTAAAATTTAAATTTTATCAGAATATAGAATTGAAAAGACTCAATTCTAGAAAAGACAGCGCCCAATCAGGACAACAGAACAATACGGAATGGCATCCAGAGGCCAGGTCTAAGTTCGTTGATATATGGAAATTATGGCAAAAAAAATGCTTATTGATGCTACACACGCAGAAGAAACTCGCGTTGTTGTTGTTGAAGGAAATAAGGTCGAGGAATTTGACTTCGAGTCAGAAAATAGACGTCAACTTGCGGGTAATATTTACTTAGCAAAAGTAACGAGAATTGAACCGTCCTTACAGGCTGCGTTTATCGATTATGGTGGAAATCGTCATGGTTTCTTGGCATTTTCAGAAATTCATCCAGATTACTATCAAATACCCGTTGCCGATCGCGAAGCACTTATGGCAGAAGAAAGGGCTTATTCTGAAGCTATGCGAAGAAAAGATGATGAAGATGAAGTAACTGAAACTGATTTTATGTCTGAAGAAGATGTGAATGCTAACCAAGAACAATCTAAAACTTTGGAAAACGAAATAATTGACGAAAGCAAAAAGAAAACGTCAAAGAGTAAATCAAAACCTTCTAAATCTAAGCGTAAATCTTCAAAAGAAACTAAAACTGAAAAAGAAAACTTAAATAGTGAAAAGATAAACTCTAGCGAAGAAAAAGTTGAAAAAAAACCTCGTGGCCGTCCAAAGAAGCCTCAAAAGCCAATTGCTGCAGTTATCGATACCGAGTCAAATGATGAAGTAATACAATCAGATGATCTAGATGGCGTTGATAGGGAAGTTAAATCCAACTCAGAAGTTTCTGAAAGTAAAGATTTATCTACAAAAAAACGTCGATATAGTAAACGATCTCGTAAAAAAATCGAAGATAAGCCTACAAGTAAGTCGAGCTCCTTAGTTGATGAAATCGATTTAGATCCTTCTAATAATGGCCTTGGACTGGAAAGTGATCCAAAAAAGGAAATAGAGGCTGTTTCTGAATTGGATGATGAACAAGATATTCGTCGCATTCGAAAGCCTCGCCAACGTAGATACAAAATTCAAGAAGTGATCAAAGTCCGACAAATCATGTTGGTGCAAGTTGTCAAAGAGGAGAGGGGAAATAAAGGTGCAGCACTCACAACTTATTTATCTCTTGCAGGTCGATACTGTGTCTTGATGCCAAATACTGCTCGTGGAGGCGGGATAAGTAGAAAAATTACAAATTTATCTGACAGGAAAAAATTAAAAGAAATTGCAAATGAAATAGATGTTCCTCTGGGTGCTGGATTAATAGTTAGAACCGCAGGCGCTAAGAGGACTAAAACTGAGATAAAAAGAGATTACGAATATTTACAACGTCTTTGGGAGCAGATTAGAGAGCTGACACTTAAGTCGATAGCTCCAAGTAAGATATATGAAGAGGGAGATCTGATAAAAAGATCTATTAGGGATCTTTATAATCGCGATATTGATGAAGTCCTTGTCGAAGGCGAGCGTGGCTATAAAAACGCAAACGATTTCATGAAAATGATAATGCCTAGTCATTCTAAGAATGTTAAATACTACAATGATGGGTTGCCTCTTTTTGCAAGATATCAGGTGGAAAGTTTTTTAAGTGCAATGTTTAATCCTGTTGTTCAGCTTAAGTCTGGAGGATACATTGTTATAGGTATAACCGAAGCACTTGTTGCTATTGATGTGAACTCCGGTCGCGCTACCAAGGAAGGCTCTATTGAGGATACTGCGCTTAAAACAAATCAAGAAGCTTCTGATGAAATAGCCCGTCAGCTAAGATTGAGAGATTTAGCTGGACTAATTGTTATCGATTTTATCGATATGGATGAACGAAAAAATAACGCAAGTGTTGAGAAAAGAATTAAGGATAGATTAAAATCTGACAGAGCCAGAATTCAAGTTGGGCGTATTTCAGGCTTTGGGTTGCTTGAAATGAGTAGGCAACGTTTGAGGCCTGGGATGTTAGAGGCAACAACCCAAAGCTGCCCGTCATGTCATGGAACAGGATTGATCCGTTCAGACGGTAATTTAGCTTTATCCATTTTGCGCCAAATTGAAGAAGAAGGCGTCCGAAAACGCTCAGAAGAAGTGCTTGTTAAGTGCCCAGTTGGAATCGCTAACTTTATCATGAACCAAAAGCGCGACTATGTGGCGTCTATTGAAAAGAATTATGGGTTATCTGTTAGAGTTGAAGGGGATCTAAATCTAGTTACTCCTGAATATTCAATTGAGAAATTAAAGTCTGCAACTCGCATATTGACTGAAAGTGAGCCTGCTCTTGTTACAACTGATGGGTTAATGGAAATACCTGAAGAAGATGTGATTGATGATTTTAAAGAAGAAGATGAAAAGCCAAAAAAACGTCGAAGGCGCCGACGTAAAAAGAAGCCTTTTTCAAATGAGGAAGATATAAATTCGGACATTGAGAATATTGAGGAAAAGGTTGCCTCGGAAAGCAATTCAACAGAAACATTTTCTTCGAGCGAAAATGTTTCAAACGAGAAGAATGTCACTTTTAAAAAAGGAAACCTAAGTCGGCGCAGTAAAAAGACTGATGATCGTGAAGCTAATTACACTGTTTCAGCTGAAGAAATACTAGACCCGGAAGTTGGTAAATTGAAACAGCAAGACGCTACTGACAAAGTGAAGCCCGAAGTGGAGCCAAAACTTGTAAAAGAAGAAAAGAAACGGTCACCTAAAAAACGAACGGAAAAGAAAGCAGTAGAAGACACTGATAGTAAAGACAAAGAAGATAACGAAGAAAATTCAAACCAAAAGCGTAAGGGATGGTGGTCTTTAAAAGGTTAGTTCGTAAAAATTTCGATTATAAACAAGTCATAATCATTTTCCTTGGAGCTTTCTAATATTTGGTGTCCTTGTTCATTACAAAAGTGTGGAACATCTACAATCGCGGCGGGATCATCGGTCATTAAACTGATTTTATCTTTTTGCTTTGTTCTTTTAATTAATTTTCGTAATTTTAAAACTGGCAGAGGACAAAGCAAACCTCTCGTATCTAGCTCTATCAAATTGCTTCTCCCAAAAATAGCGAAACTAAATTCACCCTATTTCGGCTTAATAGATATGTACAGCGTGACCTTTTTTGAATTCTAAATTAAGAAGGCACAATGTTCGGAATCGAAATTATCGATGCAAGTTTATTGCCAGCGCTCATTGTAGCTTTTTTTGCGGGTTTAATTTCTTTTTTAAGCCCCTGCGTTCTCCCGATTGTTCCTCCCTATCTAGCCTATATGAGTGGCGTTGCTTTGAATGATGTTGAGAATAAAAAAGGACGTAAAAAAATTTTTTTTACGGCATTATTTTTTGTTTTAGGACTATCAACCGTATTTATTTTTCTTGGGTTCTCAGCATCAGCTATAGGTACAGTTTTTTTTGAATATCAAAATTTATTAAATACAATTGCTGGCCTTGTTATTATGTTATTCGGGCTGCATTTTTTGGACATTTTGCGTTTAAAAGTCTTGGACAGAGAGGCTAGATTTGAGGTTGAAAACTATCAAGGCACGGCTTTTGGTTCTTATGTTCTTGGGCTTGCTTTCGCCTTCGGTTGGACGCCTTGCATCGGCCCACAGTTGGGAGCTATTTTGAGTTTGGCGGCATCCAATGGCTCAATTGCAAAAGGTACATTTTTGTTAACATTTTATGCAATTGGACTTGGAATACCTTTTCTAATTTTCGCTATTTTTATCAACAGGCTGGATGGGGCTCTTAAGCTGATGAAGCGATACTTTAAAATAATTGAACGCATCATGGGTTTATTACTTTGGACAGTAGGATTATTAATGTTAACAGGCGGGTTTTCTTCTATCTCCTTTTGGCTATTAGAAACATTTCCCAGTCTTGGTGTTCTTGGATAATATTAGGTTTACTCAACCCTTTTTAGTAAATCAGCCAAAACTAAGTTCCTGATTAAAGAAGCGAGGCTGACGGAATTCAATTCGCGAGTTGCATCCAATTCAGAAGCCAACTCGTTGACGCTTACCTTTTTTCTATAAGCTATTTTGCAAAACTCTTCCCAGAATTTATCTTCTATGCTTACTGAGGTTCGATGTCCCTTCAGAGTAAGAGAACGTTTTTTAGGTTTTGTAGACATTTATTTTGCTAACGAACTAATTCAAAACATAAGTTTTTACTTACGAAAACTATCAAGACTCACAATTTGCCCGGTTTCTTTTTCTGTTTTAGCTGTATTGGCTTCATCGGAGCTAAAGACCGCTGGTTCCTCTGGATTATCATCATCTTCACTGGACTCAAATCTCAAGCCAAATTCAACTGAAGGATCAACAAAAGTAAGTATAGCTTCATAAGGTATAACTAGATGCTCAGGAGTATCTCCAAAGTTTAAGGTTACTGAGAAACCATCATCTCTTACTTCCAGATCATCATACCAGTGTTGCATCACAACGGTTATTTCTGTTGGATATCTTTCCTTTAGCCAAGGGGCCATTTCAACTTCTGCATGGTTGGTGTCAAAAGTTATAAAAAAGTGATGCTCTCCAGGCAAACCATTACTTTTAACTTCTGCTAGCACATCTTGAATAAGTGATCTCATGGCATTGTGCATTAAATTGCCATAATCGATTTCATCTGCCACTTTTAACTCCTCTTACCCATTAGTAAATCCTTTTGAGTTTTATGGGCCTACCTACAAAATTTTGTGTGCAGGCGTTCTGTTGCCAGGTGCCTGCGAACCCCGCCAAACCAAGCTAGAGGTTTGGACTTAGATTTCAGTATCTCCGACTGCTTACGCAGCCATCGCTACTGGAGCACGATTGTCATTTGCAATTGTACATTTTGCGCCGATAACGGTGGCTTCCCGCCGAAACAAAGCTAACCCTTTTAGACGTCCGTCGATCCTATTTCGGCCCCAAAGATAAATTTTGGTGGAGCCGCAGGGTACCGCCCCCTGGTCCGATCCGCTTATTATGAGCGCGTTTATGTCCATAGTTCAAAAGAACATCTTTTGTTTAAGCAAAAAACTTCAAAATTTAAAGATTTAAATAAGAAAAGTTAAATTATTTTTACGGTGCGTCATTTAAACGTTTTTTCTTGTGTGAGAAACAAAACAGTGTATCTCGAGAGCGGTTTGAGGTTGGATTACCTGTCCGGAGTAAAATGTACATGTCTATTTCGCGTAATATTTTTTGGATAACGTTTTTTGCTTCTATATTAGCTTCTTGGTGGTGGCTTTATTCCATGAGCCTATCGATGAATATGGATTTGTTAGGACGCATGTCTATGAATACTGCAATGTCCAACATGGATATGTCCAAAGAGCCTATGTCCAAAATGGATATGTCCAAAGGGCCTATGTCCACCATGGATAAGTCGAAAAAAATGACATCTATGGATCCTATGAAGGGTCACATGGCGATGGATATTTCCATGACACGTTTTCTATCACTAGCTGGAATGTGGGCAATAATGATGGCAGCGATGATGCTTCCAACAATGGTCCCGACTT
>CACGIS010000060.1 GCA_902573175.1 Paracoccaceae bacterium | reverse complement strand
GTGGGACATGACCCGCATCGCCCCCGGTCGCCCCCGTGGCGATGGAACGCCCATCGAGGTAACAGGAACGCTTCGAAATGAAAACGGAACGCCCATCCGTGATGCGCTTATCGAAATTTGGAACGCTAACCACCATGGCCGGTATCGCCATGTTGAGGACGCCTCTGGGCTTAAGTTAGATGAAAACTTTTTTGGCATGGGTCGCGTAGTGACTGATGAAGACGGGAATTACCGCTTTTGGACCATTAGTCCCGGCGCTTATCTGGCACGGCCAGACATTGGCCGCTGGCGGCCTAAGCATATTCACCTCTCGGCCAGCGGTGGCTCTGCGCGGCTGATTACACAAATGTATTTTCCCAACGAGCCCAATAATGCATCAGATCCAATGGCGATTCTGATGGGAGATGGGTTTGAAAACAACATTGGGAAACCCTATGAAACATCAGATTTGGACGTCGATGAAGGGTACCGGTTCGACATCGTGGTGGGTGGTCGCAACGCCACCTTCTTTGAATAGCTCAGGTCTTAATCCATCTCTATAAAAAATGCTGTGTTCGAAGATTAAAGTGTTCGAAAACTCGACAAATCGCCTCTCTATCGATTTTTTATTTTGATATAAAAATGATATTTTCTATACTATACAAAACTAGATTATCCAGTGACATCTGGACTGTGAAAGTTACCCCGCTTTGTCGGCTAAATTCATGAGGTAAGCCACTGATGCCCCAAAAGATCCTGTTTATAATGTGTGATCAATTGCGGTACGACTATCTTGGTTGCACAGGGCATCCCCACATCTGCACACCAAATATTGATGCCTTGGCAGCACGTGGCGTTCGTTTCGACCGCACTTATGTGCAATCCCCGATTTGTGGCCCCAGTCGGGCGAGCTTTTATACAGGCCGCTATACACGCTCGCATGGATCGTTGTGGAACGAACATCCTTTGCGCGTGGGCGAAATGACATTGGGCGATCATCTGCGACCTTTGGGTATGCGCACCGTTTTGTGTGGGAAGTCCCACGCCACGCCTGACTGGGAAGGCATGAAACGGCTGGGCATTGAAGCCACAACCGCTATTGGCGCGTTGCTCGTGGAAGGCGGGTTTGAGGTTTGGGATCGCTGTGATGGGGTCGTCCCCGACGGAGCCAAGAAACAGCCCAGCCACTACAACCATCATTTGGCCAATAAAGGCTATGACGGAGAAAACCCTTGGCATCATTGGGCCAATTCTGGGCGTAGTGAAGATGGGGAAATCCTTTCTGGTTGGCTATTGAAACATGCTTCTGAACCATCGGCAGTGGAGAATGAAGATAGTGAAACGCCCTATACCACCACTCGAGCGATTGAATTCATGGAACAGGCAAAAGACGAGAGCTGGTGCCTGCATCTGTCTTACATCAAACCCCATTGGCCCTATATCGTGCCAGCGCCTTATCATAACATGTACGGATCTGAGGACATCATTCCGGTCAACCGCTCACACCTAGAGCGTCAGGATCCGCATCCTTTGATGGCTGCCTATTACGATTATCGCTATGGCCGCGCGTTCAGCCGAGATGATGTACGCGAGGCGGTAATTCCCGCCTATATGGGGCTGATCACCCAAATTGATGATCAAATTGGGCGTTTGATGTCCTATCTTAAAGAAAGCGGTCAGATAAACGACACGATGATTGTGTTTACTTCTGACCATGGTGATTACCTTGGCGATCATTGGATGGGAGAGAAAGAACTGTTCCACGATGCTTCTGCTAGGGTCCCGTTGATTATCGTCGACCCGACAGATGAGGCAGATGCCACACGTGGTTCTATTAGCCAATCGCTGACTGAGGCGATTGACCTTGTTCCAACCTTTTTGGAGTTTGCGGGTGGCGAGGTACCTGATCATATTCTTGAAGGGCATTCACTGCTGCCTGAGATATATGATACCGGGCAAACGCCCCGAGACTTTGTGATCTCGGAATACGACTATTCTGCTCGCCCGTATTTGCGACAGCTGTCCAAAGACGCCAAGTCTTGCGGCCTTACCATGGTTTTTGATGGAAGATGGAAATTCATCTGGGTCGAAGGACACCGCCCTATGCTTTATGATTTAGAAACCGATCCAGAAGAGGTGGTGGACCTAGGCGACAGCAAAAAACATCAAAAACAGATTGAGCGGATGCGTGAGATGATGTTTGCTTGGGCACGGCAGCAACACACAAGGGTTACCATATCGGACGAGGAGATTGAAAAAGGCCGGTGTCACGATGATGCCGAAGACGGTGTCTATCTGGGCTTTTGGGACGAAACTGAACTGAATGCCTGGCGGCAAAATCAGCCGGAATAGGTCGCGAAATAGCTTACCATTTTAAAGAGTGGTGACGTATATCACTTTGCGACTTCAGTGGGCCCAACTGAGCTTCTTATTATCAATTCGGGATTATTAAAGTATGTGATTTGTGGGTGTTCAGTCTCATTTATTCGCTTGAGTATTGTTTCTGCCAGAATTTGACCCGTTTTGTAGGGATTTACTGCCATTGTTGTAAGGCTTGGTGTAACGAGTTTTGCATCCATAACGTTGTCAAAGCCTATAACTGATACATCCTTACCTGGTTGCAGGCCTTTAGATTGCAGCGCTAGGCAGGCGCCTAGGGCGACCATATCCCCATTGCAGACTAAAGCTGTAACGTCGGGGTGTGCAGATAACAAATCATGCAATCTTCCCACTCCAGACTGCTTTGTATCCTCAGAAGCCCAAATTACTTTCCAAGCAATACTATGTTTTTTTAAAGAAAGTTCATATCCTTGCACCCGATCTTGTCTGACATCAGAATTTGTATCACCTCCAAAATAAGCAATTTTAGTATGGCCTAAATTAATCAAGTAATCCGTTGCTATCTCTGTTCCCTCTGTATTTTTTATTCCAATATGATCAAAATCGGCCCCTTTAATTTGGCGCAGAAACGTTATCGTTGGGATACTGTAATTTCGAAGAAGTTCGACGGTTTTTGAGGGTGTGTTATGGGCTGGAACCCAAATAAGTCCTCCGCGAGCGCTTCTAATAAAGGCTTCAATATTTCGTTTTTGCCGTTCTATATCATTTCGCGCATCTAGCACAGAAACAAAATACCCATGCCCCTCTAGGTAATCACTAACACCGCTGACAACTTCTGCATTAAAAGGATTTGCTAGTTCCTGAATAATCATACCAATTTCAGGGCGCTCTCCTGAGCGCATAGATATTGCACGGCCGTCGGGAATATAGTTCATTTTTTCAGCTGTAGACAACACCCGCTTCCGTGTATGTTCTGAAATTCTACCTACACCACGTATAACTTGGCTTGCTGTTGCTACAGACACTCCAGATGCTTTCGCTAAAGTTTTTAATGTTGTTCGCCCTTTAATTTTCATTTCGAAGTTATTTTTTTACCTGTTCATTTGTCTTTATTCATTTGATTTGTTTAATCTATTTACATTCAGACACAATGCTCCAAAAAAAATGTTGACATGTGGTATAACGTTATATCAACATAAATAGTACATTTTGCAAATTTAATTTCAAATTTTGAGGTGATTAATTCGTTAATTGACAATTTCTAACCAAAGGGGAGAAAGTTATGAACTTGAGACTAAAAATAGCCGGGGCTGTCTCAACGGTCGCATTGCTTGCAACTGCGACATCAGCCATTGCGCAAGAAATACGCGTTTGGACAACTGAGACTCAGCCAGCACGCCTTGAGCGCCAACAAAAGATGGCAGCAGATTACGAGGCTTCAACAGGTGTCAAAGTGCAAATGATACCAGTAGAGGAAAGTGATTATGGTACCCGTGCAACGGCTGCCTTCGCAGCTGGGGATCTACCTGACGTAATATATTATCCACTTTCATTCGCATTGCCTTGGGCCGAGGCGGGTATTTTGGACGCAGAAGCTGCACAAGAAGTACTTGATGATCTTGGTGCGGATACATTTGCTCCTGGGCCGATAAGTATGGCAGCCACGCCGAATGGCATAGCTGGAGTTCCAGTGGATGGATGGACCCAGATGGTAGTTTATCGAAAAGATTTGTTCGAAGCTGAGGGACTGGCAGCACCAACAAGCTATTCGAGCGTTGTTACAGCTTTGGAAAAACTACATAATCCACCAGAAATGTATGGTTTTGTGGCAGCAACAAAAGTAGACGAAAACTTTATGAGCCAAGTTTTAGAGCATGTTCTTTTGGCGAATGGAGCAACACCAGTAGATGCAAATGGTTTTTCAGGTTTTGATGAGAAGAAAACTATTGAAGCGCTGGAATTTTATAAAACGATAGCCAAAGCATCTCCAGCGGGTGAGCTATTCTGGAAACAATCACGCGAACTTTACTTTGCTGGTAAAGCTGCAATGATTATCTGGTCTCCTTTTATCATGGATGAGTTGGCTGGTTTAAGAGACTCTGCTCCACCTACCGTGAATGATGATCCAACGTCTCGAGAGCTTGCGAAGGCTACGGGTTTTATCACCAACTTTTCAGGTCCATCTAATCCTGAAGGCGCAGCATGGGCTGCCTCAAGCTATTTTGGCATTACTTCTGATGCGGATACAGAAGCTGCACAGGATTTTGTCAAATTTGCGGTAAGTGATGGATATATGTCTACGTTGGCGATTGCGCCTGAAGGTAAATTCCCAAGCCGAAATGGAACATCCGCTAACCCGTCTGAGTTTATAGATGGCTGGTCTAAGTTAGATGTTGGGGTTGATCGTCGCGCACCACTTTCTGATCTCTATGATGCAGATGTAATTGAAAACATAGTAGCTGGTTTAGGAGTTGCTCAAAGGTGGGGTGTTTCTGAAGGTCAACTAGGAATGGCTTCAAAAATAATCAACAGTCAAGTTATCAACCGCATCGTGCGTCAGCATATTGATGGAGAAATTGATGCTGCAACTGCTGTTGCTAACATGAATGCTGAATTGGCGAAGATTGAGTAATTGAGTTCAATTCAATAATATACTAGGTAGCACTGTTAGTGCTACCTAAACCTACCTTTCTATTCAAAAAAATAAATTCTGTGTGGATCTTAAATGCAAAATGCTGCACCTAAAACTCTAGGGCCGCTTTCTAGACGAGAGGCTAGATTTGCCTGGACGCTTTTGCTACCAACAATTTTGTCAGTGGCACTCGTCATTGTTTTGCCGCTGATGGCGATATTTTGGATTAGTTTTAAACCAATTGCTCTCGAAGATCTGCGCCCGGCAAGTGCTCTGGTGCGAGAACAACTTAGAGGAAAGCCAAAGCAATCAGGCGACGCTGCTATAATTCGTTACAAAATTCGGAACTCAAGCCAAAAGGATCCTATTTTTGGCGTAACATTGGCGGATGAAATCCCGTCAAGTCTTGAAGTTATTGCGGTAGACAAACGCTGTTCCTTAAAAGGAAAGAATTTAAATTGCAGTCTTGGCGCATTTGAAGGAGGTCAACGCGAAACTCTCGAGATCAGAGTCATAGCAAAACAAGATTATTTCAGTAATAATTTAAAAATCACTGACAGTATTGCTAAGGTAACTGGTCGAGGAGAAAACATCCTCACAAATTTTAACTTTACCATGAAAAACTTTGCACATGTATTTGACTCTGCTGAATTTTGGACAGTCATATACGCTACATTGTTTTATACCGTTTTTGGAACAATTGGTGCTTTAGTGGTGGGTTTGTTTACAGCCTTGCTGCTGAATATAGATTTTCGGGGAAAAGGTCTGATACGAGGGCTGTACTTATTCCCATATGTCGCGCCAGTGATTGCGGTAGCTTTTGCTTGGGTTATACTTTTTGATCCATTTTCTGGCTCAATTAATGCGTTGTTGGTGCAAATGGGAGTTGTGGACACCCCAATTAATTTTTTTGGGCAAAAGCCCTATGCACTGATTATGGTTACAGTATTTGAAATCTGGCGCTATTTTCCACTTTCCTTCTTATTTATTCTTGCAAGAATGCAGGCCATTGATGTTGAAATGTACGAAGCCGCAGACATGGATGGGGCCAGTCCCTTTCAGATTTTTTGGTATCTTAGCCTTCCAACTCTTATGGGGATTTTGAGCATTTTATTTTTGTTGCGTTTTATTTGGACGTTCAACAAATTTGATGACATTTTTCTTCTGACCGGAGGGTCAGCAGATACTAGGACGCTCACTGTCAACGTTTACGAGCAGGCCTTTGCAGTTTCAAATATAGGTGCCGGTGCTGCAGTGGCCGTTGTGATTTTTATCTTTCTACTTTTCTTTTCAATTTTTTTCTTTCGTTTTTTCAATCGGGAGGAGGGCCTTTGAATTTGAGTAGAAACAGTTATGTTCTTGCGCTCTGCCTTGGTGGAATGTGGAGTATAGTAATATCAGTTTTAGTTTCGGTGGCTATGTCATTTTTGACTGGAATGGCGTTTAAACCGAATTTAACCAATTCTGCTGCTTTAGGGGTGATAGCAGGCTTATTATTTTTGCACCTTAAAAGTAAGTCTACAATTATTCTTTTTACGATATTTGCGTGCTTTTTACTTGAGTTTCCGAATAAAGAAATAATCTGGATTTCAGAGGATGCAACAAGACTGCAAAAAATATTGACCTACACAATTTTCTCGATGGCTCTAGTGCTCCCTTTAGCAACTATGTTGAAAGGCTTAGAACCTGGAAAGGTTGATAGGTTTGACTTCGAAACCTCCATTATAAGGTTCCTTACTGGTGTGGGCTTTATAATTTTCACTGTTGCAGTCTTTATTCCATTTTACGTAATGATAATGACCAGCTTGAAGAGCCAGCAAGAACTACTTTTAAACCCATTGAATTTTGGGATTGATTTTTCAAAAGGTTTGGGACTTTTCAGGAGTTATTACGAGTTGTTTACTGATTTCAACTTTGGTACTTATCTTTGGACTAGTCTCTTTGTTTCCGTACTAACTGTTATAAT
>CACGIS010000059.1 GCA_902573175.1 Paracoccaceae bacterium | reverse complement strand
CGGTCATGTAACATAAAACCTTCAGAAGAAACTTCTATAATATCACCAGCTTTTGTGCCAGTAACAGGAGCCTCAAACATGGCCTCGTGTAGCTGTGGATCAAATTTATCACCAATTTCTGGAGATATGGGTTTTATCCCATGTTTTGAAAAAACATTTAATAGCTCTCTCATCGTTAGTTCAACGCCTTCAATGACGGAACCAACAGTTTCTTTTTGATCAGCTGTTATTGAGTCAACAGCTCTTTTCATATTATCATAGATTGGCAAAAGATCTCTCGCCAGTTTAGATCCACCGTAATTCTCCGCCTCCTTTCGATCTTTATCTGCCCTTTTTCGAGAATTTTCTGCATCAGCCAGCGCCCTCATAAACCTATCACGATAATCATCTCGCTCTGCTGTAACTTCATCTAGTTTTTCTAGCTCAGCTGCTTCTGCATCAATATCTATTAATTCATCTTGGTCTAATTCTGAATCTTCTATTTCATCCAATAATTCTTCTTTTTTTTGCTCAGCCATTCATCACCTCTTATTTCGGTCAGAGATCATTTTTCCAACCAGTTGCGCGGTATAATCCACCACTGGAACTATTCGCCCATAGTTTAATCTTGTAGGACCTATTACCCCTACAGCACCAATAATCTTTCGATCAGAATTCATATAGGGAGAAACAACCAAAGATGAACCCGTCAAAGAAAAAAGTTTGTTTTCCGATCCTATAAAAATTCTTACCCCTTCACCTTTTTCAGTAAGCTCTAAGAAGTCTGCTATATCGCGTTTTCGTTCCAAATCGTCAAATAGATTTTTTATTCTTTCTAAGTCTTCTTGTTGTGAAGATTCATTTAGAAGATTTGCTCTTCCTTTAACAATTAATCGTTCGTGTCGTTCTTCATTATCTTCCCAAAGCGCTAAACCGCTCTGCACCAAGTCACGAGCCAAAGTATCGAGCTCTTGCCGTCGGTAATCAATTTCATTTTTGATTAATTTTTTAGCTTCGCTTAATGTATTACCCTCCATAAGAGCATTTAAAAAATTTGCGGCCTCTTTCATAGAGCTTGGCGTTTGACCCGGTGGGGGCTTGAACAGTCGATTTTCAACATGCCCATCAGCAAAAACTAAGACAACCAGAGCTTGGCTTATTGATAAAGGTAAAAACTCCACGTGCTTAATTGGAGCTTCGCGTTTCGGTGTTAAGACAAGCGAAGCTCCCTGTGTCACACCAGATAATGTTGTGGAAATGTCATCTAGAATATCGTCGACTTGATTGGTTTCATCTGAAACTATCTTATCAATTTTTTTTCTATCATTTTTATCGACCTCTGATACCTCCAAAATACCATCGACAAACATTCGTAAGCCTTGCTGGGTGGGTATTCTTCCAGCACTTGTGTGTGGACTTCCTAGTAGTCCTAAAAACTCTAGGTCTTGCATTACATTTCTAATTGTTGCAGCTGAAATATCTTCACTGAATTCGCGCGAAAGGGTTCTTGATCCAACAGGCTCACCATCTGCCAAATAACCTTCTACCACCCTACGAAATACTTCTCGCGAGCGATTGTTCATTTCCTCAAGAATTTCTTTTTTTTCAATCATCGGAACGTGTTTTAGCCTATATATTTCAATTAGCCTAATGAAAAACTTCAAATAGGGTTGCAAATTCACTTAATCGAGATGTATTTCCAAATTAAAGTTGAAAGGATTTAAAATGCGCCCATCTGGTCGAAAACTTGATGAAATGAGAAACGTTTCAATAGAAACAAATATAACTATGCATGCTGAGGGAAGCTGCATAATTAAAATGGGCGATACTCATGTTATATGTACCGCGACAGTAGAAGATAGAGTTCCACCATTTATCAAAGGATCTGGTATGGGGTGGGTCACTGCTGAATATGGTATGTTACCAAGATCAACCGGTTCCAGAATGCGAAGGGAAGCAGCTTCAGGTAAGCAAGGTGGTAGAACAGTTGAGATCCAAAGGCTTATTGGACGATCTTTACGAGCCGGTGTTGATAGGCTCTCTTTAGGTGAAAGACAGATAACAATCGATTGTGACGTAATACAAGCAGATGGTGGAACGCGCTGTGCTTCTATTACTGGTGGTTGGTTAGCACTCCGTCTAGCAATAGATAAATTATTAGATTCTGGCACAATATCTACAGATCCTTTGATTTCACCAGTTTCTGCAATTAGTTGCGGTATTTACGCAGGACAACCGATCTTAGATTTAGATTATTCTGAAGATAGCGAAGCGGGTGTAGACGGAAACTTCATTATGCTTGAAAGTGGGAGTATGATTGAAACCCAAATAAGCGCAGAGGGCGCGACATATACTAGGGATGAACTCAATAGCCTAATCAATTTGGCAGAAAAAGGTGCTTCTGAACTCTTTGATATTCAAAAAGCTTCCCGAGATTGATGCGAAAATTTCAAGGTAAGAAATTGGTGGTTGCGACACACAATGAAGGTAAGCTCGATGAGGTTCGTGCACTATTTGCAAGTAAATCAGTGGAAATTTTATCCAGTAAATCACTTGACCTTCCAGAACCCGTTGAAACAGAAGATAATTTTATAGGAAACGCTCGTATAAAAGCACATTCTGCATCAAAAATTACTAGCCTACCTGCCCTTGCAGACGATAGTGGAATTACTATTGACTCCTTGAACGGTGCGCCTGGGGTATACACTGCAGATTGGGCCGAAACACAAGATGGACGAGATTTTTCTATGGCGATGAAAAAAACTCAAGAAGCCTTAACAAAAATTTCTGCACCACATCCACGATTAGCACAATTCCGCTGTACTTTAGTATTGGCATGGCCAGACGGCCATGACGAAATCTTCGAAGGTGTTCTGGCGGGTCAGGTCGTTTGGCCCCCAAGGGGATTGGACGGCCATGGTTACGACCCAATATTTCAACCTAACGGATATGACATTACGTGTGGGGAGATGAGCTTTGAGAGTAAGAATAAAATCAGCCATCGATCAATAGCTTTTGAAAAACTTGCCAGAGCATGTTTTGAGTGAAGACTGGAAAAATGGAGGCTTTGGGATTTATATCCATTGGCCTTTTTGCACTGCGAAATGTCCTTATTGTGACTTCAATAGCCATGTAAGAAATAATATTGATCAAAAACAATGGCTTAAATCTTACCTAACCGAAATAAACCGAGTTTCGAAAAATACATCAAGCCGGTTTTTAGATTCTGTTTTCTTTGGTGGTGGAACACCGAGCCTGATCGAGCCGTGGGTTATCAACGATATTTTAAATGAGATCCAGAAACATTGGATAACCAAAGATAATTTTGAAGTTACACTAGAGGCTAACCCTGGCTCAGTGGATGCAAAAAATTTTAAAGCTTACAGATCTGCCGGTGTGAATAGAATATCAATGGGAATTCAGTCGCTTAATGAAAAAGACTTAAAGGCTTTAGGTCGAACTCATACGGTAAAAGAAGCATTGTCTGCTCTTGAAATTGCTCAGCAAAATTTCACAGCTGTAAGTTTTGATTTAATATATGCAAGGCAAAACCAAAATCTAACACAATGGGAAATGGAGTTAAATCAAGCCTTAGATTTAGGTGCCAGTCATATGTCGTTATATCAGTTAACCATTGAGCAGGGCACAGCTTTTGGTGATAGGTATAATCGCGGGCTACTTAAGGGATTACCCAGTGACGATATATCTGCCGAGTTATATGATATTACTTCAAAATTATGCGAAGGCAGGGGGTTTTCAGCATATGAAGTTTCTAATTATGCGCAAGAAGGCTCAGAAAGCGTACATAATCTTGTGTACTGGCGATATGGTGACTACATCGGTATTGGGCCTGGCGCTCATGGTCGTCTCACCATCGACAGTAAAAGATACGCTACCGAAACATTTTTATCGCCTGAAGAGTGGCTTACAAAGGTAGATAATCAGGGTTCTGGAGAATCTTGCTTATCTGAGCTATCCCAAGAGCAGCAAGCCGCCGAGATGGTTATGATGGGCTTAAGATTGAATGAAGGAGTTAATTTTAAGCGGTTTGAAAATTTATCAGGCTCTTCTTTTTCTGAAGAAAAATTATCTTTTTTAAAAAGCATTCAACTCATCGAGCAAAAAAAAGGAAACATAATTGCCACTTTTTCGGGAAGAAAAGTCTTAAACTCTGTGCTTGCTGAACTATTAAATTAAAAGCACCAATATCAGCTACCATTTAATATCACTTCAGAAATACGATCTAATTCGTCCAAAGATTTATAAGCTATTGAAATTAAACCTTTTTCTTTTCCTTCTTCATGGTTAATGGAGACTTTCATCTTGAGTGCTGCAGATAGATCAGCTTCCAAAAGAACTGTATCGGCGGGTTTCTCTTTTGTTTTTGTTTTATTGGAAACTTTTTTCTCACTAACATTTTTGGCCAACCGTTCTGCATCCCTCACCGAAAGGCCAAGTGAAATAATCTGTTTTGCTATAGCTAATGGATTGTCACATGTAACCAAAGCCCGAGCATGCCCCGCCGTCAGTTGCCCTGAAATCAATAATTCTTGAACTGCTAGTGGAAGATTAAGTAGTCGCAATAGGTTGGCTATATGACTTCTACTTTTCCCAATTTCTTTAGAGAGGCCCTCTTGAGTATGATCAAAGTTTTCCATTAAATTTTTGTATCCAAGAGCTTCTTCTATTGGGTTTAAATCGGCCCTTTGCACATTTTCAATTATGGCTATTTCTAGAACCTCTATATCGGTGAACTCTTTTATAATAACTGGCAGCTCATGAATCTGGGCTCTTTGAGCAGCGCGCCACCTTCGCTCACCTGCTACTATTTCGAAACTTTCTTTTGTTCCTTTCTTTTTTCTTACTATTAAAGGTTGGACTATACCTTTTGTCTTAATCGAGTTTGCTAATTCAATTAATTTTTCTTCTTGAAAAGATTTTCTAGGTTGATTTGGATTTGGATATATTTTTTCAACCGGTACAAGTTTCTCAATTGTCTGACTTTCTGAATTTTCATTGCTGGTTAAAGGTTCGCTATTGAGGTCACCCATCAAAGACGATAACCCTCGTCCAAGACCTCGTGATTTACTTTTTCTTTCTACCATAAAAAACCTCCTATCAAGAATTATTAGCTAATAACTCTTTGGCCAAACTCATATATGCCTTTGATCCCTTTGATGAAGGATCATAAGTTAAAACAGGCATTGAATACGAAGGTGCTTCACTTACCCGTACATTTCGCGGAATAATTGTTTCAAAAACTAACTCACGCAGATTACTTCTAGCATCAGCCTCTACTTGTTTAGATAGATTGTTTCTTCCATCAAACATAGTTAAAACTATTCCTTCAACCCGCAAATTCTCATTTGCATTTTGGCGCACTTCTTTAACTGTTAATAAAAGTTGTGAGAGACCCTCAAGCGCAAAAAACTCACTCTGTAATGGTATTAAAACAGAGTGCGATGCTACCATTGCGTTAACCGTTAAAATATTTAGAGAAGGTGGACAATCAATCAGAATATAGTCATATTTTTGTTTGTTTTCTTGCTTTTTTCGTAGTGCCTCGTGCAATAAGTGGCTTCTTTTTTCATTTGATATCAAGTCTATGTCTGCGGAGCTCAAATCTATCGTTGCAGGAACAATGCTCAAACCTGATATTTCTGTTTCCATTGCGACCTTTTCTAGTGGAACACCCTCAACCAAAAATTCATATGTTGATAATTCTCGATCGGCTACTTCTACACCCAAACCAGTGGATGCATTTCCTTGGGGATCCAAGTCGATTATTAGAACTTTCTTTTCTAATTCTGACAATGCTGCTGCTAAGTTAATAGTTGTAGTTGTTTTACCAACCCCGCCTTTTTGATTTGTCACTGAAATTATTTTTGCAGTTTTGGACTTATTAGTTGGCACGCGAAAGCTCTCCTATTTTCAAAACCACTGACTTTGCATCAGTTATACTGGTAACTGCTTCCCAACTAAAGTTCCAGGTTTTCTCTGCAGCAACCAATTCTTCTTTCCAAGACTTTCCCTTTGAAAATATAAGAGTTGTATTATCGCTCAAATGGTCAAATGATAAATCAAGAAGACTAGGTAAATCAGCTAAAGCCCTAGCTGATATTACATCAGCCTGCTGTCTATCGCAACTTTCTATCCTATTGTTTATAATAGATAAATTTAGATTTAATTCTCTTTTTACAGTGCTGAGAAAAACACATTTTCTTTTATCGCTTTCAACCAAGACTGTCTCACCACCAATATTTTTTTCCTGAGCAAGAATTGCCACAACCAGTCCAGGAAATCCTGCCCCAGATCCCATATCCAACCATTTTTTAAAACTTTTGTTGTTTGCATAAAAAATCTGGGCAGAGTCTAAAATATGACGATTCCATATTTCAGGCACAGTTTTTTTAGAGATTAGATTTATACTCTTATTCCACTTTTCAACAAGTAACCCAAGCCGCTGTAAGAGTACTATTGTTTCACGTGAAACATCTATTAAAATATCATCTTTCATCCGGCCTTAATCTGATTTTGACCCTGTTTAACTTTTGATAATATTAGAAAAAGAGCTGCTGGCGTCATTCCTTCTATACGGGAAGCTTGAGCTATATTCTTTGGTTTTTGGGTAAGTAATTTATTTTTTAGTTCGTTTGATAGCCCAGACATTGACTTATAATCAAAACTAGATGGTATTTTGATTGCTTCGTCTCTTTTGACAGCTTCTATATCTTTCTTCTGTCTGTCGATATAGTTTGAGTACAGCGCGTCTCTGTGAGCCTGCTGTTGAATTTCACCCTCTATGCCTGACAGCCTACTATCAAATACCGTTATGCTATCAAAAGTTATGTTTGGAAATGCCAATACTTGTTTCAGGTTTCTTTTATTCCCATCTCGGCTCACCAAAATACCCTTGGCTATCAGTTGGTTTGGCGAAAACTCTTTTTCAGAAAGTATTGTATTGCACTCCTTTATTTTATTGACTTTTTCTAAGAATGCTTCCTTTCGATGTGTCGATATACAGCCTATTTCTATGCCTTTTGGGGTCAACCGTTGATCTGCATTGTCAGCACGCAATGAAAGCCTGAACTCCGCTCTAGACGTAAACATTCTATAAGGCTCACTTACACCTTTAGAAATTAAGTCATCTATCATAACGCCTATATAACTATCTGACCTCGAAAAAGTAATTGTTTCTTCTTCATTTGACGCCGCTGCTGCGTTTAATCCAGCAACCAACCCCTGAGCCGCCGCCTCTTCATAGCCTGTTGTTCCATTGATTTGACCCGCGAGATAGAGACCACTAACACCATTAACTCTTAAGGTTAGTGATAACGACCTAGGA
>CACGIS010000058.1 GCA_902573175.1 Paracoccaceae bacterium | reverse complement strand
AAAAAGTTGCTGCCATTGGCATTACAAACCAGCGCGAAACAACGTTAGTTTGGGATAAAAATACGGGTGAACCTGTCTATAACGCGATCGTGTGGCAGGATCGAAGGACGGCGTCTCATTGTGAAGAGCTTCGTAAAAAGGGGTATGAAAAGAAAGTTACAGACACTACGGGTTTGTTATTAGACCCTTACTTTTCTGCAACAAAATTAGCTTGGATACTCGATAATGTCGAAGGCGTAAGATCAAGAGCAGAGGCGGGCAATCTGTTATTTGGGACTGTCGACAGTTACCTGATTTGGCATCTTACAGGACGACAAAGTCATGTCACCGATGCAACCAATGCAGCAAGAACAATGCTCTATAATATCAGAAGCGGCGATTGGAGCACAGAGATGTGTGATATGTTAAATATCCCGATCAAAATGTTGCCCGAAGTGTATGACTGTGCTGCAGATTTTGGAATGACATCACCAGAATTTTTTGGGCTATCTATACCTATTAAGGGTGTCGCTGGAGATCAACACGCAGCAACACTTGGACAAGCTTGTTTCGAACCCGGAATGATGAAATCAACTTACGGTACGGGTTGTTTTGCGTTGCTTAATACTGGTGATACATTCGTGACTTCGCATAGCAGAATGTTAACCACCATTGGCTACCAACTTGATGGAAAAATAACTTATGCGCTTGAAGGATCTATCTTTATTGCGGGAGCTGTTGTTCAGTGGTTGAGGGATGGATTGAAAATCTTGGCCAAAGCCTCTGCGTCTGGCGATTTGGCAAAATTATCAGACAGTAGTCAAAACCTAATTTTAGTACCTGCATTTACAGGTTTGGGAGCACCCTACTGGAATGCTGAGTGTAGGGGTGCTGTATATGGTTTGACAAGAAATTCTGGTCCAGCTGAGTTTTCCAGGGCGGCTTTAGAAAGTGTAGGTTTCCAAACTCGAGACCTACTTGAAGCGATGATGTCAGATTGGCAAAGTGGTGCAAAGGGCGGGGTTCTACGTGTGGATGGAGGCATGTCAGCATCCAATTGGACGATGCAATTTTTGTCGAATATTTTAAATGCCCCTGTTGATAGACCAGAAGTTTTAGAAACAACAGCTATGGGAGCTGCCTGGTTGGCAGGGATGCGCGTTGGCCTTTATCCTGAACAAAGTGAGTTTGCAAAATCCTGGTCACTGGAAAAACGATTTCAACCTGAAATGGATAACGATCTGAGAGAGAAGCGATATGAAGATTGGAAATCAGCAGTGTCTGCAACTTTAGGGATTAGGAATTGAGGACATGATCGAAGAGCCAAAGGCACTCACAATTAAAAAAAATTGGAAAAGGCCTTCAAAAGCACAGATAAAAGCATTTCAAAATATGCCATCTGGTTTTGTAACTGACGCATTAGATGGCCAAGGAGCCTTATCGATCGATATAAAGCCAGTAGGCGAGGGAAGAGATATTAACTGTGTTGTGGTTGGAGCCGCTGTCACTGCTGGAAATAATGCATCAGATATCATGGGGACATTGGCAGCTTTAAATTTTATTCAGGAGAATGATGTTTTAGTAGCTTCTGTTTCAGGGCATCAAGGTTGTGCTGCTGCAGGAGATAGAGTGATGGGTATGCTCAAAAACTGTGGTGGTGCAGGCTTTGTCACCGACGGCCCAATGCGGGATTATGCGGGCCTTGTTGAGGTTGGATTGCCAGCATGGTGTACGGGGTTGACGCCAGCTTCCCCTTTTACAAAGGGTCCTGCGACTGTGGGTTTACCCATTAATATTGGTGGTCAGAAAATAGAAAGTGGCGACGTTATTGTTGCAGATAGAGATGGGGTGGTTGTCGTTCCTCATAGCAAGATAGATTTTGTCATCAACCGGCTCTCCCAGGTTGCTGATTTAGAGGCTTCTTTGGATGAAGAAGTGCGGGGCGGTCTTAAAATACCCGATCCAGTCAAAGAAATGATTTTAGAGGATAATGTTAAATTTGTGGATGATTAATTTTGGTTTCGTATAGTTTTACTTTGATCCCTCCATTATCTACAGCACTCGAAATATCCAAAAACTTTAATCCGGTTGATTCAGCAAGCCCTGGATCGCTCGTGATAATACCAACGTGCCAATCAAAAAACTTTGTTGATAAAGTTTGACCTAGTGACCTATACAGTGCGAATAGTTTTTTACGATCTCCAACACGTTTCCCATATGGAGGGTTTACTAATATGATGCCCGGTTCTTGAGTTGGTGGGGTAGCATTGCCTATAGAACTGGTTTTAAAACGACAGAATGTTTCAACATTTGCTTTCCTTGAATTCTTTATAGAATTTTGAATGGCGCCGTTATCCCGATCAGATCCATAAAACTTATGGTTAATCTTTTTCTGGTTAATTTTTGTTAGCTTTTCATATTCATCCTTTTGGAAAGAGGGTAGATCCATAAAAGCGAAAGTTCTATTTCTGCCAGCAGGCAGACCTAATGCAATTTCTGCCGCTTCAATAACAATTGTTCCCGAACCACACATAGGGTCATAAACGACTTGAGAACCATCAAATTTCATTTTTCGAAGAAATAATGCGGCCAAAGTTTCACGAATTGGGGCCTTCCCCGTTGCAATTTTATACCCGCGTTTATGTAAGCCTTCTCCCGAGCTATCTAGGCTGATGGTACATATGTCTGATGAAATTCGTGTTTTTATTACAATTCTGGAGTTGGGATCTTCTTTAGCATCAATTTTATCACTTATCGCTTTAGATATTCGCTCAGTGGCTGCTCCAGAGTGATAAATTTTACTCTTACGACAAACAGTTTCAACTCTAAATGGTTTTTTATATTGAAGAAGGTTTTCCCAATTTAATTTATGTGACAGCCTATCCAATTGTGCTAGGTGTGTGGCTCGAAATGATGTAAACCTTACCAGTACTTTAGTTGCGCCCCTCAAATAAAAATTTGCGCGCCAGACATCGTGCCAATCTCCGAATAAACTAGCACCCCCGACCATCAATTTAGTCTGTTTGAACTTATTTTTTTTAATTTCGGATAATAGTTCATGTTCAAGACCTGGTACGCAAGCTATGAAAATCTCAAATTCTTCTGGGTTCATTTTAGGCACCAAAAGTCATTTAACCAGGTGGCCAAGTTCCGAAAATACTTTTTGATAAACTTCTACTTTGAAGGGAACAATCGAAGATAAAAGATCTTTTTTTGATTTCCATGCCCACTCAGAAAATTCAGGTTCTTGAGTGGCTATATTTATATCGGTGTCTTTCCCCAAAAATTCAAATGCAAACCATTTTTGCTCTTGTCCCCTGTATTGGCCGTTCCAAAGCTTAGGGATAAGTTCTAGCGGAATATCGTAGGACAGCCATCCAGCCGTTGCCCCAATTAATCGAGCCTTGCTGTGGTGTATCCCAGTTTCTTCAGACAATTCTCTGAAAGCAGCCACGTCGGGGGTTTCCCCATCATCAATACCCCCCTGCGGCATTTGCCATGCGTCAGTATTATTATCTAGTCTTTTCCCTGCAAAAATATGCCCCTTGGTGTTTATTAAAACCATGCCAACATTTTTACGATACTCTAACTTTGAAACGTCAATATCGCCCATTTCAATGACCTTTTTTATTTATTTATTTTTCTGGTCCTAAAGCATTTAGGCCTGTCAGAATATCTATTGCATATGCAAGCTGGTAATCAGCATTACGCAATTCCGCAGCTTTTTCTGCTTTGGCTCTGTCCTCTTCAATCTGTTGAATTTCATCCTCTGATAAACTGTCATTAGAAAGCGAGCCTCTCAAATCTGACTCTGATCTAAATTTAAACTCATCTTCTTCATCATTAGTTCTGCGGCGTGGCTGCTCGACGATTATGTCTGGAGTAACGCCGAGGTTTTGAATTGAGCGGCCTGACGGTGAGTAATACCTGGCGGTAGTAAGGCGCATGGCACTTTGTTCGCGCAGTGGCATTACAGTTTGAACTGAACCTTTCCCAAAGCTCTTAGTCCCGACTACAATTGCTCTTCTATGATCTTTTAAAGCTGCAGCTACAATTTCTGACGCTGAAGCAGAACCGCCGTTAATCAAAATAACAATAGGTTTGCCATTTATTAAATCACCAGGCGTTGCATTATATCTGTCTCCGTCTTCAGGGTCTCTACCTCTTGTGGAAACTATCTCACCCTTATCTAGGAAAGCATCCGACACGCGTATTGCTTGGGACAGTAAGCCACCTGGATTATTGCGTAAGTCAATTATTACCCCATTTATATTTTCTAATCCATCTGCACTCTCTAATTCTTTGTCTAATCCGTCTCGAATATTATCAAATGTATTATCATTAAATGTTGTTACTCGGATAACAACGCTTTTGCCCTCGGTGCGCACTCGCGCAGCTGTAAGTTTAATAAAGTCCCTTATGATAGTTACATCGAAAGGTTCATCTTCACCTTCCCGAACAACTGTAATGATTATTTCGGAGCCAACCGGCCCACGCATGCGTTCAACGGCTTCACTTAGAGTTAATCCGAGCACACTTTCGCCGTCTACATGTGTTATGAAGTCTCCAGCTTCCATGCCTGCTTCATCTGCTGGAGTTTCATCAATTGGCGAGACGACTTTAACAAATCCTTCTTCCTGAGTAACCTCAATACCAAGGCCGCCAAATTCTCCACGAGTTTGCTCTCGCATTTTTTCGGCATCAACAGGAGGTAGGTATCCTGAATGAGGGTCCAGTGAGGTTAGCATACCATTAATAGCAGCTTCAATTAATTCTCTTGCATCTACTTCTTCAACATATTCCGATCTTATGCGGTCAAATATATCTCCAAATAAATCAAGTTGTTCATAAACATCGGCTTTGTCAGAATTATTTTCTGCCAAAACAGGGCCAGTTAATTTAACAGCTGTAAAAATTCCTAAAGTGCCACCTAGAAATGCTGCTAAAATTATTTTTTTCATATTACTGTCCCTTGCTTATTTAAACCAGTCCAGTGGATTTTCAGTTTCTGCACCGGATCTAACTTCTACATAAAGCGTTTCTGATAATTTCCCAGAGTAAATATTAGCTTGAGTTTTGAAAATCTTATTACCCTCAATCGATTGACTGGGCATCAAACCTATTGGTGATAAAGCTGGAATAACTTGGCCGATCTCACCGTACACAGTTTCCATTCCAGCAAAAACAAATAATAATCCGTTCTGCGGCTCTAAGATGGCTACATTTCCAAAATCTAGAAGAGGACCTAAATATCTAATTGTGGCTGCTGTTGGAGATATAACAATAGCTCTAGGGTCAGTTGCTAGAATTATGCCAGATCGTTTTGTTCCAGAAGCATCAGTTTCATTAAATTTCCGTAAAACCTTCCCCCTTACGGGTAAGTTCAGATTTCCTTTTCTTTCTCGAACAGAAGGTAGAGAAACAGAAGGTTCGTTGAGGGCTATTGATTGAACTGATGCTGCGAAAGCCTCCAGATCGTCAGAGGCTTTTATAAGTATTTTGAGTTTTTCTGGGTCAGCCGTAAAACGTTTTGGCAAGTCTTTCCGGTTTGCTATAGCACGCCCCAAATTACTATGAGCATTTTGAAGTTCCAACAAACCTGTTTTAAGGGAGGCTTGTGCCTTAAACTGTGTTTCTGATAATTGTTTTAAGACCATTACCTGGTCTCTTAGTTGGTCAACATTTTCTTGTAATATTGGAACAATATCAGAAATAATCATCCCACTTCTTGCTGTTGCAAGTGGTCCGTTCGGGTGAAGTATCTGGCCAGCGATCGGTGCTTTTTGAACCGTGGCTAAGACCCCCAGTAACTGCATAATTTCATTTTCATTCTGGTCCAATACATTTTGGACTTGGGATTGTTGTAAAGTTAAATCACGAACAGAAACCCTCAAAATAGCTAGGGTTTCTTCATAACTTTGAATGGCTTGGCTAAGCGAATTTATCCTTTTTTTTGCATTTTTTGCATTTTTAAGATCGGCAGTAGCAAGATCCAAAGCTTCTATGGCAAAGATGGTTTCAAGAGCTTTTGAAGATTGAGCAACCACTGAGCTTGAACAAAAAAAACTGCAAATCGTAGTCAGTGATATTATTGCTGTCTTTTTAATAATGCTTATCATAGTAACAATGAACTTCCTGTCATTTCAGGTGGTGGTCTTAGATCCATAAGTTCTAAAATTGTAGGCGCAATATCGGAAAGGCGACCTCCATTAGATAAAGATTTGTTTTTAGGCCCATTAAACAAAATGGCAGGAACTGGATTTAAAGTGTGAGACGTATGAGGATTTCCAGTAAACGGGTCAGTCATAACCTCACAATTACCATGATCTGCCGTTAAGAGCAAAGTTCCATCTACTTTTTTAAGTGCTTTCACCAAATGCCCAATACCTTTATCAACTGCCTCGCAAGCCTCAATGGCAGCATTTAAATTTCCTGTGTGCCCTACCATGTCTGGATTAGCATAATTGGCAACTATGAGGTCATAATTACTTTCAATGGCTTCAACCAAAGCCGTGGTCACTGCTTCGGAGGACATCTCGGGTTTTAAATCATATGTAGCCACTTTAGGCGAGTGAGGCATATTTCGAGCCTCCCCAGCGAGAGGCTTTTCATCACCCCCGTTTAAAAAAAATGTGACATGTGGATATTTTTCAGTTTCGGCCAATCGAAATTGCTTTTTCTTTGCCAGTGATACCCATTCTCCTAAAGTATTTTTAATTCTTATTTTTGGATAGCAAGTAGACATAAAAGTGTTATGAATATCCGAATATTCAACCATTCCAAGTAAGTTGGTTAGCTGGGGTCTATTCTTAATTTTTAGTTTTAAAAAATTTGGGTCACCAATTGCGCTTAAAATTTGTCTGGCCCGGTCAGCCCGAAAGTTTAAGCAGAAGAAACCATCGTTTTTTCTTATCCCTGAGTATTGGTTAATAACGGTTGGAAGAATAAATTCGTCTGAAATATCGGATTCATATGAATTCTCAATTGCCATTTCGATATTGGATGTTTCTTGTTCACCATTTCCAAAAACTATTGCATTATAAGCCAATTCCACACGTTCCCAGCGATTGTCACGATCCATTGCATAGTAGCGACCAATTACTGTTCCAACCTGAACTTTCTCACTTAGAATTGGATTTATCTCACTAAAAAATTCTTTTGCTGATTGGGGTGCAACATCACGTCCGTCAGTAATAAGGTGTAGAATTACAGGGACGTCATGAGACTGAAATAGCTGAATTGATGCAATCAAATGATTAATGTGCCCATGTACACCACCGTTTGAAAATAAGCCCATCAAGTGGGCGCGACCATTACTTTTTTTGATATCTTGTATATGATTAAGAAGGGCGTCATTTTTTAAAAAATTCTTATTTTCTATCTCTAGATCTATTTGACCTAAATCCATTGAGATTATTCTACCGGCCCCAATATTCATATGCCCCACTTCTGAGTTGCCCATTTGGCCTTTCGGCAATCCAACATCCAATCCATGGGTTAAAAGTTTCGTTTTTGGGCAAGTTTGCCATAAATGATCAAAATGGGGTGTTTTTGCTAGCACTGGAGCATTGCTAATTTTATCTTCGGATAAACCCCATCCATCCAAGATGCACAAAACTACAGGCCGCATAAAATTTTCACCCCAAAAAATAAGTCATTGATTTCTAAAGGCAGTTAACAGTTTTCTCAACTGTAGTATTGTATATTTTTACATAAAGGGTACAAATGGTACGTCGCAGGCTGTTAAAGTTAACGTCATTAGAATTATAAACAAGTTACGCATTAGTTACTCCCTATGATATGGACTTCCAGCAAGGATAGTTGCTGATCTATATAATTGTTCGGCGAGCATGACACGGGCCAGCATATGTGGCCAGACCATTTTCCCAAATGAAATCTGTAAATTTGCTTTATCAAGTAAAGTTTTGTCTAGTCCATCAGCTCCACCAATGACGAGATGGCAATATCCGACACCATCTGATGCCCAGGCTGAAATATATTTGGTAAAATCTAGTGAGGATAAAACTAAACCTCTTTCATCAAGAGCAATTATTTTTGAGTTTCTTTGAAAGCTTTTCATTAATAATTTGGCTTCAGACATAGTTCCACCACCTTTTTTATCTTCAATCTCAACAACTGGATTTAAAGAAATACCAAAAGGTTTTGAAAGCTTTGAAAATCTAGATAAATAGTTATCTACCAGTTCTTTTTCTGGTGAATTTCGAAGCCGCCCTATCGCGCTTATTGAAATCTTCATAAAGAACTTTCTGACTTATTTACTGATAGGCTGCCACATTT
>CACGIS010000057.1 GCA_902573175.1 Paracoccaceae bacterium | reverse complement strand
TGAAACTTGACCTGTTAGCCGTAATGCTCCGGCAGCAAACTCTGCACCACCCTGTGATACGCCACCCATTACAGTATCAGCAAGGTACGCCCAGTTGTTTTCATAAACCAAGTTTTTAGCATTTGCTGCATTTGACATACTAAATATAAATACAGTCACACTTAAGATTTGATACAAAAATTTATAACCTGGTTTTTCCGATCGATGTCTCATGTGGACAAAGTAGCCTTATTAATAAATAAAACCAGCAGACAAGATTTGGAAAACAAACTTTGAAGCCTTTTTATTTTTTACCTATAATATTTGCTATTATGATGATCGGCTGTTCATTCGTTCCTATACAACAGGCAGGAAGTGAAGCATTAGCAGAAGCGATCTGTTTGTATGATAAAGAAATTGATCAAGAGTCTGTTAACTTCAACAAATGTTTAGCTGACCAAGCTCGCTAGTGTTCATTTGATCCAGTTTCCGACTGTTCTAGCGTCTGTAGCAACGCCCTCAAGTACGGTACCTGCTCCGTAGAGAACACCACGAGCCGTCCCACAAGAGGATGTTCCAAAAATTAAAAAAATTAAAAAAAATACCCTGATTGAATACATTGAAACGTTAAACAGCTATATTTTTAATATTTAAAAGTAAAAGTGAGCCCTGATTAAAGGGCTCACATTGATTTATCCCACTAAAAAGAGAAACCGATTTTCAGTCCAATACCAGTAACTTTATTATCTGCGTAGGTAGAACTTAAACCGGTGGAATGTGTCATTGTAACATCACCAGCTTTGGTATAACTATAGCCACCGCTTATTGTCATATTTTCATACGTATAGCGTGCGCCTAGTGCTAAGGTTTGACTGCCATCTCTTAGAGTGAAGGGGTCTGTGCTCGTGGCGCCGCCTCCGCCTTCTGTTGCATAGGAACCCAAAACAGAAAGGCTGTCACTCAATTTTCTACCAACACCAATAGAGTAGGCAGTTCTATTGCCAAAGTCACTATCTATCGCCGCTACCGGTCCAGTAGCGTTGGCCGGAATATTAATCTGAGCTGTTGCCCAATCTGCTTTGTGAACCGAACCAAATAATAGAGTATCCTCTGCAATTCCGCTTTGGAAATTAAGTGTTAAAGTCTGCGGTATAACCATTTTGGCGCCTGATACAGCAGTAGTTGCGACCGCAGCGCTTGTGGATGAACTTGCACTGAGCGTCACATCAGTTTCTGTTTGCAATAACAATTCTACTCTTAAAGCAATTTCTTTATTTTCATAGGCCGCACCAGCGACGGGCGCTATTTCATCGCCGTTTACGACGTAGTAACCCCCTAGACTTGTTACCTTTGCGTCTGATACCTCATATCTGTTTAAGCCACCAATGACCGACATGTTTTCATTAATCCGATATCTGGCAAGAAGTGCTAGGGAGTCGACTGTTACGTCTGCTGAAGGGACTACCGAACATGCGGCTAAAACTCCGGGACATCCCGCCGCATGGGCAGATTGACCATCAAGTTGAATGGCACCAGACATGTAAGTAGCGAGCCCAATGTCAAAATCACCATATTGTGCTTTGAAACCAAGGTTAGTTCTGGTCTGGTCTTTTGCCATTTTATGTTTTGTACCAGCTTGCGTTGTCCCATTAACATCGTAGTCTATTGAGGATGACCCGACTTCTGCGTACATTCCGTCTTGGTACATCATAGAACTATCCAAACGGCTAGCCTCCCATCCGCCGGAAAGCGCTGGAGATGCGAGCATCCCAGCGGCAAGAGTAAACTTAATTAAATTTTTCATCATATGCTCCCTGTTGTTAATCCCGACCATATTATTATTCACGAACTATGCAAAGGTTAATTTTTATATCTAGGCAGCCACCATAGGTGAAAAGCCTATTCTAATCCAGCTAACCCTTGAGAAATTTAGTCATACATCCTAAATCTTATAAATAACCACAATTTTTGATCGAGGCTCGTATGAAAAAAATTAGCTTTTTAACCATGGCAGTATTAATTTCTGGGTGTGCTGCAAATGTACAAACTTCTTCTTCGCAACAGGGTCCAAAAGAGTCGGTAGGAGCTCTAAGTGGAATGGTTATTGGTGGTGCCTTGGCAAACGATATGGCAGGCGATAGCCGAAACAAAAGTCTTGCCACTGTTTTGGGAGCGTTTGTAGGAGGGGTTATTGGTCAAAATATAGGCGCGCAATTGGATGAAAGAGATAGGTTGCTAGCTGGTGAGGCCTACAATACTGCTTTGGAATATAATCCGATTGATAAGGCTGCAGAATGGAGAAACCCAGACACAGGCAATTACGGTCGTGTCATACCGGTCACAACGTATCGTCAAAACGGTCGATATTGCAGAGAATTTACTCAGGAAATTTTCATTGGTGGTGAAAAACAAACGGGTTATGGGCGAGCCTGTCGGCAGCCTGATGGTTCTTGGGAAATTATTGGTTAGTAGCTGAATTTAGGCCAATAGGTTTAGCCATACCCAAACTGTCCCAATTGATAATGCCGTAGATAATAACACACCCGTTGAGGCAACGCGTTTAGCTTTTCCATACATATTTGCGAATACGTAAGTATTTATGCCAGGAGCCATCGCAGCTGTAATTACCGCTGAACGCAATTGCATATTGCTTAATTCCAAATTCAATCCAGCAATCCAGACGATTGCGGGGTGAATTAATAAGGAAACGGCACAAATCATTATTATTGGACCAATATCTCCTTCAGGTCGATATTGATAAAGAACTCCACCCATTCCAAATAATGCGACTGGCAAAGCTACAGCCGTTATCATATCGATAGATGCCTGTATCGATTTAGCCAAATTGATATCGCAAATATTTACAAGGAAACCCAAAACTATGCCTACTACCAAAGCATTGCTGAACATGGCCTTTAATATGACCCCACTTTTTTTGCTTATTGATTTTTCGGAGCTTTTAACAAGTTCCATTACAGTGATGCCCAGAAAGTAACAAAACGGTGCGTGGATCGATACAATGGCGAAAGTGTGTTGCAAAGTATCTTCGCCATAAGCTCTCTCAGTTATGGGAAGTCCCAACATAACGCTATTTGAAAAAAGACAGCAAAACCCAATTGCAACGGAGTCTTCAAGAGGTCGACTGAACAAATAATGAGATCCCAAGAAACCTATTAGGAAGCCAGCTGTTGCCCCAACATAAAAACTAAAAAATAAATTAAGATCGAAAATGTTTCCTAAGTCGACCTTAGCGATAGCGTTAAATAGTAAAACTGGGATCGCAAAATTTTGTGAAAATTTCATAAGACTGTCGATGGTATCTATGGAAAATAATCTGACCCAGACTGCGCAATAACCAAACCCAATTATCAAAAATACTGGAATAATTACGTCTAAAAGTGCGGACATTTATTCTTTTACGATCCTATGAGATGAAGTTAATTTCATGCCGTCATACGCTGGTTCAACATTACTCGGCAATTCATTTAGAAGAGTCTCATAATCCATATCTATATGCATATTTGTTAATATACCTTTTTCAACACCAGATTTTTCTATCCAATCTAGACTTTGACTTAAGTGTGTGTGTGATTGGTGAGGAGTGCGCCTAAGGGCATCTAAAATCCAAATGTTTGTCTTTTTTATTTGATCCCAAGCTAATTTGTTCATTTCGGATATATCCGGAATGTACGCAACATCTTCAACTCTTAAACCGAGTGAAGTTATTGTGCCGTGTTGAACTTCAAATGGGTTAAATATTATTTTGCCACCAGGTCCATCAATAGAAAACTGGCCTTCTATTGTGAACATTTCCAATATGGGTGGATATGGTGATCCCTCAACCTGAATAAACGTATAGCCAAATTTTTGTAACAGCGCTTTTTGAGTTTTGGTATCTGCCCAAACATTTATTCTTTTTCTCATATTGAAAAAAATCATACGAAGATCATCTATGCCATGTACATGGTCTGCGTGTTCGTGAGTGTACACGACCCCATCTAATCTTCCCACATTAGCTTTGAGTAATTGGCTCCTCATGTCGGGTGATGTATCGATCAAAACTCTTGTTATCCCCTCGGCACCTTTAAGTTCTACTAAAAGTGAGCACCTGGAGCGTTGATTTTTTATATTACTGGGATCACAATCTCCCCAATTGCCTCCTAGGCGGGGCACTCCGCCTGATGATCCACAACCAAGTATAGTGAAAGAAAGATTTGCCATCACGCAGCCGACCCGTAGATTTTTGCTTTCGGAAATAGTCTTTCAAAGTTTTTTTCTATCTGGTACGCAAAGTCTTCATATGAGACATCAAATATTTCGGCTCCTTTCCGGGCTGTTATTGCCACATATGCGGGCTCATTTCTTTTCCCTCGATATGGAGGAGGCGCTAGATATGGGCTGTCTGTTTCTACTAATATTCTATCTATCGGTGTTAAGGAAAAAATATCACGAAGTTCATCACTTTTTGGAAAGGTAATAATTCCAGACATAGAAAGGTAAAATCCTAAATCTAGCATCTTTACTGCTAATTCCTTTCCAGATGAAAAACAGTGCATAACACAATTGAACTTTGCATTTTTGTATTCGCTCTCTAAAATTTCGGCTATGTCCTTATCTGCTGCTCGCGCGTGGATAATTAAAGGTAAGCTACTTTTTTGCGCTGCCTCAATGTGAAGCAACAGGCTTTGCTTTTGGTCTTTTTCCGTTTCCTTTGTGTAATAGTAATCTAGCCCTGTTTCTCCAATGCCCACGAATTTGGGATGTTTTGCCACTTCTAAAAGATCAGACACATTTACCATAGGTTGTTTGTGAGCATTCATGGGGTGTGTTCCCGCCGCGTATAGTACGCACTCAAATTTTTCTACTATACTTCTGACCTTTGGCTCATCATGTAACTGTGTGCAAATTGTAACCATCCGGTCTACACCGGATTGAACTGCATTTTTTACTGTTTCCTCTAAATTTCCATCAAAGTCTGCAAAATCTAAATGACAATGACTGTCTGTGATCGATGGTGAACTCATTTTATTTTTATCTTACCGTTTTGGCACAATCTTCTATTCGAAAAAACGTATCTAGGATCAGAGAGCCTGGGTCAAGGTTGACAGCTAGGCCGTGTTTCAAGTTTTCTGCTTGCGTTTGAGCTAATTCTGCCCATCTTTTTGAAATATTTGGAGTTGGACATAGTTTTCTAAAAATTTCTTTTTCATCTCTAAGGCATTCATGTGAAGAACTATGCCCTGTAATTCCAGCTTTCGAAATACGAGCGACTGCCACGTTTAAAAGTTCAATAAAGAGTTCCAGCCTGCTCCTGTTTTTAGCGCCTGAAAATGTTCCGATGAACTTCTCAAGTTCAAAGCCATTGAGGTTTGGTAGTTGATTTAGAAATGAGAGAATAGTGCGATATAAACTGGCACCATCATGCTCCAACAATCTGATAGAGTTGCCCACCGAGCCAGAACCTAATAATGAATAAATTTCAAATTCATTTTCAGGTATCGTCAAATTTATCTGTCTCAAAGCACTTTTTAAATCACTTTCTGTGAGGCTGCTTAGCCTTAGTTCACGGCAACGTGATTTTATAGTCGGAAGTAAACTTTGCGGGTTGTGACTTATGAGTAAAAATACTGTATGTTCCGGCGGTTCCTCTAGAGTTTTTAAAAGAGCGTTTGCAGCATTAATGTTCATATCCTCTGCACAGTCAATTATTGCAACCCTACTGCCACCGTCACTAACTGAAAGAGAAAAAAAAGACTTCAAGTGCCTAATTTCATCTACTCGAATACTTGATCTAAAAGTTTTTCTTTTTTCGTCAAAGCTTTTCCTGATAACTGCAAGCCTAGGCTCAGATTCCGCCAAAATTCTGGTTACTATGGCCTTTTTAAGGTTTTCCTCTAGATCACTATTTTGGTTTTCTCCAGAATTACTAAATAAGCCTTTTGGCTCTGGACGAGCGATAGGCTGAGTTAATAAAAACTTTGCTATTCGCCAGGCAAAAGTTGCTTTTCCAATTCCCTTTGTTCCAGTTATTAGCCAACCGTGGTGAAGTTTTCCTGATTTGAAACAATTCATAAATTCTAGTTCTGCAAATTGATGGCCAAATAATGTTTCAGTGACTTTAGGGTGGGGATATCCTTCAATTTGATCTGATGAAATCAAATTATTATCGGTCATGATATTTTGGCTTTCACTAATGAACCAATGTCTTGCGCAAGTTTGTCTACAGATTGCTGACCATCAACCACTTCTATGCGATCGCCAAACTCTTTGGCGAGTTCAATAAAGCCTTTTCGCATTTTCATTTGCAAATCGACGCCAAAATCTTCAAACCTCTCCTCAACTGTTTTTCTGGATTTTGCTCTCTTGAGGCTAATTTCTGGGTGGATATCAATTATTATGGTCAAGTCTGGGTCGAAGTTGATGACTTTTTCATTTAGTGAGTCTACCAAATTTCTTAGATTTGCTCCTCGCATACCCTGATACATTCTTGTGCTGTCGGTAAACCTATCACAGATTACAATTTTTCCTTCTTTTAAAGCAGGTAAAATAATACGCTCTAAATGATCTCGCCGAGCAGCTGTAAAGAGAAGGATCTCTGTTTCTGCTGACCATCTATCTACATTTCCTTGCAGCAGTAGGTTTCTTATTTCTTCTCCACCTACAGATCCCCCTGGTTCTCTGGTTATAACTATGTCAAAGTCAAGAGCTCCTAAAAATTCGGCTAATTTTTGAATTTGTGTCGATTTACCTGACCCATCAATTCCTTCAAATGAAATAAAGTAACCTTTATTCTTCACAAACTTTCCTCTGTATTTGTGAAGAGCATATTAAATAAATATTGGCCTGCTGTTCTGACCCTTATAAAAAAACCACCTGAAGGAACATTATTTCCGGCGAATAGAGAGTGACGCGTTTCCGGTAAGTCTGTAGAATTTATTACAAGTTCAGCTAATTTATCTCCCTTTTTTACCGGAGCTTTGATTGGTCCAATATATTCTATTGCGAAAGAGGGCTCGCTTGAAGATAAGACAGGTTGCATAACATTTAAATCATTCTCCAGAACCAGGCTTACGTGTCTCGATTTCCCATTCCAAACTTTTGCTTTTCCTATTTCAGAATCGCCAGAAGCAAATTTTTCCATCTTAAATTGCCTAAATGCCCAGTTGACTATAGTTTCAGCCTCTTGTGCCCGGTCTTCCAAAGTTCTTAAACCGGAAAGAACAAAAATTATTCTTCGCCCATCCTGTTTTGCTGATCCAACTAATCCATACCCGGCTTCTTCAGTGTGGCCCGTTTTTAATCCATCTGCTCCAATCCCTAATCCAAGTAGTGGATTTCTGTTTCTTATGTTTGCTGGTGCGCGACCATCAAATTCATATGTCTGTTCGGCAAACATTGGATAATATTCAGGAAAATCTACAATTAATCTTTCCGCAAGGATGCCGAGATCGCTAACGCTCATTTGATGCCCATTGGCTGGCCATCCGTTGGAATTTTTAAAAGTAGAGTTTTTAAGGCCTATTTGTTTTCCTCTTTGAGTCATAAGTTTTGAAAATCCTGCTTCTGTTCCATCAGGTGAAAGTGCCTCTGCAATTACGGCACAAGCATCATTGCCAGAAAGAACAATGATTCCGCGTATCAAATCTAAAACTTCAACACGATCTGTCGGGTCCAAGAACATTGTCGAGCCTGTATAATTTGCTGCATTTTTTGATACTGGTAACTTTTCATCTAACCTCAGCCTTCCTGCTTTAATAAACTCAAATGTCATATACAAAGTCATAAGTTTGGACATTGAAGCTGGTGGCAGTGGTAAATCAGGATTTTTAGATAGTAAAATAGTACCCGAAGTTTGATCGAATACGTATGCTGCTCGAGCTTTTGTATCAAAAGAATATGCTTGAGAAAGCAGACATATATTCAGAAATACCGAGCTAATTATAACTTTAATTGCTGACGTAATAGGCATCTGTAAATCCAGCTGATTTGATATCTTTTAACATATTTCTTCTACTATCTGATGTGCTAGCAGGTCCCGCAACTACACGCCAGTATGGTTTCCCCTTAATTTGGAAATCGAGTATATTTACTGGCAGGTTTAGTTTTGATATTTGGTCTTTTGTCTTGTTTGCATTTTTTTGAAAACCAAAAATTCCAACTTGAATGAAGGGTTTTGAAAGTTTTGTTTCTAGCGGGGCACTTTTTGCAGTGTTAGTTTCAGCAGTTATCTTTGTCGGCTCAGTGCTTTCAGGAACTCTAACGGCTACTATCTGGACTTTTGTTTGCTCATTTTGAGCGATATCCAATGCTTTAGCAGCATCAGAGGATATGAGGGCAGACCCAGGTTTCATTTTTTTAGTTTGCTGGAAAATAGCCCCAACGACTGATTTCCCATTAGAAATATTTTTTATCAAAACTCTCTCAGGGCTGTCCACATCTGGGTGTGAAATCCAATTACCACCAAGTGTTTGATCGCCATCCCAGATAACAGCTGCCGATAAATCCAAAATCTCAGGTTTTTCATCTAACGTTACATTAGCAGTATTCTCAGCTGAGTTTGATTTGCCAATTAAAGGACTGCATCCGGTAATAGTAGTGACAAAACTCAATACTAATAAAAACCTTCCGATTAGTTTTATGCTAAAAAACAAAATGAATTCCGATCATAG
>CACGIS010000056.1 GCA_902573175.1 Paracoccaceae bacterium | reverse complement strand
CCCATGGCATGAGAATCGCACAGATAGTTTTCGCTGCAACTTTGAAAGTTCAGTTCAAAGTTTCAAGAAATTTGCGCCAGACAATTAGAAGTAATAGTGGGTTCGGGTCAACGGGAACGAAATGATATTAGCTATTCTTTCTTTTTTGGTCTTTGCTTGGTTTATTGCTGGATATTTGGGAGTGAGTCAAAATTTACGGTGGGCCTCTGTTTTTATTATATTAACTTCTATCCTTGGTGCTCTTTTTCTAATTCCTGAAACAAATTCCTTTCCGATCATAATGGGTGGCTGGGCTCCTTGGGCAACGATCTCTTTTATTTTCTGTATAACTTTTCTTTTCCGTTTATTTATCAATAGTCTTAGAAATAAATCCAACGATGCTTGCCTCGACGATGATAAAGAAGCAGACGAGTTTTCGAATCATGAACTAGAGCGTTATTCTAGGCATATTTTATTGAAAGAACTTGGTGGGCTTGGACAGCGACGCATTAAAGAGGCCAGTGTTTTAATTATTGGAGCGGGAGGTTTAGGTGCTCCGGTTATTCAATATCTAGCCGCATCGGGTGTTGGAACTATTGGAATTATTGATCATGATAAAGTCAGCTTATCAAATTTGCAAAGGCAAGTTATTTACCCAACAAAACAAGTAGGAGAACAAAAGGTTTTCTCGGCAGCGGATGCTATTTTTCAATTGAATAGTAATGTGAATGTTCGGCCTTATAATAGACGACTAAATTCTGAAATAGCCGAAGAAATTTTTTCTGAGTATGATGTTGTCGTAGACGGAACTGATAATTTTGAGACACGGTATATATCGAACTCTGCTGCTGTTGTTACCAAAAAACATTTAGTTTCAGGGGCTTTGAGCCAATGGGAAGGCCAAGTTTCAGTGTTCGCCCCGCATAAAGGCGGGCCTTGTTATGCTTGCGTATTTCCAAGCCCCCCCCAAAGATGGTTTGGCATTAACGTGTTCTGAAGGTGGTGTTTTTTCCCCTCTGCCAGGCGTTATTGGCTCTGTTATGGCCGTTGAGACTTTGAAAATTTTAAGTCATTCAGGTAACACATTATTAGGACAAATGTTTATTTATGATGGTTTGAAGGGGGAAAGTCGTAAGATAAAAATCAACCCGAGTAAAAAATGCCCAATTTGCTCTATTTAAAGATATTTAGATGGTAAATAAAAATCCACTACTGACCAGTTGGAATACTCCTTACAAAATTGCACCGTTTGATAAAATTTTGGATGGCCATTTTTCTGAAGCTGTGGAAAGAGCGATGGAATATGAGCTTCAGGAAATCCAAGAAATTTCCAAAAACTCCGATCCACCAACCTTCGAAAATACTATTCATGCACTATTGAACTCGGGTAATTTACTGAAAAGGGTTCTGTCTGTCTTTTATACTTTGGTGAGCGCAGACTCTAATACCCAGCGCGAAAAGCTGATGACAGAATTTTCTCCAAAGTTGTCATCACATTTATCAAAAATTACATCAAATGAGAAACTTTTTAATCGAATTCAGGAACTATTTGAGAAAATTGATAGTTTAAACTTATTACCTGAAGAACAGAGGCTTCTAGAAAAAATACATCAAGATTATGTAAGAGCAGGTGCTGCGCTCAATGATCAAAGTAAAGAAAGAATGAAAGATATAAAAAAACAGCTTTCAATTTTAGGTACCAAATTTTCACAAAATTTATTAGCTGATGAACGTTCCTGGCATCTTGAGCTTGGTTTAGAGGACCAAAATGTACTACCTAATTTTCTGGTTGAGGCTGCAAGAAAAGCAGCAGATGAAAAAGGGATATCAAATCCGATTATCACATTATCTCGATCTATTATTACACCATTTTTAAAATTTTCTCCTAATCGCAAACTGAGGAAACAAGCTCAGCAAGCATGGATATCTAGAGGGATGCAAAAAGAAGAAACTGATAATAGGCCAATTGCCCGTGAAATATTAGCCTTACGGAGAAAGATGGCCGATTTGCTTGGTTATAAAAATTTTGCTGAATTTAAGTTAGAGACAGAAATGGCAAAAAAGCCAGAAAACGTCGAGAAGCTATTGCTGCAGGTTTGGGATCGCTCAAAAAAACAGGCTTTAACAGATCAAAAAATTCTAACCTCCTATATGGCCAGGGATGATATAAAGGATAGATTTAGTTCTTGGGACTGGCAGTATTATTCAGAGAAAAGAAGACAAAATGAGCATGAACTAAACGAATTAGAGATAAAACCGTATTTTGGTTTGGACCAGATGATCGAAGCTGCATTTTATTGTGCCAACAAATTATTTGATCTTTCATTCGTACCAATAGATCTCCCTCTTTATCATAATGACTGTAAAGCATGGGAGGTTTTCAGAAAAAATAGCTCTATTGGGTTATTTATAGGAGATTACTTTGCTAGACCATCTAAGCGATCTGGTGCTTGGTGTAGTGCTTTCCAATCTCAAGCTAAATTTCCAACCGTACAAAAGCCAATAGTTTTGAATGTGTGTAATTTTGCAAAAAGCTCGCCTGCGCTCTTATCTTTTGATGACGCTCAAACATTATTTCACGAATTTGGTCACGCGCTTCATCAACTATTATCTAACGTTACCTACGAACCTCTGTCTGGAACCTCTGTTTCGCGCGATTTTGTTGAATTGCCCAGTCAGTTATTTGAACATTGGCTGACCGTCCCAGAGGTTTTGAAAAAGTTTGCACTTCACTATGAAACCAAAGTACCGATTTCAGACGAGTTGATAGAAAGAATTAAAGGTGCCTTGAATTACGATATGGGTTGCCAAACCGTTGAATATACTTCCAGCGCTCTGGTGGATCTTTATTTTCACCTTTCGGATACCGATCACGACATCATGAAATTTCAAACTGAAATTTTAAGCAAAATAGAAATGCCTGAGACAATTGAGATGAGACATGCAACTCCACACTTTGCTCATGTATTTTCGGGAAGTTATTATGCTGCTGCTTACTACAGTTATATGTGGTCGGAAGTTATGGATGAGGATGTATTTTCCGCGTTTGAGGAAGCAGGTAATCCATTTGATGAAAAGTTGGCCAATTCACTAGAAAAAAATATCCTTTCTAAAGGAAACAGTATTGATTCCGAATTAGCTTATGTAAAGTTTAGGGGAAAATTGCCAAAGGTTGATGCTCTTTTAAAGGGTCGTGGACTAGTTTGATTAAGAATTTCTTAAAATTAAAAAATTTTTAACTAAGGTGGTTGACTCTGCCACTATACATACATAGATACCGCTCGTTATCACTCACACACGTTGAGTGATAATTGCCCGCTAAGGGCACAATGTAACTAAGTGAAGGAACCTAAAGATGGCATTGAAACCACTTCATGACCGCGTTCTTGTTCGTCGCGTAGAAAGCGACGAAAAAACATCAGGTGGATTGATTATTCCTGAAAGTGCTAAAGAAAAGCCTGCAGAGGGTATAATTGTAGCCGCTGGAGAAGGCGCTCGTAAGGATAGCGGTGAACTCATCGCTATGTCAGTTAGCGAAGGTGATAAAATTTTATTTGGAAAATGGTCTGGAACAGAAGTGACCATTGACGGAGAAGAACTTCTTATCATGAAAGAAAGCGATATTTTAGGCACTTTGTCTTAATCGCTAATTATTAATTTTAACCAATAGACGAGGATAAGCACAATGGCTGCTAAAGACGTCAGATTCAGTACAGATGCTCGCGACCGAATGCTAAAAGGCGTGAACACTCTTGCAGACGCTGTAAAAGTAACGTTGGGACCAAAAGGTCGTAACGTAGTATTAGATAAATCATTTGGCGCACCGCGCATCACCAAGGACGGTGTGACAGTTGCAAAAGAGATCGAGCTAGAAGACAAGCTCGAAAACATGGGCGCTCAAATGGTTAAAGAGGTTGCTAGCCGAACAAATGATGAGGCTGGTGATGGAACAACAACGGCAACAGTCTTGGCTCAGGCAATCGTTCGCGAAGGTTTGAAACAGGTGGCAGCAGGCCTTAATCCAATGGATCTAAAAAGAGGCATCGATTTGGCCACTTCAAAGGTCGTTGGTGAGATTAAAAAGATGGCTCGCGACGTAAAGGATAGTGACGAAGTTGCCCAAGTTGGAACAATATCAGCAAATGGCGAAGCTGAAATAGGTCAGCAAATCGCTGATGCGATGCAAAAAGTCGGAAACGAAGGCGTTATCACAGTCGAAGAAAATAAAGGCCTTGAGACTGAAACTGACGTAGTTGAAGGTATGCAGTTTGATCGTGGTTACTTATCTCCTTACTTTGTAACAAATGCTGATAAAATGACATCAGAGTTGGAAGATTGTATGATACTTCTTCATGAAAAGAAGTTATCGTCTTTGCAGTCGATGGTGCCGCTTCTAGAGTCGGTGATCCAATCTCAAAAACCCTTGTTAATCATTGCTGAAGATGTTGAGGGCGAAGCATTAGCAACTTTGGTTGTTAATAAGCTAAGAGGTGGTTTGAAAATTGCTGCTGTAAAAGCTCCTGGTTTTGGTGATCGACGTAAAGCTATGCTTCAAGATATTGCAATACTTACTGGCGGTCAGGTTATTTCAGAAGATCTAGGAATGAAGCTTGAGAGTGTAACAATGGATATGCTTGGTACTGCCAAGAAAGTTCAAATTACTAAAGATGAGACCACGATAGTAGATGGTGCGGGCGCAAAAGCTGAAATTGAATCACGCGTTACTCAGATTCGTAGTCAGATTGAAGAAACATCTTCAGACTATGACCGTGAAAAACTGCAAGAACGTGTGGCTAAGCTTGCTGGCGGTGTTGCTGTTATTCGCGTGGGTGGCATGACTGAAGTAGAAGTCAAAGAACGCAAGGATCGCGTAGATGATGCTTTAAATGCTACACGAGCTGCGGTCCAAGAGGGTATCATCGTAGGTGGTGGAGTTGCGCTTTTGCAAGCTGGAAAAGCTTTAGCAAAACTTAAAGGTGGAAACCCTGACCAAGAAGCTGGTATTGCAATTGTACGTCGTGCAATTGAAGCACCTCTTCGTCAGATTGCTGAAAATGCGGGTGTAGACGGCGCAGTAGTAGCTGGAAAAGTTCGTGAAAATAAAGATACATCTTTTGGTTTTAATGCTCAGACCGAAGAATATGGTGACATGTTCAAGTATGGCGTTATTGATCCAGCTAAAGTTGTTAGAACAGCAATGGAAGATGCAGCTTCAGTTGCAGGTTTGCTGATAACAACTGAAGCGATGGTTGCAGATAAGCCTGAGAAACCAGGTGCTGGCGGTGGAGCTCCAGGTATGCCTGACATGGGCGGCATGGGCGGCATGGGCGGCATGATGTAGCTCTAAAGTAGGTGATTTTAGAAACCCTGGGATTAATCCTGGGGTTTCTTTTTGAGAAATTACAAATTTAATTTTTAATTCGGTTAAAATGGCCCATTTTACGGCCTGGTTTAACATCAGCTTTACCATACAAGTGTAACGCAAGAGAACCATCCTCAACTAATTGTTTAGTCTTATAAATCTCGTCCCCGATAAGGTTTTCCATTATTATATCGCTGTGCCTGTCAGCATTACCAAGTTTCCAACCTGTTATTGCCCTAATATGCTGCTCGAACTGATCTACTGTGCAGCCATTTTGTGTCCAATGCCCAGAGTTGTGAACTCGTGGAGCAAATTCATTTATAACTAAAGAGTTTTTCTCTAAAAAAAACTCAATACCAATTACTCCAACGTAGTTTAACGACTCTAAAATTTTTGCAGTAATTAAAACTGCTTCCGTCTTTTGCTGGACTGTAAGATTTGCCGGTACAGTTGTAGTCCTTAAAATTCCCTCTTTGTGAACATTTTCGCCCGGATCAAAGCATGATATTTGTCCATCCTTTGATCGAGACCCAATTACAGAAAATTCACGAGAAAAATTGACAAAACCCTCCAATATTAAATCTTTTGCGCTTGAGTCTTTCCAGATATCTTCGGCTTGTGAGGTGGACTCTAATTTTAGTTGTCCTTTCCCATCATATCCCAAACGTCTTGTTTTTAATATGCTGGGAGTTCCAACTTGATCTATTGCTAGAGTCAAATCTTCTTGAGTGCTTACTTCATAAAAGCTTGCGGTTTTAAAGCCTAACTTATTAATAAACTCTTTTTCTAAAAGTCTGTCTTGTGATATTTTAAGAGCTTCTCTGCTTGGAAAAATTTCACATTGTTTTTCAATAATATCCAATGCACCAGTAGGGACATTTTCAAATTCATATGTGACCACGTCAACGCTTGAAGCAAATTTCTCAAGTGCGTCATAATCATCATATTCCGCCTGTGTAAATCTAGATGATACATTTGATGCGGGAGGGTTGGCACTTGGCTCAAAAATGTGAGTTTTAAAACCTAGTCGGCTGGCTGCCATACTAAGCATCTGACCCAGCTGTCCGCCGCCCAGTATGCCTATTGTGGATCCGCTTAATAGCACTGCTTTATTCATCTTTAGGCTCATCAGGAATTGAGGCCGATAAAGCTATCCGCCAATCGCTGAGGCTTTTGTTTAGTTTTGCATCAGACAGTGCTATTATCTGAGCCGCCAATAAGCCACTATTTTTGGCACCTTGCGCTCCAATAGCCATTGTTGCAACGGGATAACCTTTAGGCATTTGCAAAATAGAATAGAGGCTATCTATGCCATTTAAACTTGTGGTTGCGACAGGCACACCGACAACGGGTAGGTTAGTTTTCGACGCTATCATTCCTGGAAGATGAGCTGCGCCTCCAGCACCGGCGATAATTACCTTAAGACCTCTTTGTTCAGCGGACTTTCCATATTCCCATAGACGATCTGGAGTTCTGTGCGCTGAAACAATTTTTGTTTCATATGCTACACCAAGCTCTGATAAAATATCAGCTGCCTCCTTCATGGTTGACCAATCTGATTGGCTTCCCATGATTAACCCTACCTGGATTTTGCTCATTTTTTACCTCATCTTCACAACTATCCTAATATAATAGGAATATATCTTAGGCAATAATATCGGGTGTAAGTCGATCTTCCAGTCGCTTAATTTTGTCTTTTAATTGTAATTTCTTTTTTTTAAGTCTTTGGATCATAAGTCTATCGGTAGCTGCAGAATTAGAAAGTACGGTGATTGCCTGATCTAAATCGCTATGCTCTTGACGAAAGAATTCCAATTCCACCCTCAAGACTTCTTCGGTTTTCATTGATATTTTGTCTGAAGTGTTCATTTCATGACCTGACTGAATGACTTAATCTAATAGGATAATTAATTTTACTTGTTAACCCCTTGAAAATTATATTTTTAGGAGCCAACTCTAAAAGAGCTGCCGAACAGGAGCTGAAAAGTGTCGCTTAGAATAAGGGCTTAAAATGGCAAAATTATCATTTGGTGCATATCCGCATATGCTTGGTTTTGAACAATTGGAACAGTTATTAGAAAGAACGGCAAAATCTAGTAATGAAGGTTATCCACCTTTCAACATAGAACAGACATCTGATCGATCATTTCGTATTAGTTTAGCGACCGCTGGGTTTTCAGAAGCAGACCTATCTATTACTTTGGAAAATCGACAACTGGTTATACAAGGTAAGAAAAATCAAGAAACTGGTACAAGAATCTTCCTTCATCGTGGAATTGCAACAAGACAATTCCAGAGATCTTTTGTTCTAGCAGATGGGATAGAAGTAGGTGAGGCATTTATGGAAAATGGATTACTTCATATTGATTTGGTTCAAAATATTCCCACTAATGTTATTCAAAAGATTGAAATAAAAACAAATCAGTAACCGCTAATTGGCTAAAACAATAAGCCCCATGCTCTGGAGTTTCAAGATGATCTTTTGAGCACAATAGTCTACGGAAGCATTTTCTGTATTTAAGCGCAGTTCGGGTTTTTCCGGAATTTCATATGGATCGGAAATCCCCGTAAAGGCTTCAATTTTACCTTGTCGCGCTAGTTTGTATAAACCTTTACGATCTCGTTTTTCACAGATTTCCAGGGAAGTTGCGATATGAATTTCGACGAAGCTTCCGTATTGAGCTATTTCATTTCTAACGGAAAGCCTTGTTTTTGAATAGGGAGCAATTGGAGCACAAATAGCTATGCCACCGTTTTTTGTAATTTCTGAGGCCACATATCCAATTCGACGAATATTTAGATCCCGGTGTTCCTTGGAAAACCCAAGTTCAGAAGATAAGTTTTTGCGCACTATATCGCCATCAAGTAAAGTAACTGGTCTTCCACCCATTTCCATTAATTTGGTTAATACGGCATTTGCTATTGTTGATTTTCCCGATCCAGAAAGTCCTGTGAAAAATATAGTAAAACCACGCTTTGATAATGGAGGTAATGTTTTGCGAAGCTCATCCAGTACTTCTGGAAATGAAAACCAATCTGGAACCTCTGTTCCTTCATATAAACGCCGTCTCAGTTCACTTCCTGAGATGTTTAACGTTTTAATACCACTGTTCAGCTCATCAATAGGTTTAAATTTTCCTTGCTCAGGTACATATACTAACTCTTTAAAACTCACCATTTCTATCCCAATTTCTTTTGAATATTTTTTGAATAAGCTTTGTGCGTCGTAAGGAGCATAAAAGTCATTTCCATATGTATCTTTTCCAGGACCCGCGTGGTCTCTTCCAATAATAAAATGTGTGCATCCATGGTTTTTGCGAATAAGACCATGCCAAAGTGCTTCTCTAGG
>CACGIS010000055.1 GCA_902573175.1 Paracoccaceae bacterium | reverse complement strand
TTTCATTAGGAAAGTGCATAAAAGAACAACTTTTTCCAAGCCGAAAATTATAGTATGTGTTCCCCATGGGGCTACACCAGTTGAGAAAAGAGCAATTCGTCAATCAGTGCTTTCGGCAGGTGCCAGAAGGGCTGGGTTGATCGCTGAACCAATTGCAGCCGCGATAGGTGCCGGTATGCCTATAACCGACCCAACGGGAAGCATGGTTGTGGATATTGGAGGTGGTACTACAGAAGTGGCAGTACTGTCATTGGGAGATATCGTTTATGCCCGCTCAGTTCGAGTTGGTGGGGATAGAATGGATGAGGCCATAATCAGTTATTTGAGGAGACAACAGAATTTACTTGTTGGAGAAAGTACGGCAGAAAGAATTAAAACTTCCATAGGTACCGCGAGAATGCCAGATGATGGGAGAGGAGCCTCTATGATGATCCGCGGTCGCGATTTACTCACTGGCGTTCCAAGAGAAACCGAAATATCACAAGCCCATGTAGCAGAGGCGCTTGGTGAGCCAGTTCAGCAAATATGTGAAGCGGTAATGACCGCTCTTGAAGTCACTCCACCCGACCTTGCCGCTGACATTGTTGATAGAGGCGTTATGCTGACAGGTGGAGGAGCCCTACTTGGCGATCTTGATTTAGCGCTTAGAGAAAGAACTGGCCTAGCAGTTTCTATTGCAGATGAAAGTTTAAATTGTGTTGCGATGGGGACTGGCAAAGCCCTAGAATATGAAAAACAATTAAGACATGCAATCGACTATGATAGTTAAACTCTACCGTCAGCAAAGAGGATTACTTGGCAAGGCCTAATCCAAAAGAAGCGGATACCTTAGCTCCGTTTAGATATTTAGCTACAGGTATAATTGTTTTCTTGCTTGTCGCTTTATTTGTAATATGGCGACTCGATAATCCTCGAGTTGAAAAGCTTAGAGCGGAAGTCATCGATGCCATTTTGCCAAAATTTGAATGGGTAATGGCTCCTGCGACAGGCCTAATTCGCATAAGTCAAGACTTTAGAAGTTATCAATCTTTATACGATCAGAATCAAGAACTTAGGAGAGAACTACAGCAGATGAAAAGCTGGAAAGAAGCGGCTCTTCAACTCGAACAAGAAAATGCGCGCCTATTGGACTTAAATAATCTTCAACTTGATCCCAAACTTACTCACATTTCCAGCATGCTACTTTGGATGTGTTTCGGCAAGACCCACTGCCCGCAGACCACCTATTTTGGCGGCTCTCCATTTCGCCAGTCAGTTCTTGTAAATGTTGGGGTCCAAGACGGCATTCAAGATGGCTGGGCGGCTATGGACGGACTGGGGTTGGTTGGCCGCATTTCAGGCGTAGGCAGTAAAACGGCCCGTGTTTTATTATTAACAGATACAGCTTCTATAATTCCCGCAACCATCCAGCCTTCTGGACAACAAGCCTTAATTGCGGGAGATAATACGATTGCTCCCACTATCGAGTTTTTGGAAAATGCAGATCTGGTTAGACCTGGGGATCGAGTTGAGACCTCTGGAAGCGGCGGGGTTTTCCCTCCAAACCTTCTAATTGGACGTTTAGCATTAGACCCCTCAGGCCGATTAAGGGTACGTCTTGCAGCAGATTACGAAAGACTTGAATTTTTGAGAGTTTTGAGAAATTTTGGAACAGAGCCAATTGATAACCCAGGGAACCTAATCATAAATAAAGGTCTGAAGTCATTGTCTGATGACCAAAGCACTGTGGCAAACGGAACATAAATATGAATGTAAAAAGTTTTGCCCATCAACTTGTATATTTTTGTATTGGTTTGTTGATCATTTTTTTCCAAATTTTACCTCTACAGACGGTTCCACAGACTTGGTCTGGTCCAAATGTCCTTTTAGTATTTTTCGCTGCTATAGTAACCAAAAGGCCTGAGTTCACATCGAGTTTTCTCGTCGCTAGCGTTTTTTTGGTAGAGGACTTTTTTCTTATGCGACCACCAGGGTTGATGTCATCTCTGACGGTGCTCGGCTTTTATTTTTTGAAAAGAAAATTTCATTATCAGGAAGGCAATTCTCTCATATTTGGCTGGGGTAGTGTAACGGCCTGCTTGACTATTATTCTCCTACTTTATTACTTTATTTCTGTTTTGTTATTTATTCCATCAGCAGGGTTCAGATTGACACTGATAGAACTAATAGTGACGTTGGCGCTTTATCCAGTTTTTTCAGTTCTGATTGGTAGCTTTGATAAATTAGGCTCGGCAGATGCCGAAAAAATAATGCAAAGATGATTCATTATGGCGGATAGAATTCAACTCAATCAAAAAAGTTATGCCAAACTTTCTAGACGAGGCCTAATTTTAGGTGGTTTACAAGCTGCCTTCATAGCAGGTTTGGCTTTTAGAATGCGAAAATTGCAAGTTGAGGAGGCAAGCGAATATCGATTACTGGCAGATGAGAACAGAATCAATATAAGGCTAATCGCTCCCTCCAGAGGGGAAGTGTATGATCGCAATGGAAAAATAATTGCGCGAAATGAACAAAGCTTCAGAATTACTATTGTGAAAGAAGACGCCGGAAACATTGAACAGACATTATATTCTTTGAGTAACCTTATAAAAATATCCCAACGCGAGGCAACAAGAGTAATTGAAGAAATTGAAAGAAGTGCTCCCTTTTTGCCAGTTACAGTACGAGATCAACTCAGTTTTGAAGAAATAGCTAGGATTGCAGCAAATACACCCAATTTACCCGGAGTATCGGTCGAACAGGGATTATCAAGAGTGTATCCTTCGCTTGAAAGCTACGCCCACGTCATAGGATATGTCGGACCAGTGAGCGATAGCGATCTTAAGAGAGGTAACGAAAATAATCCACTTTTAAAAATTCCCCGATTTCAGGTTGGTAAAGTAGGTATCGAAAAACATTATGAAGATGTTTTGAGGGGTAGTGCAGGTATAATGAAAGTAGAAGTAAACGCACTAGGCCGCGTCATGAGAAATCTCGATAGGAAAGAGGGAAAGCCGGGCAATAATATCCAACTAACTGTAGACAATGAGTTACAATCGTATATTCAAGCTAGGTTAGGTTCAGAGAGTGCCTCTGCCGTAGTTATGAATTGTAAAAACGGTGAAATTCTCGCTATTGCTTCATCTCCAAGTTACGATCCAAATAAGTTTGTAAAGGGCATTTCATATTCAGATTTCAATGAACTAAGAGATAATAAATTTAGGCCTTTAGCTTCAAAAACTGTGCAAGACGCATACCCTCCAGGATCGACCTTTAAAATTGTAACTGCCCTTGCGGCTTTAGAAGCAAAAATAATTAGCCCAAAAGATTCTTTTTCTTGTGATGGTAAAATAGAGGTTTCTAATAGGTTTTTTCATTGTTGGAAAAAAGGCGGCCACGGTGAGATGAGCTTGTCAAAATCCCTTAGTGAAAGTTGCGATGTTTATTTCTATGAATTAGCTCTCAAAACCGGAATTGAACGAATTAATAAAATGGCCACAAAACTTGGGTTGGGAATAAAACATGATGTTCCAATGTCTGCAATTACAAAAGGTTTAGTGCCTAGCAAGGATTGGAAGTTAAAAAACAGGGAGCAAGAATGGTTAGTCGGTGATACTGTAAATGCATCAATCGGGCAAGGTTATGTCCTTTCGTCTCCACTTCAATTAGCTGTTATGGCTGCTCGTTTAGCAAGTGGCAGAAACGTTAAACCGATATTGACAAAGTCAATAAATGGACAAAATATTCACAACCTAAAAAATATTGAAGATTTGGATATAGACAAATCCTATCTTAAAATTGTCAGAAAAGCACTTTTCCAAGCTAGTAATGACCGGAGGGGAACAGCCTATGGATCACGTGTAATCCAAGATGCATATCGAATGGCAGGTAAAACTGGCACCAGCCAGGTCAGAAATATAACAGATGCAGAAAGAGAAAATGGCGTAACTAAAAACGAAGACTTACCTTGGAAAAGAAGAGATCACGGGCTCTTTATAAATTTTGCGCCGTACGACAAACCAGAAATAGCTGTTGCAGTGGTAGTAGAACATGGTGGAGCTGGCTCAAAATCCGCTGCTCCCATTGCTCGTGACATAACCTTGCAAGCACTTTTTAAAGGAAAGCCACCTTTGGAGGTTTATCCTGCTAAAGATCGAACAGCAGTTCTCGAGCGACAAAAGAAACTTGGAGAAGTTTTAAAAGAGTTAGAAATGTTTAGAAAAAATAAAGTATGACTTATCTCGAATACAAAATCAGGGCTGTTCCAAGAGGTTTTCGAAAACTACTTTATTTGAATTGGCCAATAATTTTGCTTCTGTGTGCTGCAGGGGCAATAGGCATCATTATGTTGACCTCAGTGGCTGGTAATAGTTGGCATCCATGGGCTTCTGCACAACTCAAACGCTTTTTCGTAGGGTTTGCTCTCATGATCAGCATTGCAATGGTACCAATTTGGTTTTGGAAAAGTATGTCTGTGTTGGCTTACATAACCTCATTAGTATTATTAATTCTTGTAGAATTTTTTGGTTCAACCGGTATGGGCGCACAAAGGTGGTTAGATTTAGGTTTCATTACATTACAGCCTTCTGAAATGGCCAAAATTACGCTAATAATGGTGTTAGCTTTTTATTATGATTGGTTGCCAGACCAGCATGTTTCGAAACCTCAATGGATAATAGCACCGTTAGCACTAATTTTTTTACCGTTTTTTCTTGTTCTTCAACAGCCAGATTTAGGAACCTCTTTACTAATTGTTCTAGGGGGAGGTGTCATGATATTTTTGGCTGGAGTTCACTGGGGTTATTTTGGGGTAGCCCTATCCTTGAGCGTGGGAGCAATATTAACCATTTTATACAGTCGCGGCACAGATTGGCAGCTTTTAAATGAGTATCAATATCGCCGAATTGATACATTTCTTGATCCTTCATCAGATCCATTAGGAGCGGGATACCATATTACGCAATCAAAAATAGCACTCGGCTCTGGCGGTTGGACTGGCAGAGGTTTTGGACAGGGAACTCAATCCAGACTTAATTTCCTGCCGGAGAAGCATACTGATTTTATTTTTACAACACTGGCAGAAGAATTTGGTTTTATTGGTGGAATTTCTCTGTTGATAGTTTACACTTTAATCGTTGCATTCGCTATTATAGCTGCCATCCGTAATAAGGACCGTTTCTCATCATTACTTATTTATGGTGTAACAGTAACTTTTTTTCTTTATTTCGCTGTAAATATGGCAATGGTTATGGGCTTAGCTCCAGTTGTTGGGGTTCCCCTGCCTTTAGTTAGTTATGGTGGATCTTCATTATTAGTACTTATGGTAGCCTTTGGGCTGTTGCAGTCAGCACACGTGCATAAACCCCGAGGGGTGATATGATAAACATTCTATTCGCAGCAGTCGCAGAAAGATGGGATCAATATCAAGAGCTTCTTAAAAAGGAACTAGATTTATTAGGGCTCGAATACAAATTATCCGAAAAATTACCTCCGTCGAAAGTAGACTACATCATTTATGCTCCCAATAGCTCAATCAAAGATTTTTCAGTTTTTACAAATCTGAAAGCTGTTTTAAATTTATGGGCTGGGGTAGAAGATGTTGTTAAGAATGAAACTTTAACAGTACCATTAGCAAGAATGGTTGATGAGGGTCTAACTCGAGGCATGAAAGAATGGGTTTTAGGTCACGTAATGCGACATCATCTAGGGATTGATCTACATATTTTTGGGCAGGACGGACAATGGAGAGATTGGTCCGCACCCCCACTCGCGAGCGACCGGAATGTAACTGTTTTGGGCTTGGGAGCACTTGGCGCCGAATGTGCAAATGAATTGGCAAAAGTTGGTTTTAAAGTTCGTGGATGGAGTTTAACTAAAAAATCACTTCTTAATGTAACATGCCACCATGGTTCAGAAGGGCTGGAAAAATCACTATTTGACGCTGAAATAGTTGTTTTGTTGTTACCATCCACTGCGGAAACAGAAAATATTATTAGTACAAAAACTATCTCTTATTTGTCAAAAAATGCTATAATAATAAATCCAGGAAGGGGCACATTGATTGATGAAAAAGCACTTCTAAAAAGTTTAGATGATGGAAAACTAGCGCATGCTACTTTGGATGTGTTTCGGCAAGAACCACTGCCCGCAGACCACCTATTTTGGCGGCATCCAAAGATAACCGTTACGCCGCACATAGCTTCTGAAACGAGGCCACAGACTGCTTCGCGGGTTATCGCAACCAATATCGACAGGTTTGAAAAAGGAAAACCGTTACTTTATCAGGTGAATTTTAAAGCCGGTTACTAGTTTAAGGGAAGGCTTAGACTTTAACTGCCTTAACTGCACTAAACTTGAATTCGGGAATTTTACCATAAGGATCTAATGCGGAGTTAGTTAAAATATTTGCCGCCGCTTCGACATATGCAAAGGGGAGAAAAACCATATCCTCAGAAACTCCGCGATCCATTCGAGCCATTACCACTATGCTTCCACGTTTTGTCGTCAGTCTAACATGACCACCAGGCTTAATACCCAATTTACGCAATGTTTTGGGATGCATTGAACAATTAGCCTCCGGTTCAACAGCATCTAACACGCTCGCTCGTCGTGTCATAGAACCGGTGTGCCAATGCTCTAACTGACGCCCAGTGGTAAGTATCATAGGATAGTCAGTATCCGGCACATCATCTGGCGCAATTATACTAGCAGGGGTAAAACGAGCACGCCCGTTTTGCCGTGGAAACCCAGTGCCAAAAACAATTGCTTGACCTGGATCATCTTCTGCAAGAGAGGGATAGGTCACTGCATTTTCAATTTCCAGCCGCTCCCAAGTAATATTATCAAGAGATCGCATATTGAGCTTCATTTCAGCAAAGACGTCCGCTGGGCTTTCATAACTCCAAGCAAGTCCCATTCTTTTTGCTAATTGTACCTCTATCCACCAGTCTTCCCTGGCTTCACCAGGGGGAGCAACAGCTTTTCGACCCATTTGGACCTGACGGTTTGTATTGGTCACAGTACCATTTTTTTCAGCAAAAGCACTTGCCGGAAGTATAACATCCGCATAATTTGCGGTTTCGGTAATAAAGATATCCTGAACCACTAAATGCTTAAGCTTAGAAAGAGCATCACGGGCATGCTCAACGTCTGGATCGGACATAGCCGGATTTTCTCCTAGAATATACATCCCTTGAATCGATCCATGATGAATAGCATCCATTATTTCAGTAACTGTAAGTCCTCTCTGTGAAGAGAAATCTCCTGAATTCCAAACTTCCGTGAAAGCATTTCGTACTCCTTCATCAGTTACTGTTTGATAGTCAGGCAGAAACATTGGGATCAATCCAGCATCAGAGGCACCTTGCACATTATTCTGTCCCCTCAGCGGATGAAGACCAGTTCCAGGGCGACCAACGTGCCCGGTCATTAAAGCAAGGGATATAAGACATCTGCTATTATCTGTACCATGAACATGCTGAGAAATACCCATACCCCAGAAAATCATACCTGCTTTTGCCCCTGCGAAAGTTCGAGCAACATCACGCAGAACATCGGATTGTATTCCACAAATTTCAGACATTTTTTCAGGTGAGAAATCTTCTAGATGCATTTTTTCAGCATCCCAGTTTTCAGTATATGCTTCTATGTATTGCTTATCATAAAGCTTTTCTTCAACAATCACATTCATTATTGCATTGAGCATCGAAACATCAGCCCCAGGCCGAAACTGAAGCATATGGGAAGCATAGCGTTTGAGTGCTTGCCCTCGAGGATCCATCACAATTAGTTTGCCGCCCCTTTTGGTGAATTGCTTAAAATACGTAGCAGCGACAGGATGGTTTTCTATTGGATTGGCGCCTATAACGATAGCCACATCTGCGTTTTCAATTTCATTGAAAGTTGCGGTAACTGCTGCTGAACCAACATTTTCCATCAAAGCTGCGACTGAAGACGCATGACAAAGCCTAGTGCAATGGTCAACATTGTTATGCCCAAACCCCTGACGAATAAATTTTTGGAAAAGATAGGCTTCTTCATTTGTGCACTTTGCACTACCAAATCCTGCAACGGACGCACCTCCAAAGTTATCCCTTAGAGCTTTGAAACCACCCGCAGCAAAATCTAGAGCTTCATCCCAAGTGGCCTCACGAAAAAATTCTTGCCAGTTGGAGGGATCAACATTCAAACCTTTTTCAGGAGCATCATCACGCCGTATTAAAGGCTTCAAAAGACGATGCTCATGATGGATGTAATCAAAACCGAAACGCCCTTTAACGCACAATCGTCCCTCATTTGCAGGGCCATTAATACCTTCAACAAATTTAACTCTTTTATCTTTTACCTTTAGGGATACCTGGCATCCAACACCACAAAAAGGACATACACTTTTTACCTCACGATCAAAATCGGCACTATCTCCAATTTGTTGATCATCAAGTACAGAGGCAGGCATAAGTGCACCAGTAGGGCAAGCTTGGACACATTCTCCACAGGCGACACATGTGCTATCGCCCATAGGATCAGCCAGATCAAATGTGGGGTATGCATCATGACCCCGGCCAGACATCCCAATCACATCGTTAACTTGAACCTCACGGCAGGCACGAACGCAAAGCCCACATTGAATGCAAGCATCCAGATTAACACGCATAGCTAAATGACTATCGTCTAGTAGGGGGACTCGACCTTTTTCAATTTTGGGCAAACGGCTTTCTGTAATTTCATTTTGTTCCACCATATCCCAAAAATGGCTGGACCGATCGTGGGAAATA
>CACGIS010000054.1 GCA_902573175.1 Paracoccaceae bacterium | reverse complement strand
GTTGAAAGGAAAGAAAACAAGACCCTGGCACGTGGGCTTACTTTCCTCCGGCGATCGTCGTTTCCATAATGTCCTATTAAAGAGTTTTGAAAAGGAAGCCGAGCTCTGTGTCGGGGATAACGAGCCGTACATTGGAACATCACCAGGTAATACGATCGATAAGCATGCAATTATAAAGAAAAGACTTAATACGTTAATCGAGGTTAGAAATGATTTAATTAAAACTGAATTTGACCAAAAAGCCTGGGCCAAACTCATTAAAAACAATCTAATTCAAGCAAAGGAATATTTAGATGGATGACGCATTAAAAACGAAACTTGAGGCAGCCGCCTTCAGGGCATTAAAGAAACATTTAATGGTTGAACGTACAGATGTGCAAAATATAGATCTTATGAACCTAGCAGGGTTTTGTCGCAACTGCTTATCTAGATGGTATCAAGAGGCAGCGATGGAAAACGGTGTGGAACTTAGTAAAGAAGAAGCCCGCGAAATTTTCTATGGAATGTCGATGGAAGAATGGAAAATAAATTATCAGACCGAGGCAAATAAAGAAAAACAGGAAAATTTTCAAAGTGCATTTGCAGAGAATGTAAAATCAAAATAGTAAAATTTGAAAATTTTTATCTTCTAATAATCATCCATCTTAAATTTTTTTTGCTTTAATATTTTGTAAGAGTGGTAAAACCTTCGCCATATCTGGCCCGCGCTCTTTTCCAGTAAGAGCAAGCCGGAGCGGCATGAAAAGCTGCTTGCCTTTACGGCCAGTGAGTTGTTTCACCTCTTCGGTCCATTTCGACCAAGTGAATTCATCGAAGGTCTCATTTGGCAAAACAGACATAGCTTTTTCAACAAATTCTTGATCAGCCTCATCAATCACCGGCTCAGCACCTTGTGAAAAAATATCCCACCAAGCCGATAAATCATTTAAGGTATTAATATTTTCGCGTGTAATATCCCAGAAAGGCTGAGCTAAATTCGATGGCACTCCCAAAGAAGCGAGGTTTTGTTGAACATCGCCTAAGTTCAGAGTTTGAAGATATCGATGCGTTAAAGGATAAAGGTCTTTTTCATCAAATTTAGTGGGAGCTGATCCAAAGATTGAAAGATCAAAGTCTTTGGCAATTTCATCTATTGTAATACGCAGTTCAACTGGCTGGGAAGATCCCAAACGTGCCATCAAGCTGCATAGGGCGGCTGGTTCAATACCGGCTTCTCTCAAATCTTTTAGGGCTAACGTACCTAACCTTTTTGATAAGGCCTCCCCACCTGGACCAGTCAACAGAGAGTGGTGAGCAAATTTAGGTATATCACCCCCAAGAGCTTTAATCATCTGGATTTGTGTCGCTGTGTTTGTAACATGATCTGACCCACGGACTACATGTGTTATTCCCATGTCTATGTCGTCAACCACAGATGCAAGAGTATACAAATATTGACCATCTGCTCTTATTAAAACAGGGTCTGAAACTGATGCCGCGTCGATAGAAAGATCTTTCAGAATTCCATCCTTCCATTCAATACGATTTTGCTCAAGCTTAAACCTCCAGTGACCATCACCGCGATTATTTCTAAGGTTTAATTTCTCTGCACCTGATAAAGCCAATGCCGCACGATCATAAACTGGCGGTTTGCCCATATTCAGTTGCTTTTTACGTTTTAAATCCAGCTCTGAGGGGGTCTCAAAACATTCATAGAGCAAATCAATAGAACGAAGCTTATCGGACGCGGAATTATATAAGTCTAATCTAGATGACTGATATTCAATTCGATCCCATTCGAGACCTAACCAATCCAAATCTGTTTTGATAGCGTCTACATACTCCTGCTTAGATCTCTCCTGATCAGTGTCATCAATCCTGAGAACAAAAATACCATTACTCTTCTTAGCAAGAAGGTAGTTCATTAGAGCTGCTCTAACATTTCCTATGTGCAAGAAGCCCGTTGGTGAAGGAGCAAAACGCGTAATTACCATAACTATTCTCCTGACTATGTTGCTTTTTCATAAGTCCCAGAAATTGTCCAGCACCCAAAAAATTTAGAATTGTTTAAGAAATTATAAATATAGCCGCCTACTAATAACTGGGTTTTTAATAAAAAGTCATATACTCCAGTAGTTACTCTGTGTTTTTTTGCCAGTTTATTTTACGATGGATCATGAAAATAATCATTGGTTATTTGTATTATGAAGAATGAGATGAAACCAATTGTTGTTATTGGAGCGGGCATTGTGGGTGTATCGACAGCTCTCTGGCTCCAAAATCAAGGTAAAGAAGTTGTTTTGGTTGATAAAGCACTTCCTGGCAACGGTGCAAGCATGGGTAACGCAGGATTATTGGCTCAGTGGGCAATGGTTCCCGTTAATGCTCCTGAACTTTGGAAATCAGCCCCAAAATATTTACTGAGCAAATCGTCACCTATTTTTTTGAGATGGCACTATTTTCCAAAATTACTGCCGTGGTTAATTAAATTTATGGCAAATGCTACAGAGAGCCGTTCAAAAAAAATTATAGAAAATCTGGCACCTCTCGTTCAGGACTCTGTTGATCAGCACAAGAGCTTAGTCAAAGGCACATCAGCGGAAAAATGGTTACGCGACAGCAAATTCAGTTATATTTATAAAACGCACGAAGCTTTTAAAGCCGACGCCTATGGATGGAAAGTAAAATCCGAATATGGATTTATACCAAATCTAGTTTTGGGCAATGATGTCCGCGACGAAGAGCCAATTCTTTCGCCCGATGTTAGATGTATGGCTGTCTTAGAAGGTCAAGGCCACATAACTAATCCACTAGGATATGTGACAGCATTATTTGATGTATTCCAAAAAAATGGTGGAAAGTTCATAAAAAAGTCCGTCAAAAATCTCAATACTTTAAATGATCAAATCTATTCCGTTCAGCTGGAAGATGAAGAGATAATTTGCCAGAAAGCAGTCGTTACTTCCGGCATCTGGTCTAAAAATCTCATTAAAAACTTGAAAATCAAAGTCCCTTTAGAAACAGAACGCGGTTATCACATTGTTTACGAAAACCCTTCTATGGAACCGCGCAATCCCATGATGATTACTGAAGGTAAGTTTGCGGTAACTCCAATGACGACTGGGCTAAGGTGTGCCGGCACCGTCGAGTTGGGAGGTTTAAACGCTTCAGCCTCAAAAAGACCGATAGATTTCATAAAGAAGGTTAGTCAGAAAACTTTCCCTGAGTTAAAATTTGAAAACATATCCGAGTGGATGGGCTTTAGGCCGACATTGCCCGATAGTCTTCCAATGATTGGAGAGATCGATAATACTGGTATTTTTACTGGTTTCGGTCACCAACATATTGGGATGACTTCAGGACCTAAAACGGGTTATATTTTAGCACAGTTAGTTTCCGATAATAAACCAAACTTAGATATTAGTGGGTACAGCCCAAAACGCTTCGGATAATATTTCTTTAAATTTAATCGTACTCGCGTAGATCCTCAATAACTACGCCATCTCTAGGTAGAGACCCAGGACTTACCAATTCTACATTACCCTTAAGTTTTAGCGTGGATGTAATCGCCGTATCGAATGCTGATGGATCTTGATGATCTGTTTCAATTTTAACAGTCATAGCGTCCATTTCACCCTCTCGCGTGGCAATAACTCGAGCTCTTTGGATATCTTTGTGACTTGAAACAAGATCGGCAACTTGTTCTGGACGCACAAATAGGCCTTTTATTTTTGTCGTTTGGTCTGCTCTTCCCATCCATCCTTTGATGCGAATGTTGGTTCTACCACAAGGAGACTCACCTTCCATAAATGCACTTAAATCGCCAGTCGCAAACCGAATTAGCGGGTAGTCAGAATTAAGTGATGTTACTACAACTTCGCCAACTTCACCAATTGGTACCGGATTGCCCGTACCAGGAGTAACTATTTCTACGATAACACCCTCATCTACGATCATGCCATCAAGTGCTTCACTCTCATAAGCTACATTTCCTAAATCAGCTGTCGCATAATTTTGTCTGCAAACAATGCCTCTATCTGCATATTCTTGCCTTAAAGATGGAAATAGTGCGCCTCCACCCACAGCAGCCCGATTAAAAGACAGTTTTTCACCCATTTCATCAGCTTTATCCAATATGATTTTCAAGTAATCAGGGGTCCCTGAATAAACATTTGAACCGATATCTGATGCTGCTCTAACTTGTAACTCAGTTTGACCTACTCCTGCTGGTACTACAGCTGCGCCTACAGCCCTCGCGCCGCTCTCAAATATCATGCCTGCAGGAGTTAAGTGGTAACTAAAGCAGTTCTGCACAATATCGCCTTTTCCGATATTAAGAGCATGTAAAAACCGACCAATGCGCCACCAATCGTGGCTGATACCACCAGGCTCATAGATTGGCCCTGGGGACTGAAATATGTGAGCAAAGTTAGATGGTTTCTTAGCAGAGAAGCCACCAAGCAAATTACCCTTAACCTGCTTTTGAGATAGTTCCGATTTCCGTAATACCGGTAGGGACGGAAGGTCTTCTAAAGATTTAAATATTGAAAAATCAACGCTGCCAAACGCAGCTTTATAGCCATCGAGATTGACAGCTAAATTAAGGATACCTTTAAGTAAAGCTGCGTTTTCAGTTGACCTTTGGTCACTACTACGTGTTTCCAAATCGTCAAAAAAAGCCATTTTTTTCTCTTTTCTTTGAGCCAAAGATTATATTTATGAAAGCCATCGCTTTCGTCGACGATAGCTTCTAACATCACGAAAAGACTTACGTCCTTCTTCCGACATACCTAAATAAAATTCTTTCACGTCAGGATTTTCACGCAATTCTGAAGCCACACCATCCATTACAACTCTACCAGACTCTAGAATATATCCGTAGTGTGCATAACGCAAAGCAACATTGGTATTCTGCTCAGCAAGTAAAAAAGTCACACCTTCATTTTCATTGATTGATTTTACTATTTCAAAAATTTGCTCAACAAGTTGTGGAGCTAAACCCATTGAAGGTTCATCCAGAAGTATTGTTTCAGGCTTGCTCATTAATGCTCTGCCAAGTGCACACATTTGCTGCTCACCACCAGATGTATACCCAGCTTGGCTTTTTCTTCTATCTTTCAGGCGTGGAAAATAATTGTAGACCATATCTAGATCCGCTTCGATGGAACCTTTTCCATCTTTCCGAGTATATGCACCGGTTAATAAGTTTTCCTCTACCGTCAAATGCTCAAAACAGTGGCGACCTTCCATCACTTGAATTACGCCACTTTTTACCATCTCAGACGGATCAGAACCCTGTATTTCAACACCCCGATAACTTATGAACCCTTTCGTAACTTCGCCTCTTTCAGAGTGCAATAAATTTGAAATTGATTTAAGAGTTGTTGTCTTACCTGCACCATTGCCGCCTAGAAGAGCAACAATTCCTCCTTTTGGAACTACAAGAGACACCCCACGTAATACTAAAATCACATGATTATAAATTACTTCTATATTATTTAATTCCAGAAGCGGTGGTACTTGTGTTTCAGAGTTTTCCATTATTTATCCTCAACGGTTCGGCCGCGCTTTAGCGCGGCCGAAAGCTTTAATTAGCAACGCATTGCTATGTTGTTTTCTTTTGCAAATGCTTCAGAATCTTCTTTGATCAATGGAGCTATCATTCCCATATCTGGCTCGATAAAATCCGTGATCAAATTCCATGTTTTGGCAGAAGCGTCCCACTGCTGGACTGCGCCAAGACCTGAACCACCATGATCTTCGCAGGTAACTTTAAAAGAAGGTGCAAAGCCTTTAAGTCCATTCTCAGCCATCATTGCATCTGTAATCTCCAGAGCTTCCATACCTTTGATCATGTCAGCTTGCGAAATATCCGCTACACCCGTGACTTCTTGAGCTTTTTTGATTGCCATATGTGTTAAAAAGGCCATGTACAAAGCTCTATTATAAAGGACTGAACCAATTTGATCTCCTGCACCAGCAGTTAAACCTTTATCCCACACGTTTGCTTTCAACTCATCATAAATACCATAGTCTGTTCCTGGCGCATTAAGTGCTAGAGCTTTGTAGCCATCAGCACGCATACCAGCTGGAAGTACGTCATTTTCAGATCCTGACCACCAAACTCCGATGAAATTTTCCATAGGAAATCGAATATTTGCAGCTTCGTTGATAGCAACTGAGTTCATAACACCCCAGCCCCACATCAATACATAGTCAGGTTTATCCCGACGTATTTGAAGCCATTGAGATTTCTGTTCTTGGCCCGGATGGTCAACAGGTATTGCATTGAACTCAAAACCATGTTTGTCAGCAAGCATTTCTAAGACCCTGATTGGTTCCTTACCATAGGCAGAGTTATGATAGACTAAAGTAACTTTTTTGCCTGAAATACTGCCACCATTTTCAGCTAGTAGATGGTTTACGGCAACTGAAGCTGCTGTCCAATAGTTCGCTGGGTAGTTAAAAACGTTTGAGAACACACGACCATTTGCCGCTGAGGTTCGTCCATAACCTAAAGTATGAAGAGCTATACCATCAGCAGTTGCTTTGGGTATCAATTGGTAGGTAACACCCGTACTCATTGGTTGATACACTAGCGATCCCTCTGCTTTGGTAGATTCGTAGCACTCAACGCTTTTTTCAGTGTTATAGCCTGTTTCACACTCTAAAACTCGCACCGGAACTCCTCCGATACCGCCATCACGCTCGTTTACCATCGTGAAATAGTCATTTATACCGTCTACCAACGGTATACCGCTTGGCGCATAAGCACCTGTTCTATAAGCGAACCACGGAACTACAAGCTCCGCCAACGCAGGGCCAGCAAACATTATAGAGGATAATGCTGCTAAAATTGTCTTTTTAAACATTGGTAATTTTCTCCCATTTTTAAACCAATTTCCAACCAAAATAATTACATTTGGTTACTAATAAGGGAAAGGCCATGTCCTTAATTTTTCCTTTCCCAACCTCCATAGTTGGGCTAATCCGTGAGGCTCAACTATCAAGAACCATACGATTAACCCGCCTATAATCATAAACTCTAAGTGCGCAGCAACATCCGTTTGCCATCCAAAGTAGCCTACTAAAACATTTTTTAATAGTACAGGCAACAAGACTAAAAATGCAGCACCTGCAAAACTACCAAAAACGGAACCTAATCCACCAATGATAATCATGAACAAAACTAAAAATGATTTGTTTATTCCAAATACTTCACCTACTTCAACCGCTCCAAGGTATACAGAAAAGTAGAGCGCTCCCGATATTCCAACAAAAAATGAACTTATTGCAAAGGCGCTCAATTTAGCTTTCAAGGGGTTTACTCCAATAATTTCTGCCGCAATATCCATGTCTCGAATAGCCATCCAAGATCGACCAAGTGCTCCTCTGGTCATGTTTCTGGCAACTATCGCGCTGATGGTAACAAAAACTAAACAAACCAGATATGCTACCCAGGCTTCGGTTTTAGCACCAGTCACTGTAAAACCGAGAAATGTTCGTTCGGGAGCATTAATTTGTCCAGACGCGGAATAATTGTAAAACCAGGGAACCCTATTAAATACCCAAACGAGAAAAAACTGAGCGGCCAAAGTTGCAACCGCCAAGTAAAACCCTTTAATTCGCAAGCTAGGCAATCCAAACAAAATACCCACTAGTGCAGTAACACCCCCAGCTAAAACAATATGTATGAGAACATTGACGTCAGGAAAAGCGGTCATAAGTTTATAAACTGCATAAGCCCCAACTGCCATAAAGCCACCAGTACCTAACGAGACCTGCCCACAATATCCAGTAAGAATATTCAAGCCTAGCGCTGCAATTGCGTATATTAAAAATGGTAAAAATATTGCGTTTACCCAGTAATCATTAACAAAAAACGGTACTACTAGAAATGCTATCAACATGATGGCGTAATATCGGTAACGGTCGAACTTTATTGGGAACGTTTGATTGTCCTCTCGATAATTCGTACTAAAATCTCCAGCTTCACGATATAACATAGACTACACCCTCTCGATGATTTTTTCACCAAATAGACCTTGGGGCCGAAAGACTAGAAACAGTAATGCTAAAACATAAGCAAACCAGTTTTCCGTAGCGCCACCAATTAGAGGGCCTATTGCAAATTCAAATAATTTTTCTCCCACCCCGATAATTAATCCGCCAACTATGGCCCCAGGTATGGACGTGAAGCCTCCTAGCATAAGTACCGGCAGAGCCTTTAGGGCTATGAGTGATAGAGAAAATTGAACTCCTGATTTTGTTCCCCAAATAATACCTGCAACAAGTGCTACAAAACCAGCTAATGTCCATACCATTATCCATATAAAGTTTAGTGAAACCCCAACCGATAGTGCTGCTTGGTGATCATCAGCAACAGCTCTCATTGCTCGTCCTTGCTTAGTATATTGTGAGAACCCCACGAGAACTAGAACCAAGATAGCTGCAACTACAGAAGCATAAATATCTAAATTATCAATAAATAAACCATAATCAAACATATTGTAGGTTGTTTCGTCGATCCAAAGATTGAGCCCTTGTGGAATGCCTACGTCAAGCGTCTTGATATCGCCTCCCCACATTAAATCACCCACGCCTTCAAGAAAATAAGCCAGCCCTATCGTGGCCATGAAAAGGATAATACCTTCTTGATTGACTAAATGTTTAAATATAACTTTTTGCACTAACCAGGCTAACAGCAACATCACGCCCATGGTCAATATTAACGCCAAAAAAGCATTCACATGCCATCCAAAGTGGTGAATTTTTGTACCCAAAATAGCATTGATTAGATGTGCAAACGGAACTCTGCCTTCCATTATACCAACAAGCGTCATAG
>CACGIS010000053.1 GCA_902573175.1 Paracoccaceae bacterium | reverse complement strand
AATATTTCGGTGCGTGAATATATATCGGTAAGCCTGCCATTCCCAATGCACAAGAAAACAGCGCATAGCGCCATAACATCAAGAGACCTCTATATCTGGAGGCGATGGGCGCTTTCTGTATCTAGCTCCTTTAAAGTAGAGCTTTAGAGCTTGCCAATGAATTAGGGCAAGAGCTCTTCGGGAACCTAATGGCCTGCGAATAAGTGACCATAAAATACCTCTATTCGTAAGTCGTCTTGGATTTCCTGTTAAATTTGCTTTTACACCGCCGTTCGGCATCTGTAAATCAATCCAGATTCCAATTTTGGTATTTACGTCTATGTCAAATCTAAATTCATAGTGACCCTCGATAGGCTGAAAAGGCGAAACATGAAATATTTTTACAGCTTTAAGGCGATCGCTAGCTTTTATCGGCCTAAAATCTTTATGATGGCATAAATAGGAATGCCGGTCTCCAAAAGTATTAGATACTTCTGCAATTACAACAACCAACTGTTCTAAATCATCAAAACATAACCAAAAACTTACTGGATTGAAAACATGGCCCAAAATACGAGGTTGGGCTAAAAGTAAAATTTTTGTGACACAATTAATATTTCGCGTTTCTAATATTTTATTGACCCATTTCTTAGGGGCTCCTCGATCGTTAAGGCCTCCATAGTCGTCTTGATTTATTCCATAAAACCAGCCTCCCCTCTTTGAAAGAAGCCTAGGTGCCTCATTAAGGCTATCGGGATCAAACAATAAGTAGTCTATAGAGTATTTAAAGTCATTTTCGACCTTACCACGTCGGCCGTGCCATGTTTGACCATTTATGATTTTTACATTCGTCATTCTGCAGCTATTGGTAAAATATCTTTAGCAAGAAGGCTTCTAGCAACATCTAATCCAGACGATAGTCCATCTTCATGAAAACCATTTCTCATCCAAGCGCCAGAGAACCACGTTCTATTGTTACCATTACTCAGTGAAATATCTTTTTGCGCACTAAGAACGCCTACGTCATAAACCGGATGACGCATGGTTACTTGATCATAAATTTGATTTTGGTCGATGTTGTGTGTTGAATTAAGAGTAACAAACAATGGATCATCGAGCGGTATTGGCTGCAAAGAGTTCATCCAATATGTTAAATCTATTTTATCCGTATTTTTGTCTTTTCTCTCAGTGTATACCCAACTAGACCAACATTTGTACAGTTTTGGCATTACAGTTACATCCGAATGCAGTACGACTTCATTGTTTTGATACTTTATGGAACCCAAATTTCGTTGTTCGATTTTAGAAGGGTCAGATAATATAGCCAAAGTATCATCGGAGTGGGTCGCGAAAACCACTTCGTCAAACGTCTGAGGTTCACAAGAATATGTTTTAACAACTACACCGGTTTGATGACGGGTCACAGACGCAACTGGAGTTTTAACCCTAATTTCAACCTGTTTTTGCGTCAAAACGTTTTCCAGTCGATTAATGTATTCTCTCGATCCTCCCTTAACTGTATACCATTGGTGCTGACCACTTCGACTAAGTAATGCATGGTTTTTAAAAAACTGAAGCATAGCGTAGGCAGGAAAATCTAAGATCTTTTCGGTTGGAGTCGACCAGATCGCGCCGGATAAAGGCAACAAGTAGTAGTCACGAAACCAGTCACCTGTTTTAAGCCGCTTCAAAAACTGCCCAATAGTTAAAGATTCATCATCAGCGACTTTTAAACCAATGGTATTAAATCGATTAATATCCCATACCATCTTAACAAACTGGGGATTTAAAACATTTTTTCGCTGTGCAAAGATTGCATCAAAATTTCTAAGTGCATATTCAATACTCCCGTCCTTTAGGGAGGCGCCAAAACTCATATTACTTATAGCAATGGGAACATTTAATTCCGAAAACAGTTGTGAAAGTTCTGGATAATTTGGATAATTAAAAACAATAAAGCCTGTATCAACTGGTTGTTGGCCATTCTTTCCTGCAAAAACCGTGCGAGCGTGACCCCCTAACCGATTTTCCGCTTCGAATAAAGTCACCTGATATGTGTTGGAAAGGGCATATGCTGCTCCTAACCCAGATACTCCTCCACCAATAACAGCAATTTTTTTTGGGCGGATGGGCATTTTTTGAAAAGTCATTATTAATTCCTATTTTATTTAAATACGTAGTGCCCTCCATTCCGGATGAAAAGAATTTAATATTGATCCAAATTAATGTTTGAAACGAATAAAGAAGGTTATGTTACTTGAGACAAAAATACGCGCTTCGGACCACTCGATAATTCCAAGGGTGTGTGCTATTGATTCCGAGAAAATTGAAAGCAAGAAAAACGTGTCATCAGACAGTAACGACAAGAAGCTTTGGGCGGAGCTAATTAGAAAAGTTGAGACTTTGAAAGACACCTCAGCTTTCGAAGAACTTTTTAATCACTTTGCCCCACGCGTGAAGGCGTTTTTGATGAAATCTGGAGCAGATCCCCAAATGGCTGAAGAATGCAGCCAAGAGGTTATGGCAACCGTTTGGCGTAAGGCTCATTTGTTTGATCCTTCACGGGCCAGTGCATCTACATGGATTTTCACAATTGCCCGCAACAAAAAAATCGATGCAATTAGAAAGCAAAACAGACCAGAGCCAGAGCAGCTATATTCAGATCAAGATTATGAACCGGATCAAGAGTCAGTCGTGGAACTTCAACAGGAGACTGAGCGACTTACTTTAGCGTTGGGAGAATTGCCCGAAAAACAAAGAGTGTTAGTAGAAAAGGCATACCTTGGAGAACTATCACACAGCGAAATAGCAGAAATAACAGGATTACCCTTAGGAACGATCAAATCGCGCATTAGATTAGCCCTTGAAAAACTGCGCCATTCAATGATGTAGAGAGAGAAACATGAAAAAACACGACATTAAACATCACCTATCTAAAGAGCTGTTATTGGCATATTCCGCAGGTCAGCTAGAAGAAGGATTTTCACTTGCAATTGCGACCCACATTTCGATGTGTGACCAGTGCAGAGTAGAGTTAGAAAGCTTGGAAGCAATGGGGGGGAGCAGTTTTTGAAAATTTGGACCCAAATGAAATTGATGTGGACGCGTTTGCTAAGACTTTAGCGTTAATTGACCAAACGCCGGAAGAGACAAAAGTGAAGCCAAAAGCGACGGGACTGCCGGAGCCTCTAGCGGACTATGTTGGGTGTAACTTAGACGATATAGACTGGCGACCAATTGGTATGGGTGTCAAACAAAAAATATTAGTCAATTCAGAGAAGGTTTCTGCTCGTTTATTGTATATCCCCGCTGGTACAGCTGTCCCAGAACATAGCCATAAGGGTAGAGAAGTGACATTGGTTCTCAAAGGGGCTTTTAAAGATGAGATTGACTATTTTGGCCCGGGTGATATCGAGCTCGCTGATGGAAATACCCATCACACACCAGTTGCATCCGACGAAGAAGATTGTATATGCTTAGCTGTAACTGACGCTCCTTTAAAATTTAACAAATTAGTTCACAAAATTGCTCAACCGTTTTTAAAGATTTAATACTTACATCTTTAATTCGTTAATTATACTTTTGTGGATGCTGGAATTTCCAGCTATTATGCCTTTGGAACTTCCGAATTTGGAATTATAAACGATTTTATTTCCAAAGTTGGTGGTCACACTGCCTCCCGCCTCTGAAACTAAAAGATGGCCCGCACATATATCCCATTCCCATGACCTACCTAAAGCGATCATGGCATCAAATCTTCCTTCGGCTACAAGAGCTAATCGATAAGCTAAAGATGGACGATACCGCTGCCTGAAAAGGGCAGGATCGCCGCTTTTCCAGATATTTTCATTAAGAATTGATTTCTTGGCCAAAATTTCTGCGTCTTTTAGCTCACAGTTTTGCGACACAGAAATTTTGTTACCATTAAGGAATGCACCTTTATTGACTTCTGCTGTATAAAGTAAATCCATTTTGGGTAGGTAAATTACAGCTGCGATAGGTATGCTATTTTCAACAACTGCTAAAGAGTGGGCCCATGTTTCATCGCCTGCAATAAAACTGCGAGTTCCATCTATTGGATCTACAATGAATACTTTTGTTTTTGTAAGACGCGATGAGCCATCTTCCGTTTCCTCACTTAACCAACCATAGTGCGGCGCAGAGTTTAACAGAAATTTTTTCAAGAAATCATCAATTTCCAGATCGGCCTCAGTAACAGGACCCGCTCCAGCTTCCTTATCCCAAGTTCTATAATTTTTGTTAAAATAGCCTAGTGCTATTTTGCCAGCCTGAAGTGCAGCTGTTTTTAAATTTTCAAGATCCTGCAATTGTCATTCCATCTATTAGAAGTGAAGGTACCACTCGAGAAATATATTGCCGAGCATCATTAGCAGGTATTATTCCCTTTAACATATGATTTAAGTTCCCTGCGATAGTAAGCTCTGATATGGGATACTGAACCTCTCCATTTTCAATCCAAAAGCCTGATGCCCCTCGCGAGTAATCACCAGTATTCGGATTAATTGTTGACCCGATCATTGATGTTACCAATACACCACAGTCCATATCTTTTAATAATTCTGCCTGGGATTGGGTGCCCTGTGTCAATGAAATATTCCAATTGCTTGGCGCAGGGATACTCCCAATTCCTCTTGTCGCATTTCCAGTAGATTTCAGATTTAGTTTTCGGCTAGAGGATAGATCGGTAGTCCAATCACATAAAATACCATTATCGACGATTTTTCTGATTTCAGTTTCCAAACCTTCAACATCAAAAGGACGACTGCCAGAAACTCGTTGCCTGTGCGGGTCTTCTGTAATTGAAAGATTTTCAGGCAAAATAATAGATCCTCTACTATTCAATAACCATGAAGTGCCTCTTGCAACTGCAGCACCATTTGTTGCGGAAAGTAAATGGCCTATTAAGGATGATGATATGCGCTCATCAAACACCACTGGGTAAACACCAGTTTTAGGTTTTCGGGCTTCTAGCCTAGAGACGGCTCGCTCAGCTGCCAATAAACCTATTTCTTCTGGGCTTCGTAAATCACTTTTAAAGATACGCGCGTCGCCATCATAATCACGCTCTAGCCCTGCTTGTGATCTTGCAATTGCGACACATGAATTAGAAAAACTTGTTTTTGAATAACCTCCATTAAATCCGTTAGTCGCAGATACATGAATATCTGTTTTGCTATATCCTGTACTGGCAGCCTGAACCTGATCCACAGAATTGTTTTGCAAAGCAAAATACTCAGTCTCTCTTGCTATATTTTCCAATTCATCGGGTTGAGGTTCGTCCCGATCATCAGAGAGTTCAAACTTATTAATATTCCAAAATCTCGCTAGCTGAGATTTTTCTGCTAAACCACAGTATGGATCAATTGGTGCAGCTTTTGCCATATCAACCGCACGTTCAGCCATAAAGTTAATCGAGGTATCTGATAAGTCTGATCCAGATACAACGGCCTGTCTTTTTCCAATAAATACACGTAATCCAAATTCCGTGCTCTCACTACGTTCTATTTGTTCTAGAGTTTGCTTGCGTACTTCTATAGAGGTTGACGTCCCATTAATTGCCAATACATCAGCTTCCTCCGCCCCCGCAAGTTTTGCGCGATCTAAAATTTTTTGGCAGATTGTTTCTAACATAGCTACCTTGAGCCTTTTTTGTTTTTGATTAAAAGATTTTTTATATGATCAATAATCGCTTAAATTTTTATCCAAGTTATCTTAAACGTTGACCATTTGCGTAAACTTTACCTTTTTCATCGATCTCAAATTCGGATAATAAAACATCATCACCGGTTGCTCGCATTATCAGAGCTAACATCATCCTAGCCCCCATTATGGTTTCGGATGGCAAAACTTGCATATTTTCCAGTCGGTCTATGAATGCATTGGATCCGTGTATCCTCAAAGAAGCTGTCCCCATAGGTCTCGGTATGCCCTCAAAGGTTTCAAGATCTGCGTTATCGAATTTAAAGCTTCCATTAGCTTCAACTGTTAATCCCAAAGCATCAAGAAGAAATTCTTTTAACTTGAAGCGTAAAATTTGTCCAAATTCTAACGGATCAAGATTCTGATTTTCAATTATTGCCTCACTCGTTAAACCCTCATCTAATATAGTTGATCCTTCGATGGCGAATTTCATAGAAGCCGGATCATCTGGCATTAAATTACCAGAATCGAAAAGATTCCAAAGTGTGTCAGACAGATTTAGGCCAGATAAGTTGACGCTCATTCCAAACTCTTGTTCCCCAGATTTAGCTAAAAGTGGCATGTTTAATGAAGTAGAAAACTCTTGGAAATCTAATTCAAAATTCCACCCGTTGGATGGCAAGTTCACGTTAAATTTGGACTGTTCGTTATCCGACTGAATAAAAAAACCAGATTGAGAAAGAGCAGTGGTCAGGGATGAAGGCCCCGTTGTGAATGAAAGTGCAAGTGGGCCGCTAGGCGTCGTTGCATTTAAACTCATCTCGCTGGTATCAAAAGTAAAATTTGAGGTCGAGGAAAACCCTTTCGCTAATGCCAACTCAAAATCTTCATCAAGGGAAACTTTTGGTTCGTTTGAAACAGAGCTGGATTTTAATTGGTCCATTACATATTGAAAATTCAATTTCAGCGGAACGCTCAGCAGGCTCAGACCACCTTTTACAGAAGCGCCTGAAGCAGAAAGCTGCGACGTAACTTCAATTGTTGAAACTCCTGCTACTCTTATTGTCGAATTCACATCTGCTAATACAAACTCCATCTCAGCAGAAAAGTCTGGCGAGACGACACCGTTATCAAGTAGCTCAACCAAAGCAAATCCAGCAGAAGAAGCCGTAAGCTGATATAAGACTTGGGATAATTTACCAGAAACTTTAAAGTCCAGCTCACGTGCGCGTACTAAAATACTCGCCTCAGTTTTATATCCAAACTCATCTTCATTTAGATATTGGACGTAGATCTCTTCCGGTAAGCTAATATTAATAAAACCATCTTTATTTTTGGTTAAGTCCAAGGATCCAATATCAAAAGTAATATCTGTCTGCGCATCCACTTCAGAAGAAATCTGAACATTTTTTATGCTTAAATCTGGCCCAACTGTGATCTCTTGTCCAATGACTTGGTAGCCACCCGTTTCCAATAGTTTTTTTAAGTTATCCCAGGCATCTCTAGTACTCAGTTCGGCATTAACCAATAATGGAATGAAAACCAAAATACAGCTCATGTATATTAATCTGAAAAATTTTTGGTACATACTTCATCCCAACAAGTATAAGTTTGATAAGTTGTCTTTAGGGTTTTTTATCGTCATGATAAATAATATATAGTGTCATTTCGAAATTTTTTGATTTTTTTTATATAGGTCCATAAAAATGTTAAATTTAAGCGGTAAAACAGTTTTAATCACGGGAGCCAGCCGAGGTATTGGAGAAGCAGCAGCCAAAACATTTGCTCAAGCTGGCGCAAACGTCATGCTGACCGCACGAAACGCAGATAAATTAAATAATACAAAAAAAAAATTGGGCGATCGAACTGAATATTTTGCAGGCGATATCTCTAATCCAAATATTGTAAGTCAGCTGGTAGATTTTTGCTATTCGCATTTTGGTGCTCTCGATATTTTGATAAATAATGCCGGAACAATTCAGCCTATTGGGCTTATCCACGAGATAAAACCAGAAGACTGGTCGAGTGTTATTGATACAAATCTTAAAAGTATTTTTTATACAATAAATGCTGTTTTGCCCGAAATGGTCAAAAATGGTGAAGGGACAATTTTAAATGTGAGCTCCGGAGCAGCTCATAATCCTTTGACGGCTTGGAGCCACTATTGCGCTTCAAAAGCTGGTGCTGCAATGCTTACTCAGTGTTTACATACTGAATATTTTGAACATGGAATTCGAGCAATAGGTCTTTCACCCGGTACTGTTGCCACCCAAATGCAACTTGAAATAAAGGAGAGCGGGATCAATCAAGTAAGCGCATTGGATTGGAGCGTGCATATACCGGCAGACTGGCCCGCAAAGACTCTTTTGTGGATGTGTAGTTCAGAAGCAGATGAATTTGTTGGAAAAGAAATTTCACTACGCGATGAGGTAATTCGTCAGAAAGTTAATCTAATTTGATTAATTTAAAAAAACATAAAAATGCTGTTTGGGAGATAAAAATCAATCGCCCAGAAAAAGCTAACTCACTTTCCTCCAAGATGCTGGGAGAGCTATTAACTATTATTGAAAAGGCTAATGAAGCTAAGGGAGTCATCCTAACTGGTCAAGGCAAAACCTTCAGTGCCGGTGCAGATTTGAGTGAAGTAAAATCTGGGTTAGCAACATCACCAATTTGGGAAAAATTATCAAAAAGTCTGAAGGAACTTAACTGTGTTACAATTGCCGCTTTGAATGGTACCGTTGCCGGAGGTGCATTCGGAATGATTTTAGCATGCGATATTAGAATTTGCGTTCCGTCATCAAAATTTTTCTATCCTGTAATGAAAATGGGCTATTTGCCCCAACCTTCGGATCCAAAAAGACTTATTGATCTAATAGGTCCTGGGCGAGCAAAATTAATACTAGTTGCAGGTGAGAAATTAGACTCTGACAAGGCTTATAAATTCGGCCTGGTCGATGAAGTAGTTACGGTAGAAAATTTGATAATTCGGGCTCATGAACTGTTGGCTGCTTCTTTATCAGCACGGTCAGATCATATCACAGGTATAAAGCATTTAATGACTTAAGTTTTTCTTTTTTTTGGTACCTTCGATAAAAAATTTGTTGGGCGTTTAGCCACCCAATCAAAAAACTTCGAAAGCCTTGGATGTGCTTTCAGAGTTTCAATAGAGTTAAATTTTTTTGCTAATTCCCCCTCGGAAAGGGCAGCGTGAATTTCTTTGTGACAAATATGATGAACTAAAATAGTTGGGCCATTCTTCCCC
>CACGIS010000052.1 GCA_902573175.1 Paracoccaceae bacterium | reverse complement strand
TATTCGCTCTACTGTTGCAGACACATTCGTTTTATTACGTTTGAAATCTACTATTCTGTAGAGCCTTTTAGCTCCACCGCCCCTGCGCCGAGATGTAATCCGTCCGGTGTTGTTACGTCCGCCCGTTTTAGTCAAACCCTCAGTTAAGGATTTAACAGGACGACCCTTCCAAAGCTCCGAACGGTCGATCAGTACCAGCCCGCGCTGGCCCGGCGTCGTTGGTTTGTACGACTTGAGTGCCATGCTTTCTGTCTTCCGTTTGCTGTGTCGGCGGTTTTACCGCCTATGGTAAAGCCCCCCGCAGGTGGCCAGTTTATTCTTGCGAACTTTTATCGAAGTTCTCAAGATTTCGATCGTATAAAGGGGTAAATCAGAACTGTCCACCCCTTTAAAATTATTTCAATTTACACAAAAGAGAAATTAAAAATCCATCAACCGCTTTTGTAAAGTCAAAGACCCGTGGAAACGTCGATTGAGTTACCCTCTTCTAAGGTGACATAGGCTTTTTTGACATCGCGTCTCTTGCCAAGTTGGCCGCGAAAGCGTTTCACCTTCCCTTTTGTAATCGTTGTATTTACTGCCTTAACCTTAACACCAAAAAGAGCCTCAATTGCTTCTTTGATCTGAGGTTTGTTACTTTCGACCGCAACTTCAAAAACAACCGCACCAGATTCTGACGCCATTGTAGCTTTTTCTGTAATTATTGGTTTGCGAATAACATCATAATGTTCAGCTTTCACACTCATTTCAATCGAGCCTCCAATGCCTCTACACCAGCCTTTGTTAGGACTAGAGTATCACGCTTCAAGATATCGTAAACATTCGCACCAATTGTTGGGAGTATGTCTAAACCCTCTATATTTCGAGCAGCCTGAGCAAAGTCATCATTTACTTGAGTACCATCAATGACCAAAGCCCTCTTCCAACCTAGGTCTTTAACTTGCTTGGCCAACTCCGATGTTTTTCCACTAGCTGTTGCCTTGTCCAAAATTACCAAAGCACCCTCTTTAGCTTTTGCCGATAAAGCATGCTTTAATCCTAACGTTCTTACTTTCTTAGGAAGATCGTGTGCGTGGCTGCGAGGGGTTGGGCCCTTATATACGCCACCCTTTCTAAAAATGGGAGCGTTTCTATCACCATGGCGGGCCCCACCGGTACCCTTTTGACGATAAATCTTTTTTCTAGAGTAACTTGTTTCAGATCTCGTCTTAACCTTGTGTGTTCCAGCCTGAGCCTTATTGCGCTGCCACCGAACGACACGATGCAAAATATCGACGCGTGGGTCTAATCCAAAGATATCGTCTCCAAGCTCAACGGATCCTGCTGAAGCCCCATCTATTTTAATAACTTTGAGCTTCATTCTTCGCCTCCATTAGTAAGTGTTTCCTCAGATACCGCTGGTTCGGCTACCGGTTCAGAATTTTCTTCTTTTGTTTCTTGCTTAGCAGCAACATCCGTAGCCGTTCTCAATGCGGCAGGATAAGGCACTCCATCCAAAGCCGCTTTTTTCACGGCGTCTTTTACAGTTACCCAACCACCTTTTGAACCTGGAACCGCACCTTTAATCATTATTAAACCTCGCTCCAAGTCAACTTTCACAACCTGAAGGTTTTGTGTTGTTACACGCGCAGCCCCCATGTGGCCCGCCATCTTCTTTCCCTTGAAAACTTTGCCTGGCCCCTGACATTGACCCGTCGAGCCATGCGAACGGTGAGAAATCGATACCCCGTGTGAGGCTCGTAGTCCGCTAAAATTATGTCTTTTCATAGCACCAGCAAAACCTTTACCGATTGATGTCCCAGACACATCTACAAATTGGCCCTCTACATAATGTTCAGCGGTAATTTCCGCGCCTACATCTATCAAATTTTCAGGAGCGACACGAAATTCTGCTATTTTTCTTTTTGGTTCTACTTTTGCAAGAGCAAAGTGTCCCCGCATAGCTTTTGAAACATTTTTGGCTTTAGACCGGCCGGCCCCAAGCTGAACAGCAGTGTAACCATGCTTTTCGTTAGTCCGTTGAGCAACAACCTGTAGATTTTCCATGTGAAGAACTGTCACAGGAACTTGTTTACCGTTGTCCATGAATAATCGGGTCATCCCCACTTTTTTAGCTATTATACCAGAGCGCATTTTGCCCTCCTCAAACTGAAATCTGAACGTCAACACCGGCAGCCAAGTCTAATTTCATTAGAGCGTCAACTGTTTGAGGTGTTGGATCAATAATATCCAAAAGACGCTTGTGGGTGCGGATTTCGAATTGATCACGAGATTTCTTGTTTACGTGAGGACTACGCAAAACAGTGAATTTTTCAATTTTGTTCGGAAGCGGAATCGGACCTCGAACAGAAGCACCAGTACGTTTGGCAGTATTGACTATTTCCTGAGTGCTCGCGTCAAGTACCCTATAATCAAACGCTTTCAGACGGATGCGTATATTTTGGCTTTGCATTTTAATATGCCTTTATTCATTACGCGTTAGAGTTGAGAGGATTGTAATAGATTATCTAGTACCTTCTTCGAACCCTTGATAGGCGCCAAGCGCCAAGTTGCTTGGGCAAACAAATTAATGTTTGCCCTTAAAAGCTTTCCTTATTCTACAATTTTGGATACGACGCCTGAGCCGACTGTACGACCACCTTCACGGATCGCGAAGCGTAGTTTTTCTTCCATTGCAATTGGAGCGATCAACTCGACGTTAAACTTAAGATTATCTCCAGGCATCACCATTTCTGTCCCTGACGGCAACACAACAGTACCTGTCACATCAGTTGTTCGAAAATAAAATTGAGGGCGGTAATTTGCAAAAAATGGAGTATGACGCCCACCTTCTTCCTTAGTCAAAATATACGCTTCTGCTTCAAATTTTGTGTGTGGTTGAACTGAACCAGGCTTACATAGAACCTGCCCACGCTCCACACCATCACGATCAACACCGCGAAGAAGTGCACCAATGTTGTCACCTGCTTCACCTGAATCAAGTAACTTACGGAACATTTCAACACCAGTACATGTTGTTTTTGAAGTATCTCGAATACCAACGATTTCGATTTCATCACCAACATTAATTACGCCACGCTCAACTCGACCTGTTACAACTGTACCACGACCGGAGATAGAGAAAACGTCTTCGATTGGCATCAAGAATGGTTCATCAATTGCACGTGGAGGCTGAGGAATATATGCATCAACTTGCGCCATAAGCTCTCTGATTTTTTCCTCGCCAATATTGGCGTCGCGGCCTTCCATGGCAGCCAAAGCAGAACCAGCAATGATTGGAATATCATCACCTGGGAAATCGTAGGCAGAAAGTAGTTCGCGTATTTCCATCTCTACAAGTTCTAAAAGCTCATCGTCATCAACCTGATCAACTTTATTCATAAAGACAACCATTGCTGGAATACCAACCTGACGGCCCAGCAAGATGTGCTCACGTGTTTGAGGCATAGGACCATCTGCAGCATTTACAACCAAGATTGCTCCATCCATTTGAGCTGCACCCGTGATCATGTTCTTTACGTAGTCTGCGTGACCCGGGCAATCCACGTGTGCGTAGTGACGTGCGTCTGTTTCATACTCAACATGCGCTGTCGAAATTGTAATGCCACGTGCCTTCTCTTCGGGCGCACCGTCAATTTTGTCATAAGCCTGAAATTCACCAAAAAACTTAGTGATTGCCGCTGTTAATGTGGTCTTACCATGGTCCACATGGCCAATGGTACCAATGTTGCAGTGCGGTTTACTCCGGTCAAATTTTTCCTTCGCCATTATGGCCTCCTATTTTAAGCGGCGGTTATTTCCACCTTGTTAAAGAGCTCACTGTAAAAACTACAATGAGCAGATTAAAATCAAGCAAACTTAGCTTGAATTTCGTCCGATATATTTTGCGGTACTGGCTCATAATGGTCAAATTGCATAGTGAAATTGGCCCGTCCTGAAGACATAGACCGCAAGTTATTGATATATCCGAACATATTTGCAAGTGGCACAAAACAGTCTATCGCGATGGCGTTTCCACGAGGTTCTTGCCCCTGAACCTGACCTCTGCGTGAGGTCAAATCGCCAATTATATTACCAGTGTATTCTTCTGGAGTAACCACTTCGACTTTCATAATGGGCTCAAGTAGTTTTGCGCCAGCCTGACGCATTCCTTCTCTCATTCCCATGCGAGCTGCAATTTCAAACGCCAGAACGGATGAGTCCACATCATGAAATTTTCCATCGACTAAGGCAACTTTAAAATCAATAACAGGAAATCCTGCAAGTGGCCCACTGTCCATAACTGACTTTATACCCTTTTCAACGCCCGGAATATATTCTTTCGGAACTGCACCGCCAACAATACGAGACTCAAACGAATAACCTTCACCTGGTTGAGTAGGTGATATGATTAACTTAACCTCAGCAAATTGGCCCGATCCGCCCGACTGTTTTTTATGCGTGTAAGTGTGATCAACTTCGTGAGAAATCGTTTCACGATAAGCAACCTGAGGTGCACCAATATTGGCCTCAACCTTAAATTCTCTTTTTAATCTATCAATTAATATGTCAAGGTGAAGTTCACCCATTCCCTTCATGATTGTTTGGCCAGATTCAAGATCGGTTTCTACTCTAAAAGATGGATCTTCGGCAGCAAGACGTCCCAACCCTTGAGACATTTTTTCCTGGTCACCTTTAGTTTTTGGCTCAACAGCGATCTCAATGACAGGATCTGGGAAAGTCATAGTTTCTAGGACTACTGCCTCTTTTGTATCACAAAGAGTATCACCCGTCGTTGTCTCTTTTAAACCCGCCAATGCAATAATGTCTCCGGCAAATGCCTCATCTATCTCTTCACGATTGTTAGAATGCATCATCATCATTCTTCCAATTCTTTCGCGCTTGCCTTTAGTCGAGTTTTGAACGTTATCGCCCTTATTCATTACACCAGAATAAATTCGCGTAAATGTTAGAGAACCAACGAATGGATCGTTCATAATTTTAAAAGCCAAACCGGCAAATGGCATACTGTCATCAGCTCGTCTCGGAATATTACGCTCTTCGTTTTCGTCACCCGGCTTAAAACCCATATAATCTGCGACGTCTAATGGACTGGGTAGATAGTCGATAACAGCATTTAATAAGGGCTGAACACCTTTATTTTTAAAAGCAGAACCACCCAAAACTGGCACAAACGCCATTTCAAGCGTACCTTTTCGAATTAAAGACCTTAAAGTAGCGACGTCAGGTTCCTCACCTTCAAGATACATCATCATCGCATCGTCATCCATTTCGACGGCTGCTTCGATCATTTTATTCCGCCAATCCTCAGATACTAACTTTAAGTCATCTCGTATCGGACCTTTAACCCAAGAGGCGCCAAGGTCTTCGCCTTGCCAAAGCCACTCTTCCATCGTGACAAGATCTATAAGGCCTTCTAGTTCAGTTTCGGCTCCTATTGGCAACGCAACAGGAACAGCTTTGGCACCAGTTCTATCCTCAATCATGTTTACACAATTGAAAAAATCAGCGCCGATTTTGTCCATCTTGTTAACGAATACTATCCGAGGTACTTTGTATCTATCTGCTTGTCTCCAGACCGTTTCTGTTTGTGGCTCCACTCCTGCATTCGCGTCCAAAACACAAACTGCACCGTCCAACACTGCTAACGATCGTTCCACTTCAATTGTAAAATCGACGTGCCCTGGAGTGTCTATAATGTTTAATCTATGCTTAGGAGTATCAGCATTTTGCCCATCCTCTGTCCGCTCCCAAAAAGTCGTTGTTGCAGCTGAAGTAATTGTAATGCCTCGTTCCTGCTCCTGCTCCATCCAATCCATGGTAGCAGCACCATCATGAACTTCACCAATGTTGTGCGACTTGCCAGTATAATAGAGAATTCTTTCAGAGCAGGTTGTCTTGCCAGCATCAATGTGCGCCATAATCCCAAAATTGCGGTACAAATCTAATGTATATTCTCGTGCCATTGCTCTTTTGCCTCTGCTTTTCTACCAACGATAATGGCTGAATGCTTTATTCGCATCGGCCATCTTATGGGTATCTTCTCTTTTCTTCACCGCGGCTCCTCTGGAATTGACAGCGTCGATTAGCTCGGCTGCGAGACGCTCTTCCATTGTGTTTTCGTTTCGCCCTCTACTGGCTGAAATCAACCACCTAAGAGCCAGCGCCTCTCTTCTTTCGGTGCGAACTTCAACAGGCACCTGATAGGTTGCACCACCGACCCTACGAGACCTTACTTCTACTGCTGGCTTAATATTTTCTAAAGCTTCATGAAAAACTTCTACAGGAGCTCTTTTTATCTTCGATTCAACCCGGTCAAGCGCATTGTATACAATTTTTTCTGCAACGGATTTCTTTCCGTCTATCATAAGATTATTCATAAATTTCGATAAAACACGATCACCAAACTTTGCATCTGGCAATATTTCACGTTTTTCTGCGGCGTGACGACGAGACATTTATTCTTCCTTTACTTTGGACGCTTAGCACCATATTTCGAGCGACGTTGTTTTCTATCTTTAACACCCTGAGTATCTAAAACGCCCCGCAAAATGTGATATCTTACACCAGGAAGATCTTTCACACGCCCGCCTCGGATGAGAACAACAGAGTGTTCTTGAAGGTTGTGCTGCTCACCAGGAATATAACTGATCACTTCGTATCCGTTAGTAAGCCTCACTTTAGCGACTTTACGCATAGCAGAATTGGGTTTTTTGGGCGTTGTTGTATACACACGGGTACATACCCCACGTTTCTGCGGGCATTGTTCCAAATGCTGCGATTTAGACCTTTTAATTTTAGGCTGCCTTGGTTTGCGGATCAGCTGCTGGATTGTTGGCATTCAGGTTACCCCGTTTATCTCAATTTATATTCACAGCAAAAAGCCGTGTAGTTCAGGTTAGCACTACGCGTCCGCAATACAAAAAACCGCAATCGTCTAAACATCTATAGAACGACGCGGCGGTTTATCAGAGGATCAAAGCAAAAGCTTGGATCTTGCCCACTCCAATTCTGAAGTTACATCGAGGCGGCCCTCAACGGTTGTTCGCGTGCGTATAGGCGCATCCGGTTTCGATGTCAACACGCACTGAGTACTGAAAATTATTAAAAAAAATATAAGTAGGTAAATTTTTATCCGATAATCAAGCTGATGGAAAAACCATCAAGTTAAATCACTTCAAGATAAATCACTTCGCAGCAAATTGTTCGTTAAAACTCTTAAAAATCCCATCAATGCCAATAGGCTTCCTACAATCTTGAAATATTTCTAGATTTTGTTTCACAGGCACAACTTCACCTTCAAAAGAAACTTGATCAAATTTTTCAGATAAGACGACCATCAACTCGTCAGCCAAGGTGGCTTTAATAAACGCCTCGCCATGTTGGAACTCTCTAACCTGACCAGAAGTCATATTCTTTACAGCAAATGCTTTTGGGTCCAAGTCACAATTTGTTGTAAGAGTAACTCTCGCAATAACAGTTTGAGACATATAGCTGCGCTCAAGAGACTTATAAATAATCGCAGCCGCTCCGAGCATAAAAAATAAAAAAAGAAACTTATACATTTGCCTCGCCTAACTTAATTAAAGATTGCAATTGCCATGCCATCAATAATAATTTGTTCTGCTAAATTTATGTTTTGCTTACACAAAAGGTAATTTCTCGGGGTAGCTTGGAGGAGAAATGCTCATAAGTCGCTCCAAAATTACTCTGACAAAAGTTAAGTATGGTTTCTTTTCTAATGTAAGAGATACTTTGAGAGGTTATTTTATCTTCTTCGGAAATCATCAAATTAAAAATCATGCTACGCCGCGTTAAATTCCATATGGAATTCAGGCTTGTAAATAAATAATCCCTCCACGCGTTCACAGTAAGATCCGGGGCATAATTAAATGTCCCTGACATAACACTATAATCGGCCATTTCCGAAGGAGTTCCGCTAGAATAAAAGTAGGCGCCTTTTTTAGCGTATTTGCGCTCGCAGTATTTAATTGGGCTTTTTGCCAAATCAAACCCCGCATAAGAGAAGCTATCATTATTAAAATTACTCTTCAGCCGCTTTAAGAAACCACCATAGCCGCAACCAATATCATTAACAGAAAAATGGCGTGGCACTGAATTTCTTTTTATACAATTAATTATAAGATCAAATCTCAAAATTTGACGCTGCTCTGAAAACCACAAACTCGATTTAGGTTGCGCTCCATACCTGATAAAACGAGAGTTATATTCATCTGCAACTTTTTTTTCAAATTCGCTAACCATATAACCGTCCGCCTTCGTCTAAACCTAACATAATCTGTTGGCAGGTGCATAAAAAATGGTATGAAAAACGATTTTTTTTTATTATTTTTATAAGAAACCTAAAATGACCTTGGAGTTTGTCGTTGGACTAAGGCAGCAAATAAGGAATTCGTTATGCAAAATATTAAAATGCTTATGCTGTCATTTACCATGGCATTATTGGTAGCAGGTTGTCAGGTAACTATTCCGCCTGCGAATAACCAAAGCGTAAATAACAGCGGTACAAATGCCACAACTCTTACAATTTTAGATGCAAAAGCCCTAAAAGGATCAGAAAAAGTCAGCGTTCATGCTTATTCTTACACTCGCGGCAGCGATTTCTGCTCTAGAACAATAGCATTAAAATTTTCCAGTGAGCTTCCCTATACTCAAACACTAATTGCTATGAGGAATAGAGCCCTAGTTACAGGTGCAAACGCTCTTTCAATTACTGGCTGGGAAGAAAAGAACGGCATTACAACTTTCACGGGACACTTCTTTGATTGCCATTCAAAGAAAGGCTTATAAAAAGCTTTAATAGTGTCGAAACAGTTTTAGGCTGTTTCGACAGCCGTTCCTGTGACTGAGACAATTACGTAATTTTTTGATCCAAATGCGGTTGTGGTTAAATTCATATTGTAACCAAGAACAGCATTTGCTCCCTGTTTGATGGCATTTGCCTTCAATTCAACATTCGCCTCTTCGATAACCTTTTTAAATAAATTGTTATTCTCGACAGATTTCTTTT
>CACGIS010000051.1 GCA_902573175.1 Paracoccaceae bacterium | reverse complement strand
CCTACTTTCTGAACAACTGTCGCCTCAAAGCCATCTTGTGGGTTGCCTGTCATTTGTTGGCACCCCGGAATGCACTGTGAAAGTACCTCTGATGACATCAAAGCGCTCCAAACGATTTTTTTTTGCGATTTTATAATTTTGTTTTCTGTCAGTTCCATTAACGCATCCAAAAATTTGTTCTTATTATGTATGGTGTTCTAATTTGCTTAGCTATACTCATCGTTTTTTTCTTAAATATACATAAAAAGCGCCACCACCACCATGCTTAACGTGAGCATTTGTAATCTGGAGAATCTTGCTTGATAGAGGCTCCATAGCAAGCCAATTAGGGACGTTAGCTTTTAAAATACCCTTCCTTTTAGGTATTATATCGTAGTCCTCAGTGTTTTTTCCCTTGCCAGTAATTATCAGGATAAGCCTTAAACCTTTGTCATGAGCATCCAGAACAAATTTTGTTAAAATTGGCTGCGCTTGAGATAAATTTAGACCATGTAAGTCTAGCTTTGCTTCTGGTCTTATTTTGCCCTGTCGCATTTTGGTATGAAGTTTAGAATCCATACTCAACACAGATGAAACTGGAGCCTTATCAACATGCGCGGGAGTTTTTTTACCCCCTATGTAATTTTTTTTTCTCATCTTTTAAATTTACAGAGTTTATTAGTTTCTTTTTTCCAGGTGCTGTCTTCTGATTTTTCTGATTTTGATGTGGTAAGGGTTCTGTCGATTTAGAAAACTCTTTCCATAACTCTTTTTCATCATCGCTTAGATCGCGCTTTTTCATGTCTTTCCCACCCAATATCTGGGTAAAGCTTTAAATTATTTCTTTATGCGTTATTCACCAGTTGCAACTAACAGCCAATTTGGATCAGAGGATTGGATATCTTTAGAAAACGTCCAAGTATCTTTTTGTCTTTTGATTTGCTTTGAGTCACCCTCTACGATTTCCCCAGAAGAGTTTTTCACAACTGAAGTCATTTCTCCAGTGAAAGATACTGCTATCTCTGCCGTGTTTGTTTTCGAATTATAGCTTGCATCTACTAATTTCATTTCTCTAACACCAATAAATTCTGCTTCAATTGTCAAACCCTGCGAAATTCGCTGTTCTACTACTGAGTCAAAAGCTTCAGCAACCTCCTCACTTAAAAGCCCTCTTATGTCGTCAATTTCATTTTTTTCGAAGGACATGAGAATCCACTCGTAAGCAGATCGAGCGCCTGACAAGAATTCATTTACCGTAAAAGTTTCATCTTTTTCTTTTATTGTTTTCAGAGCCTTTGCAGATTTAGAATTTTTTTCAACGTTATCTGTAATGTCTTTATCTTCGCCACCATCTATCACCTTAAAGTCTCGCTTGGGTGTATCATTTTTTGGCTGCATACGTGGTTTTTCAAACCCTTCCCGAGTTCCAAGAACACTTCTAAGTCTCAAAAATAAAAATACGGCTATTCCAGCCAGGATAATCAGTTCTATTAGCGCAGGGTTCATTTTAACCTCAATCAAAGAATAGGTAGAAATTTTCTATCTCATTATCTATGTAGGTGCAAAGGTCCAACAAGTCCACTACCTGATAAATTGGAGATAAAGATATGTGGTTGTTATTGCTATTTATCCTAATACCACTTTTGGAGATTTGGCTTTTCATACTACTGGGTGGTTTTATCGGTATTTATCCAACTCTTTTTATTATTTTACTAACTGCTATCTTGGGCACATTCTTAGTTAAAACACAGGGCGTTAACGTCTTAAAGGAAATCCAAAGTAAATTTAATGAGTTAGAAAACCCCACAGAGCCAATAGTACACGGTGCAATGATTTTGTTTGCTGGTGCTTTGCTTTTAACGCCTGGGTTTTTTACGGATACTGTTGGTTTTTTATTGTTATTACCAAAGGTTAGAAGGGCTGCTTTTTTTTGGTTAAGAAATAAGGTAAATCTCGTAAAATACTCATCTCCTGAAAGTAGTGGTGGTGATAAAAATAAATATTCAGATATAGAAGTTACAGACTACAAAGAAGTAGAACCAGAAGAAAAATCACCATGGACCAATAACAGTAAAACGCATAGTAATGACTAAATTAGTCTATTATTTTAAAAAATGGCGGGGAGTTATATATGGCAGAACAGAAACAGGCAATTCAACCGAATACTAAGGTTTTAGCCCAGTTTATTAGAGACCTATCATTTGAGAATATTTTGGCTCAAAAGGGTTTAGATACTAACACCCCTCCCGATATAAAAGTGCAAGTCAATCTTGATGCGAAAAAAAGAACAACTGACAACCAATACGAAGTATTGATAAAATTATCTGTAGTCTCTTCAGCTAAGAAAGAGACATCGGAGCCTTCTGATGATACTAAAAAGTCAAAACTGTTTGTGGCTGAGAGTGAAAACTCTAAGCTATTTATATTAGAAATAGAATATGGTGGTATATTTGAAGTAACTGGCGTTCCCGAAGACCAAATCCACCCATACCTAATGATCGAGTGTCCGAGAATTCTATTCCCATATCTAAGGCGAATAGTAGGCGATGTGACACGTGACGGTGGTTTTCCACCTTTAAATCTTGAACAAATTAATTTTTTGGCTTTATATCAAAACGAAATTGCACGGCGTCAAGCAGAAGCAGAAAAAGCTACTAAAAATTAGCTTTTGATTATTACTTTGTTCCACATGGCACTTGCCCCAAGTTTTTTTACAAATGATTTATGAGCCTCTTCATCTTTAACAGTTAAACGAGTTTTTAGTGGTTTAGGTCGCTTGAATACTTGTCTTTCTTCATCGACTTTTTTTTCACCAGTGTTATGTGCGTCGGATAGGCCAAAATCTGGTTGACGACCACCAATAAGCTCCAAATAAACCTCTGCTAAGATTTCTGAATCTAACAAAGCTCCATGCAATGTTCTTGCAGAATTATCGATATTAAAACGCCTGCACAATGCATCTAGTGAAGCAGGTGATCCCGGAAATTTTTTTCGTGCTATTCCCAAAGTATCTATCGCAATATCGCTTGGTAATGTGGTTTTTCTAGCCAGCGCCAATTCTGCGTTTATAAATTTCATATCAAACGAAGCATTATGTATTATTAGCTTTGAACCCTTTATAAAGGCCAAAAAGTCGTCTGCGATTTGAGAAAATACAGGCTTATCCTTTAGAAATTCCTCCGTCAAACCATGAACGGCCTGCGCCTCCTCGGGCATATTACGCTCGGGGTTCAGATATTTATGAAATGTTTTGCCTGTTGGAAGGTGGTTCAAAAGCTCAACAGCTCCTATTTCCACTATTCTATCACCTGTCGAGGGATCGAGCCCTGTGGTCTCCGTATCTAAAACTATTTCACGCATTCAGATAGCTTTTTATCTCTTTAATTATGCTTACAACTTGTTTTTCAGTATCGTTTTCATTGTATGTTTCTATAACAAAATCTGATAACCTACATTTCTCTTCTATTGGCATCTGCTGTCGCATAATTTTTTCTATCTGGTTTTCTGTCATAGATTTTCGTGACCGTATTCTTTCCATTTGGATAGGCTTAGACACAAATACACACGCTACTTTATCCATAATTTTATTAGAACCTGTCTCAAACAACAATGGTATGTCGAACACATTGATCTTATGTTTTGTTTTTTCGATAAATTTTTCCCTATCTGCAGAAACTAAAGGATGAACAATATTTTCTAATACAGTTATTTGATCAAAATCTTCGCTTAAATATTTTTTCAGCTCTATCCTATTTACTGAACCCTCTGTTATAGCTTTTGGAAAAAACTTAGCTATTGGCTTTACCGCTTCACCACCTCTTCCATAAAGTCTGTGTACAGCTTTATCAGCATCCCATACTCCACAATTGTATTTCTCAAACAAGGATGCAGTGCTTGTTTTACCCATTCCCATTGATCCTGTTAGACCAAGTTTGAATTTCATTTTGTTAATATCTTTCTTAGCTCTTCAGTAACTAAAGGTTTTTGACCAAACCAAGCTTCAAAACCTGGTATTCCTTGGTGAATTAACATGCCTAAACCGTCAACCGTTCTGGATCCTCTATCTTTTGCTATTTTCAATAAGTTTGTTTCTAAAGGCGTGTAAACCAAGTCTGAAACAAGAGCTGTTTCAGGTATAGCCTTTGGGTTAATGGCAATAAACGTTTCATCATTCATACCCAGTGAGGTAGTGTTGATTATATTGCTACTCGAGGCCGCTACTTCATTTATATTTTTCCACGACTCAACGGTAATTTTATTGTCATAATCTTTTTTAAGTGCTTCAGCTTTTTCAATAGTCCTGTTTAGAACTATTATTTTTTCGGAGCCTTCTGATAATAACGCTGCTATAACCGCTCTACTTGCTCCTCCTGCTCCTAATACTACTGACGTTCCTTTTTTTGGATTCCAGTCTGGATATTTAGATTTTATGTTATTTATAAAGCCGTAAGCGTCTGTATTATCGGCATATATTTTATTTTCTTTGGTGAACGTTAAAGTATTAGCTGCGCCAATATATTGTGCTGTGCTTGAGCTTTTATCTGCTATCTTTAGCGCTGATAATTTATGTGGTATAGTAACATTAACTCCAGAAAAGCCCATATTCACTAACGCGCGTATAGTTTGCTCAAAATCTTCTAGTTCAACTTTTATAGGTATATAATAACCATTTAATTTGTTTTTCTTTAACCAATAGTTGTGCATTCTAGGCGATTTTGAGTGGGATATTGGATTGCCTAAAACAGCTGCTAAACTTGGCCTTGCCTCATCCATCTATTACACCTCTAATACACAGGAAGTTTATAATTTCTAGTAGTGGCATACCTAAAATAGAAAAATAGTCACCATTAATTTTTGAAAATAAGCGGCAACCTTCTTCTTCTATTTTATATCCGCCCACACTATGTTTGATACTATTCCAATTTCTATTTACATAGTCAGAAATGTATTCCTCACTATTGTTTTTTAACAATAGATCCGCTTTACCAACGAAACGCCAGACAGGTTTAGAGTTTTCGAATATAACTGCTGCAGAATATGCAAAGTGCTTTTTTCCTGAAATTTTCATTAATTGCTGAATAGCTGAATTTTTCGACGGTGGTTTCTCCAATAAAATGCCTTCAAATTCTAAGATCTGATCGCATCCCAATACCAAACTATCTGGGTTTTTTAAGGAAATTTTGCCAGCTTTTAATTCTGCCAATGCATCTGCTATATCGCGGGGAGAGTAATTTTCAACCAATAAGGAGGATTTCACAGCATCCTCATCTATATTTGGGTTAACTGACAAGAATGATATATTTGACTTTTCTAATAGTTCCTTTCGCACCTCAGAAGATGACGCTAATATAAATTCCCCGCTCATTAATAAATCCATGTATGGGTTTGTGGATAAAAAATGTTTTGTTTCACTGTATTTGTTAACACTATATTTTTTTTCTATTTTTTTAATTTATTATGTTCTTTATAATAAATAAAATACATTTTATCCTTTGTGAGTATGAACTTTAATAATAACCCACAAAATGTTAATTAAAGTTTTTTTTTTCTATTTTTTAATTACTTACAGAAAATTTTTGTTCTATTAAAAATGTGGATGAAATTTGATCCACATTTTTTTTGATACCTACTACATCTTCTATATCTTATATAAATATTATTTTCTTATGGGACTTAAAACTTTAACTTTTCTTCTAGCTAAATGGAGAAACTAACAATTACCAATTTCTAAACAAGTTGACTCAATTTGGTACTCAGTGTACCGAAACCCCACAATACTGTTCAGTGTTGGCTTTCAATATTTTTATTAGCAGGTACCGGTATGTCTACTACTCGCTTAAATCTATCTGATTTAAAGGTTAAGAGCCCTAAAGATCTTCTTTCTATGGCAGAAGAACTAGAAATAGAAAATGCATCAACTATGCGCAAGGGTGAAATTATGTTTCAGATCTTACGCGAAAGAGCAGATGAAGGCTGGGAAATTGCGGGAGATGGTGTTCTTGAAGTTTTACAAGACGGATTTGGTTTTTTAAGGTCACCTGAAGCCAACTATTTACCAGGTCCAGATGATATTTACGTATCCCCAGAAATGATTAGAAAATACTCATTGAGAACAGGTGATACGATAGAGGGATTGATAAAAGCACCAGAAGATAACGAAAGGTACTTTGCTTTAATAGAAGCGCATCAAATCAATTTTCAAGATCCTGATAAAGCAAAACATAAAATAGCTTTCGATAATCTTACACCACTATATCCTGATGAGCGCCTCATTATGGAAATAGAAGATCCAACAGTTAAAGATAAATCAGCAAGAGTTATAGATTTAGTAGCACCTATTGGTAAGGGTCAACGATCACTTATTGTTGCACCTCCAAGAACTGGTAAGACAGTTATCCTACAAAATATAGCTCACAGTATAGAGCAAAATCACCCAGAGTGTTATCTAATAGTTTTACTTATAGACGAGAGACCAGAGGAAGTTACTGATATGCAGAGGTCAGTAAAAGGAGAGGTGATATCTTCTACTTTCGATGAGCCCGCAGCTAGGCATGTAGCAGTATCAGAAATGGTGATAGAAAAAGCAAAGAGACTTGTTGAACATAAGCGGGATGTTGTTATTCTTTTGGATTCTATAACCCGGCTGGGTAGGGCATTTAACACTGTAATACCCTCATCAGGTAAAGTTTTAACAGGTGGAGTGGATGCAAATGCTCTTCAAAGACCGAAAAGGTTCTTTGGGGCTGCTCGAAATATAGAAGAAGGCGGGTCATTAACCATCATATCTACAGCTTTGATAGATACAGGCAGTAGAATGGATGAAGTTATTTTTGAAGAATTTAAAGGAACAGGCAACAGTGAAATCGTATTAGACAGAAAAGTTGCTGATAAAAGGGTTTTCCCAGCTATAGATATATTGAAGTCTGGCACACGAAAAGAAGATCTTCTTATAGATAAAATTGATTTACAGAAAACATTTGTTTTGAGACGTATTCTAAATCCAATGGGAACGACAGATGGGATAGAATTTCTTTTATCAAAATTAAAACAAACAAAGACAAATTCTGAGTTCTTCGATTCTATGAATACCTAATCTAGGGATTTTTTATGGTTGATACTATTTATGCGCTTGCCACACCACTGGGGCGCGCAGGAGTTGCAGTTGTTCGGATTTCAGGTCCAGATGCTTTTTTATCGTTAAACTCTTTGTGTAACGATATTAGAATTAAACCAAGGAAAACAATACTTTGTGATTTATACACACAAGAAGGATTACATATTGATAGGGCTTTAGTGCTTCCCTTCAAAGGTCCTCATAGTTTTACAGGCGAGGATGTGGTTGAATTGCATCTTCATGGAAGTATAGCTGTAATACAAAAAACTTTAGAAACGCTTTCAAAAATCGCTAATTTTCGACAAGCACTGCCTGGAGAGTTTACACGGCGGGCTTTTTCAAATGAAAAGCTTGATTTAGCAGAGATAGAAGGTCTTGCAGATCTTATAGAGGCTGAAACAGAAGCCCAAAGAGTGCAGGCTTTAAAAGTCCTTTCAGGCAAATTAGGGGAACGAGCACAAGAATGGCGCTCCATGATAATCAAAGCAATGGCTTTAATTGAAGTAACTATAGACTTTGCTGATGAAGAGGTTCCTACAGATGTTTCTGAAGACGTTATATCTATTTTATCCACTATAATCAAAGACTTAAGTTTTGAGTCTACCGGTATAAACGTTGCAGAGAGAATAAGATCAGGCTTTGAAGTGGCTATAGTGGGTAAGCCAAATGTTGGTAAGTCTACACTTTTAAATGCACTAGCGGGTAGAGAGGCTGCAATCACATCAGAACAAGCTGGAACGACTAGGGACATCATAGAAGTAAAGATGGATTTAGATGGTCTGCCTGTAACGATGCTTGATACAGCTGGATTGAGAGAGACAAACAATTTGATCGAAACAAAAGGTATTTATAAGGCTATCGAAAGAGCTAATTCTTCGGATCTGGTTATCGTGCTTACAGATGATGGTAAAAAACTTCCAGAAATAAAGAACCCAAACATTTTAACTTTTATATCAAAATGTGATGATGGTGATATGAAAAATGGTCTTTCAGCTGTTACAGGTTTCGGCATAGATAACATGATAGATTCTATTAAAAATGAATTAGGAAATAATGTGCAAAACCAGGGTATTGCAACAAGGTTTCGGCATAAGGAAGCGATCGATAGATCTATAAATAAGCTAACAACAGCAAAAAAATTTGTAACCGATGGTCCAGCCTTTTATGATCTGGCAGCAGAAGAATTAAGACAAACTGCCTACACCTTAGATGAATTGTTTGGTAAAGTAGATGTAGAAAAAGTTCTTGATGAGATTTTCTCGTCTTTTTGTTTGGGAAAGTAAGGAGTGTTTCACGTGAAACAATTTGACGTGATCGTGGTTGGTGGTGGACATGCAGGTAGTGAGGCTGCAGCGGCTTCATCGAGGATGGGTGCGAATACAGCTCTCGTTACGCTGAAATCCTCTGATCTTGGTATAATGTCATGTAACCCCGCTATTGGTGGCCTTGGGAAGGGTCACTTGGTGCGTGAAATTGATGCGCTGGACGGTATTATGGCGCGTTCGGCGGACGAGGCCGGTATTCAGTTTAGATTACTAAATCGCAAAAAGGGACCTGCAGTTCAAGGGCCGCGGGTTCAGGCCGACCGATTGTTATATCAAAAATCAATAAAAAGAGCTTTAAAATCAATTGAAAACCTCTCCATCGTAGAAGGTGAAGTTGTTGATCTTGTTGGTTCACATGATGAGGTAAGGGGTGTAATTTTAGCCGATGGATCTGAAATTTTAGCAAAATCAACCATTATAACTACCGGAACATTTCTTCGAGGAAAGGTTTATATAGGAGAGGTTTCATACTCAGCTGGCCGTATGGGCGCAAATCCATCATTAAAGCTTGCGGAAAAGATTGAGGGTTTTGGCCTAAAACTAGGTAGATTAAAAACGGGAACACCTCCACGATTAAATGGAAAATCTATAAATTGGGAAGAGCTAGAAAGGCAGCCTGGCGATGTTGATCCAATAATGTTTTCCTTTTTATCAAAAAACCCAACAGCAGAGCAAATTTCATGTGGAATAACCTTTACCAACGAGAAAACGCATGAGATTATAGAAAAAAATCTCTCAAAATCAGCAATGTATGGAGGTCATATAGACGGTGTGGGTCCTCGATACTGTCCTTCTATAGAAGAT
>CACGIS010000050.1 GCA_902573175.1 Paracoccaceae bacterium | reverse complement strand
TTTCTCTAACCCAATTTTTTTGGGCGTGAGAAAAATTATATCTTTTGGCATACAATCCAAATATTTTTCAGAGTACTCATAAACATCAGGTGTTGACGGTAAAATAAACTTGGCATTGGGCAACGCATTAGAAAACTTTTTTAAAGTTTCTCCAAAAGTTGGCATTAATCGATCGATTTCTGATTTTCTTGAACCTGGAAGGCATAAAATAATCGGTTCGTCTGATAGGGAATACACTTTTTTGAGTTCGGCAACACTCTCCTCATCCGCTAAAGTTTCTGATACAATTGGATGACCAACAAAATCACACCTAACTCCAACATCGTGAAAGTACCGAGGCTCAAATGGGAAAAGTGCCAAAATATGATCAACAAAATTTGAAATTTTCTTTGCTCGGTTAGGTCTCCATGCCCAAACGGAAGGAGCAACATAGTGGACAATCGGAATATTTTTGTTCAATTCTTTTATCTTTTTTGCAACTCGAAAACAAAACTCAGGAGCATCAATAGTCAATAAAACGTCAGGTTTTTGATCTAAAATAGATGAGATAGTTTGATTTAATCGCTTTTTTAAGTTTTTATACTGAGACGCTATCTCAACAAAACCCATCACTGAAAGTTCGCTCATAGGAAACACAGGTTCAAGCCCACGGCTTAGCATACCATTACCACCTATTCCTAAAATTTTTGGCGGCTCATCAATAGTCTTTATTAATCCATCAATAATTGCCGAACCAAGCTTATCACCGGATTCTTCCCCAGCTATTATGAATATTTTCAATGTTTAGTTTCCTCAGCCAGAATAAAAAAATCATTAGCCTCAGCGATTTGGATGCATTTTTCTTTATCTAAAATTATAACTGAACGTGGCGAAACCACCAATCCTCGCAAACCAGCTTCAAAAGCTAGTTTAATTGTTTCTGGGCCTATAACTGGCATATCAAAACGTAAATCTTGATTAGCTTTAGGACGCTTAACAAAGATCCCGCCTATATTACCTCTTCTGAGGTGCGGCGAGGTGTTAGCAACAAATCTTAATAATGCGTTTGTGCCCTGTAGCGTTTCGATACCTATTACAAGCCCTTTTTCGATCACTATACCCTGACCTATATCTTCAGGAGACAATAATTTTAAAATTCTATCAGCCTTATGAATATCTCTTTTTATAAATTCATAGGGAGTGCCACAAAGAAATCCGGGTTTCAAAATTAAGTTAGGAAGAATTTCTGAGGCACCTACAATTTGATAACCTTTTTTTTCAAACTCATCTGCTATAAAGGAAAGGAGTTCATTGTCTCCTTGAACTAATTTTGCACTTAAAGTTGGCATTATAGATACAGTGTATTCGTCCAACTTACTTTGATCAAATTGTGGACGGTTGATGGCGCCAGCCATGACAACACGACGTATACGATTTTTTTTAAGGCTATCAAGAAGAAAACCTAATTTCTCAAATTCACATTTTAAGACTTTATTTTCATATACTTTTTCAGGATTGGTAAATGTTATATTAATCGCATTTTTATATGCTTTTTTTATTAGCAAAGGGAGTTTTCCTGAGCCACTTATTATAGCCAGATCAGACCCATCATCCATATCAAAAATCGCCTGGTGTTAAAAACGACCTATCACTAGCACCTAAGATAAAATTTGTGATGGCATCTACGTATTCGCTGGTCGCCTCTTCCTTTAACTTTTTAGCTCTATCCTGAAATGTACCTTCACCTTGTACTAGCGTTTGGAATGCAGCACGCAAGGCCGTAATATCGCTTCTCTTAACCCCTTTTCTCTTCAGCCCTATTAAATTAAGACCATCCAGAGTACCTCTCGGGCCTTGTACCAAACCAAAAGGAATTACATCCTTGGTTACCATCGTCACCGCACCAACAATTGAGCCACGCCCAATTCTAACAAACTGGTGTATACCGGATAATCCACCAATTATTACATCGTCTTCTATCACACAATGACCAGCTACAGCCCCACAATTTGCTATAATTACGTTATCACCAATATTTGCATCATGGGCTATATGACTTCCTGTCATAAATAAGCAATTATTACCAACCGAAGTCTGTCCACCGCCTCCTGCAGTTCCAACATTTATCGTCACATTCTCTCTAATTTGGTTTCTTTTTCCAATTTTTAAGCTGGTTTTCTCACCATTAAATTTTAAATCTTGGGGAATTTCGCCAATAACTGCAAATGGATAAACAACCGTTTCCTGTTCGATTTCTGTTTTTCCTGTAATGACAACATGGCTTTTTATTTCCACTCTGGAATGTAAGGTCACGTCAGCACCAATATAACTGAAGGGCCCTATAGTGACATTGTTAGCTAATTTTGCTCCAGGCTCTATAAAAGCTGAGGGATGGATAAATCTATTTTTCATCAATCAGACACCAAGCGGTAATTCCATCATTGCCGTGAATTCAGCTTCAGCAGCAATTTCCCCAGCCACACTCGCGGTACCAGAAAATTTCCAAACTTTGCTACCAATTTTACCTCGTAAAACGCTGACTCTTAATTCTAAAGTATCTCCAGGTCCAACTTTACGTCTGAATTTACAATTATCTATACCCATAAAGTAAATTAATAAATTTTTATCAGCTAGATCCAAACTGACACCAACCATAACTGCAGATGTTTGCGCTAATGCTTCTATTATAGTAACGCCCGGCATTATCGGAACGCCAGGAAAGTGACCTTGAAAATAAGGTTCATTAAAGGTCACATTTTTAATGCCAGTAGCTGATTCAAGACTATTGATCTCAATTACTTTATCTACAAGCAAGAATGGATAGCGATGTGGGATTATTCTTTGAATAAGCTGTATATCTGCTGATTTCAATTTATTTGACACACGACCTCCTTTTTAATTTCCCTTTTACAAAAGATTAAAACATTTTTTTTATGGTATCAGTAAGTAACTTTAACTACAAAAAATTAATCAAAAACTCTTTAATTTGTTTGAATACTATTGCCTAGTACTTGATTAATTAATCTGATCGCGTCGTCGGTAATATCAACATTGGTATCCCACAAAATTACATTTCTCTGATCAACTAACACTAACCCACCTCGATCTAATAATATTTCGTAAAGCAATGGATAAATTCTTTTATAAAATTCAGACTCTTGTTTGCGGGCCTTATTTTTTAAATTTTCTTCCTTTTCGCTCTGCTCTGTTCGAATTATCGACACCTTTTTATCAAACTCTAATGCTTTTGGTTGAAAGTCCTCCAAAGAAAGTATTTTCCTCTGCTCGCTTAAGTCTTTTTCTTCTGAAAGAAGTTTGGATTCTAATTCTTCATTTTCATTTTGAAGTTCTAGACGAGCTTTATTATTAGCTGAAATAATTTTCTTTCCAAAATCACTAGATTTAAATAATTTATTCATATCAACCGTAAATAAACCCGATTGTTCTGATCCCAATAGAGGCTGCGCCACTAAACTTAAAAATAATAAAAATATCTTAAAGTACGTCATTAAAAGCGAGTTGATATTGTTAAGTCAAAAGACTCATCCCTATCATACTGTTCCTTTTTAAGTACATCGCTAAAATTAAATCTCAAAGGTCCTATAGGAGTTTTCCAAAATAAGGAAGCACCTATTGCCTGGCGCCAGGACCCATCTTCATAAAGCACATCATTATTAATTTTTTTCAGTGACCATAAATTACCAATATCGTAGAAAAGTCCGCCAGTCATTCCATATTCATCAGGCAAACCCAAGGGAAACTCCGCTTCAAACCTTAGTACAGCAAAGTTTTCTCCTCCCAAAGCGTCGTTTTTGCTTGTTCCACATTGTCTATTTGCACATTCTCTTGGGCCAATTCCACCAGCGTCAAAACCTCGCATTTTTCTCGATCCTAGAAAAAACCTATCTACAACCCTGCTATTGCCAGTTGTATAAGTGAGAAGACCAGACTCAAACTCAGCTGTTAATTTTAAATCCTCTTTAAAAGCACGTCTTTGAGCTGCCATTTTCATTGTAGTCTTCAATGCTGTTTTATTTCCACCTAAACCGGTAAATTGTTGACCCAACTTAAAAACAAACCCATTTTCAGGACCTGATTTGTAAAGCCGGCTATCATGAGAAAAACTATATCCGACACTAGAGGAAATAACTTCGCCTTCATTAACTTCATTTGTGATAATTGATCCCACGTCACCAGGATTACTAAGGTCAGTTTGAGCAATTGAGTAATCAATTTTAATTTTTGATCTATCTCCCAAGGGATAAACAACATAAGGCTGAAAGAGTAAACTTTCCGTATCATAAGCTGCATTCTGTTGTTTGGTATCTTTAAAAGATGCTTTTAACCCAAACCCAAGATCGTTTCGGAGAAACATTGGTTCAAAGAAGGAAAACTCATATAGTTGATCATTTTTACCAGTTTTCACTGCAAATGATAGGCTTTGACCTCGCCCTAAAAAGTTCCTCTCGCCATACTCGACGAGTGCTCCCAGACCTCCTTGACTGGAATAGCCTGCACCAAAAGTTAATGATCCTGTAGGTTTCTCAACAACTTTAACATCGATTACAACCTGTGATTTTGTGCTGCCTGCAAGTGTATTCACAGAGGTTTCGGAAAAAAGACCCAAAGCTCGTATTCGGCCTGCAGCAGCTTTAATTTCCCTAGGATTAAACGGATCCCCCTCAACAATAAAAAATTGACGTCTAAGTACTCTATCGAGCGTTGCAGTATTGCCAGAGATATCTATGCGTTCAATAAAAAGGCGATCTCCTTTCTCAAACACTAAATTTATATCTAACGTAAGGCTAATTAAATTTTTATTTACTTCTGGTTTAACACGAATAAATTCAAGGCCCAGAGCTTGTAATTTTTCTTCCAATTCAGTAACTGCAGATTGTAAAATAGCAGGTGAAAAAATTCGACCTGAATTCAAATTAATTAAATTTTCGAAATCAGATACAGCAACCTCTTTAACATTTGACTTCAACTTAACTTCTCCAAAGGCAAACTTCGGCCCTTCTGTAATGTTGTAAGTTATAAAAAAGCCATCTTTCTCCTCAGATAATTCTGTATTAACATTATTTATTCTAAAGTCCACAAAGCCTCTACTCTTGTAAAAGTCTGTTAAGAGCCTTTTATCTAGGACAATCTTTTCGTTTATTAGTGTATCTTGAAGTATTATTTTTCTTAATAGACCTGCTTGTTTACTGCTTAAGACCCGACGCAGTCGTCTATCACTAAATTCTCTATTTCCAACAAAATTTATTTTTTCAATTTCCACAACCCTACCTTCATAAATTTCGAATATCAGATTAACTCTATTATTTGATAGGTTTATTACCTTTGGCTGAATTGTTGCTGAAAACCTTCCAGAGTTTCTGTAAAGCCGTTGCAGTGCGGTTAAATCTTTTTCAAGGTTTGATGGAGCAAAAACTAAGTTCGATTCAGTTACTAAAAATGATGCAAGCTTGTCATCTGTGAACTTCTTATTTCCTTCAAAAGAAATTTTGTTAACAGTTGGGTACTCGTCAACAGTAATAGTCAAATTCCTACCATCCTGTTTGAATGAAACATTTTTAAATAATCCAGAATTCAAAACGTTATTATAGGCAGTATTCAAATTTTCAGGAGATACAGATGCATTTGGACTTAAACGGGCGTAATTTACAATGGCGGCATCGGATATCCGACTATTGCCTTTAACGTCAATGGAGCCCAACTTGAATGTATTTGCACTCAGGGCGATTGGTTCAAAAAGACAGATTTGACAGATAAAACCAATCAGAAAAATCGATATGAATTTTGCCATAATCATCGCCCATATTAATCCTCGTCAACAGGAGTATAGCTTTCCAAAACCAATGTCAAAAGCCTCTTTTCAAAAGATTAAGGGCACAAGAAATCGTTAAACAGTGAAAACAGCATAAGACCCACCAATAAAATAAAGCCTACAGTCATAAAAGTATTTACAATATTTGGGTCTGGCTTTTTTCCAATTATAGCTTCTACGGCAAAAAACATAAGATGCCCACCATCTAAAACAGGAATTGGAAATAAATTTATCATACCAATTGCAGTTGATAAAACGGCAATAAACCATAGGTAATTCAAACTGCCTTGTTTGACCATTTGACCAGATGTTTCAGCAATACTTATTGGACCAGACAAATTGCAACTACTGATATTACCAAATAGAATATGATACAGTCCTTTAACTGATCCCTCCATAATGAGATATATACTTTCAATTGAATTGGCGAAAGCCCAGGAAATAGATTGTTTAGCTGTTGAAGGCTGAAAAGGGAAATAATCACTCACAATTCCTATCCTGTAAATACGTTCAAATCCACCTGTTTCAGTTGGAACATCAACTATCAAAGGCTTGAGATTTGTTTCATAAACTAATCCCTTTCGCCAGTACTCAATCCTCAAAATTTCACCCTGAGAGGCCTCAACAACTTTCTTAATTTCATTGAAATTATTTATTTTTTCTGAGTTAAGAGACAAAATAAAATCCCCTTTTTTCAGTCCTGCCGCTATCGCTGCAGATTTAGGCAAAACCTGGGCAATTCTTGGTGGATTTTGAAGAACGTCGTTTAAGGTTACAATCCTTCCATTTCTTTCCACTACGTAAGTAAAAAATTCTTTGGAGAAAGAATTCCCAGCAAAACTTACGAATTCATTCAAATCATTTTCAATTACAATTCCATTTACTGATCGAACTACATCTCCAAGCTCAAATTTCTGTTTGTATGGAGTATCAAAAAGCTTTTCCACCTTGAGTGGAAACATTGTAGTACCTTGGTTCATATAAATTAGAAAAAAGATTAGGCCGGAAAATACAAAATTAAAAACCGGCCCGGCAGCTACGGTCATAAACCGCGCCCACAGAGGGGCTCCATGCATAGATGCACGTTTAAAAATAACAGCATCCTTGGCTGATTTTATCTTTAAATTAGGGGCACTTGCTGAATTTTTATCTCCCAAAAATTTAACAAATCCACCGAATGGGAACGCTGCAATTTGCCACTTAGTACCCCTTTTATCGTATAAGGATAATAAAACAGGCCCAAATCCTATTGAAAAAACTTCAGCGTGGATACCGCTTAATTTGCCAACAAAATAATGTCCAAATTCATGAACAAAAACTATAATGGAAAGGCAAAAGATAAACGCCACAAGCGTTATTATGAAATTACCAAACTGAGGGACAAAAAGAGTATACTCCAAAATTTTACCTCAAAATTTATCGACAAATATTTTTGCTATTAATCTTGCTTGTCGATCAATATCTATTACAGCTTCTAGTTCAACTTCCGAACTCAGCTGATTTTTTGACGACAATTCGTCCATCGTGGCCCGAACAACATCAGCCATCCCTAAAAAGCTCAATTTATGATCTAAGAAATTATCTAAAGCTTCTTCTTTTGCAGCATTAAATGCTGCCCCTGCGAGCCCTCCTTGTTCAAGAACATCAAAACCTAACTTAAGAGCTGGGTATTTTAATAGATCTGGTTTTTCAAAATCTAATGTTCCAACCTTAGAAAGGTCAACTTCCTCCAAAGGTAAGTTAAATCTCTTTTCTTCATACAGAGCATATGCAATAGCATGCCGCATATCAGATGGACCAATATGAGCTTTCATCCCACTATCACAGAAACATGCAATTGCATGAACTAAAGATTGGGGATGTATTAAAACTTCAATTTCAGACGCTTTTAATCCAAAAAATTCTTTAGCTTCAATAATTTCTAAGGCTTTATTGAATAAGGAAGCACTATCAATTGTTATCCGCTGTCCCATATCCCAATTAGGATGTTTTGAAGCTTGCTCTGGAGTAACATCAATCAACTCAGAAATCGTTAAGTTTCTGAAAGCACCACCCGAGGCAGTTATAATAATCTTTGAAAGACTATCTCTTTCTTCACCTCTAATTACTTGCGATATAGCCGAATGCTCACTGTCAACAGGAATCAACTTAACACCTTGTGCTTCAGCCACTCTCTTCATTATTGGACCAGCAGCAACCATGCTCTCTTTATTTGCAAGAGCCAAGTTCGCACCGGCTTCAAGAGCCTTTAATCCTGGAAGTAAACCGGCAGAACCAACAATAGAAGACATAACCCAATCAACTTGTCGACTAGCAACTTCCAATACACCATTTATACCGGCACAAACTTCAACTTGATACCCACTCAGCATTTCTTTCAAATCATGAAACTTATTATCGTTAGATGTCGCGACAATGTCAGCATTAAACTTGATTGCGCTTTCAGCCAAAAGCCGAATATTATTTGCACCAGTCAACCCAACAACTTTTAACTTATCTCTCTCACGCTGAATTAAATCTAAAGTATTGCGACCTATTGATCCTGTTGCTCCCAATATACTGATATTTTTCACTAGTAGATCCACTCGAAAATCAGGCCAGTAACAACCATCGCACCTACAAAACCATCAAATCTATCCATAAACCCACCATGACCGGGCAGTAGACCGGAACTATCTTTGACATCACTTTTTCGCTTAAGGTGGCTTTGGATCATATCTCCTATCTGGGCGGATACTGATAGAATTATACTTATTGAGACAAACTTAATAAATAAACTTTGAGGAGCAACATTTTCTACGAATGACCAAGAAAACAGAGCTACCCCAAACCACCCTGCCAAAACCCCTGCCCAAGTCTTCTTTGGACTAATGCGCGGAAATACTTTTGGTCCTCCAATAATTCGCCCGATTAAATACCCAGCAGTATCAGTAACGACAACTATCCCGATTAACCAAATAGTATGGTAAAGGCCAAATTCTAATCTAACTCTATAAAATATTACTCCGCAAACAATAACTGCCAATGAATAAAACGCACCAAAATAGCGATTATGGTTAAAAAAATTCTTTTGAAAATGGAAATTCATCAATAGAATTAGAACCGGCCATAAAACACTATTTGATGCCAAAAGGCAAAAAGTTGAAATTATTGATAAGAAAGCACTGAACCACATCGCCTGCAAAGACATAGGCGATAACATTTTACCTAATTCCCAGTGCATCACACCTACGAGAGAAATTACAAACAGAGTAAATAGATAATTGCCAAAATAAATACAAAAAGCGCTTATAAATAAAAGAAAAGATGCTGAGAGTAATCTTAATCTCAGATCATACCAGCTGTTATTAGTATTCATTATACTACGCCACCAAAACGACGCTCACGACTACCAAATTCGCTCACTAAACTGGCAAAAATCTCTTTCGTAAAGTCAGGCCACAGTGTGTCTATAAATTCATATTCCGCGTAAGCCGACTGCCACAGTAAGAAATTTGAAATACGCGCTTCACCTGAAGTCCTAATAACTAAACCAGGATCTGGCAGAACATGGGTATCTAAGTATTTAGGTAATGTTTCTTCGTTTATACTGTCCACATTAAGGTCACCACTCAGTACGTCCTTTGCCATCCTTTTTGCTGCTCGAGTAACTTCATCTCGAGCTCCGTAATTTATTGC
>CACGIS010000049.1 GCA_902573175.1 Paracoccaceae bacterium | reverse complement strand
ATGCCTAAAAGTGTCAAAATCATCCCAACGCGTGCATCATTGAGAAAATCTTGCTCTTGTTCAGCTAATCCTGAAATACGCCACTCAACTTGGTTTACTGTAGCAATCTCCGGTAAAATTTCCTTTTTTAGAGCTTCAAAGACCTGTTCTGCCTCTTCGGGGTTATCTTCCGAAACATCACCAGTTACAGATATAAGCCTAATGCCATTTTCCCGTCGCACGGTTGAGAAACCAACTTTTCGCTCAACGCTCACAATATCAGCTAGTGGCACATAAATCCCACTATTTGCACGGAGTTGTGTTCTCTCCAGAAAGTCTGAGGTTAATTCACCTTCGGGCAGTTCAACTCGAATAGTCGCGCTGCGAGGCCCCAATGGGTATGAAGCCGCTTCTAAACCATTCAAGCGATTCCGCAAAACAACCCCTAGCCTATCGATAGTAAAGCCCAAAGCTTTACCCTGAGGAGTTAGTTCTAAAATAATTTCCTCTTTATCATAAGCCAAATCATCCTCTAGTGCAGAAACAGCGGAAAAAGCTTCTAGTTCAGTTTTTAAAGCCTCTGCAGCATTTTTAAGGGTAATAGCATCAGCTCCATAAAATTGGATATCTAATGCATCACCGCCAGGCCCAGAACGCCACCCTCTAAATGATATTGCTTCAAGAAGCGGATGACGAACAATCTTATCTTGCAAATCTCCAACAAATGAAAAACTGGAGTAAGATCGCAAATCTGCATCAATAAGTTCAATAGAAATCCCACCTAATAGATCTTTAGATTTATTTTCTGTACCCGAAAGTCCACGACCTGAATTCCCGCCTAACTCGGCCAAAACATACTTTGCTGGATTTCGCCCATGCTCTTTTTCATACTCAGCTGCAAGTTCATCAACTGTAGTCTGTAATATTTTCATCATTGCGAGCGTGTCGGCGCGTGTTGCTGAGTTAACCATTGCAAAGTTTCCAGTTACCGACGATTGCTCAGGTGCATTAAAAAATCGCCATGTTACTGAACCATTGATAAACAAAACGATTTGCGATGCTAAAACAAGCAACGTTCCGGCTAAAACAACATATCGAGCACGGATAACAAGCTTTATGAAAGGACGAAATATATTTTCTCTAAACCAAACAAAGCCTATGTTTACTACATAGCTTGGACGATCATACCATTTTATTTTTGAACTATTGTTAATAGAGTGAGCCATATGGTTTGGTAAAATTAGGAAACACTCAACCAAAGATGCCAAAAGAACTACACTTACTGTGAACGGTATGTCAGCAATAAGATCCCCAAACCGGCCTCCTATTGCAACTAAGCCAAAGAATGCGATTACTGTTGTCATCGTCGCAGCCAAAACGGGCATAAACATTCTTTGAGCCGCTGTTTCAGCTGCCACAATAGGCGGTAGGCCAGACCTAGCGCGATAATCGGCATGTTCGCCTACCACAATAGCATCATCAACGACTATGCCTAATGTTATTATAAGCGCAAAAAGAGAAATCATATTTATTGTGATACCTGCTGCATACATTAGAGCTATTGCTGTGAGCATTGCCGTTGGAATACCTGCCGCCACCCAAAATGCTGTTCTGGTGTTGAGAAATAAAAACAACAACGTAACAACAAGGCCAAGTCCAACAAGTCCATTATCTAAAAGCATGTTAAGTCTGCTAGATATGGTCTCAGCGCGAGTACGAATTAATTCTAATTTCGTGCCTTCAGGTAATGTCGCTTCTAGTTCCCTAGCAATACTTTCAACTTTATGCTGAATATCAATCGCGTCACCTTGCTGATTACGATCAACTCTTATGCTAATAGCTGGATCAGTTCCGACAAAATAAGTTCTTTCCCTATCTATTCCATTTACGTTCAACTGGGCGACATCAGAAATTGTAAGTTTTGAACCATCCGAATTAGAACGTAAAACAATGGATCCAATATCCTTAGCTAGTCGCTTCTCAATCCCTGTTCTAACCCGCGCGTTTGCGCCATCTACGTCCCCAGCAGGGTCCGCACTTACCTCTTCAGAAATTGCCATGGCAATTTCCTGCATGGTTATATCGTGCATGATTAGATTTGATGTAGGAACTGCGACAACAGTCTCAGGAGCAGCCAACCCTCTCATGGTGGTGCGTGTTACGCCGGCAGTAAAAAGCCTCATGACAAATTCGTCAGCAAATAACCCTAACTGACCTACTGCCACTGGGCCAGAAATTACAACATCCGTTACGCGGTCGCTCCATCTACCTCTAATAATCGTGGGATCTTCACTATCTTGTGGTAAAGAAGTAACGCTGTCCAAAGCTGTTTCCACATCCGCTTTCGCTCTCGCCATATCCCAGTTAGGTTCAAATTCAAGAGATATTCGTGCTCGACCTTCGTTAGAGGTACTATTCGCACCGCTGACCCCATCAACGCCAAGTAAAACGGGTTCCAAAACTCGAACAATGGCGGCATCGACGTCTTCTGCACCAGCACCTTGCCAGACAATACTTAAATTTATGTTATCAATTATTATATCAGGAAAAAATTGTGATCGCATTTTGGGCAACGCCAAAAGCCCAGCAACGATCAAAATTACTAAAAGCAAATTAGCCATAGTTTTATGGCGCGTAAAATATGATAAAATCCCGTTCGCGGTTTGAGGTGATGATCGGGTCAAGTCATCATCCCCCCATCCTGCTCTCGATACGATTTACCACTTCAGCGGGTACTTTTTCTTTTTTCAGTTTTCCGATAGTCCGCTCTTTTGCAGTTTTTGGTATCCATTTATTGCCTTCAATAAATTTAATTAATTTTTGTCGCCTCTCTTCAGTCAATTCTATCATTTCAGGAGCCTTTGGAGGTTTATCCGCTTCGCCCGATCTGACAGCTCTCACTTTTATGCCTGTACCTAAAAGCGGGGATCGTTGGGCAACTACTTCTTTACCAGGCAAATCACGTGACCGAATTATCACGTTATCACCTTGACGACGTAATAAAGAAACATTAACGTTTTCGAGACGGTCCTCGTCATTCAGTATTAGAACTTGATTATCTGCATTAAGCGCCGATGCGGGTAGGTTGATGGCAAATCTTAACTCAGGTTCGTCCACCTTTACGACCACGTAGTCGCCTGGTTTAAATCCAATGGCTTTTTCTAGCTTAGCATAAAGCAGTCGTCCCGTTTGTCCTTCAGCTACTGAACCACTGTCTCTTTCTAATACCGCATTTGTGGTTATATCGGATCCCATGAGATTTAGGGATACAGAAGCACGTGCATTTATAATCTGGCCATTTTCGTTTAAAAGTCTGCTATATTGCTCTGTTGAAACTCGGAAAGCGACTTCCAGTGAATTAGGATCGATTAAACGCCCAATGCGTTCATTCGCAGTCACAATGCCACCTTCAACCAAGGTAATATTACTTAAAACACCATCAAATTTTGAAAAAAGTTTTGTATCCTCTAAGCGGCGAGACGCATCATCTAATGCAAGCTGACTTCTTATTAATCGTGTCCCTGCACTAGCTCCTCGAGCTTTAGCCTGATCAACGGCACTTCGCCTGTTCAAAACAGATTGCTCGGCAGAAGACAATGCAAGCTCAGAAGCTTCAACGGCAGCCTTTGTGCCTACTCCCCTAACCTGTAGATCCCGTTGACGAAACAACGCAGTTTCTCTAAGCGCGGACTGTTTAAGAGCGGCTTCAAGTTCATCTTTGCTTAGCAACAGGGCTCTCTCAGCGTCCTCCACTTCAGCTTTCGCGTCCATGATATCGGCTTTTGCTTTTAGATAGAACGATTGGGCATCGGCGTCGTCGATTTCAACCAATTTTTCACCAGATTTTACTTGCCCACCGTCCACAAAATTTTCTGATAGTCCTGTTACCTGACCGCCTAATGCGAGCCTTAAATCTAGCGTTCGGCGACTTTTAATCTCCCCAAACGCCTCAAGTTGAGGAGTTATTACTTTAGGCTCTGCAGTTACGACATTTACAGCAAAAGTACGCTCACGTGGCTGTGGAACCCTTGCCTCTTGAGCAAACCTTTCACTTAAAGCATCCTTAATTAAATAACCTGCATAGGATAAGATGCCCACAGATAGGGTTAATAGTGTTAAACCGATCAAGGCCTGTCGAAAAAAACGCATAATGCCAGCTTTCAATATTTTCCTGAAAAGATTATGGTTTTAGAGTTTTACTTTACTCTTACCTAGACAGGAGATTTATTTTTTTCTCTATAAATAGAATTTAGTGGGAATACTAGAAGTTCCCAGTAAACCGTAACAATTTCTTCCACTACTTCCTTTGTAAATGTTCATCTAACCTTGGCATTATTTCTACAAAATTACATGGCTGGTGCCTAAAATCTAATTGCTTTACCAAAATTTCATCCCACGCATCCTTACAAGCACCAGGACTACCAGGCAGAGCAAATAAATACTTCCCACCGGCAATGCCAGCAGTGCTGCGCGATTGAATAGCAGAGGTTCCAATTTTTTTCATACTAACGATTGCAAAAACTATGCTGAATGCATCAATTTCCTTTTCATAAACATCCCGGTGTGCCTCTACCGTTACATCTCGCCCCGTAAGACCAGTTCCACCAGTTGATATAATCACATCGACAGTTTCACTTTTAACCCATTTTTCAAGCTGCGATCTAATTTCCTGTCTGTCATCCCTAATTAGTTTTCGACTAACGACTTGATGTCCTGAAATTTCTATTCTTTCGGCAAGAACAGAGCCACTTTTGTCGTCTTTCAAAGAGCGCGTGTCTGACACCGTCAATAATGCAATCCTTACTGGTATAAAACTTTTTCTTTGATCAATACTCACGACATGTCCTCTAGCTTACTCTTAATTTTTAACAAATCAGACCAAGCGTCTTTTTTTGCAAAATTGTTCCTTAATAAATATGCTGGATGACACATGGGCATCAATGGGATTTTATCAAAATCGAACCAATTTCCTCTCAATTTTGTTATACCCGTTTGCCCGATTAGAGCTCTGCAACTTATATTGCCCAAAGCTACAATAATTTTGGGTTCAATAAGTGATATATGTCTTTTCAAAAACGGCAGCATCATCTCTATTTCGTCTGTATTTGGGTCACGATTATGCGGTGGCCTCCAAGGAATCACGTTACAAATATAAGCCGTGTTTATTAGGCTATCATTTAGCTTGTCTTTGTCTCTTGTTAGGCCAATTGATTTTAGCATTTTGTCTAAAAGTCGGCCAGCGCGACCGACAAATGGCGCGCCCTGAATATCTTCCTCTCGTCCAGGGGCCTCACCAATAATCATCACTTCGGCATCTGGATCACCAGATGAAAAAACTAGGTTTCTCGATCCTTTTTTTAAATCACAAAACTCATAGTTTTCTAGTGAAGCTTTTAACTGACCTAAAGTTTGACTTTGCTTTGCTCGACTTTCAGCCTCATCAATTGCACTGCGTATTTTTGGCATTTTTTGTTGTGTTGAAACTGGTATCTCTATCTCGACCTCATTTGGTTGAGAGTGATCAGAAAATCTATTCAAAGGAATATTTCCAACATTTTCATCCACCCCTAGCTCTAGCTGCCACTTTAACAACTCTAAAGCGTCTTTCATGTTACTCTTCGAATCCATAATTCAAAGGTAATTAATCTTTTGAAAAAGTAAAACTGCATGTAATTAACAAATCACAATAAGCTCTTGTTTGTGTTTGAAGGTATGATTATGAACTTATGTAATCACAGAGAGTTCTAAATGGGTTTTAAGGATAAACATTTGCTAGGGATAGAACCCATGCGCCCTGAAGCAATAGTAGAAATTTTAGATCTCGCTGAAAATTATGTACAATTAAATCGATCGCAGGATAAAAGAGCCGAGTCTCTGACGGGGTTGACCCAAATCAATATGTTTTTCGAAAACTCGACGCGAACACAAGCAAGTTTTGAGTTGGCGGGGAAAAGGTTGGGAGCTAACGTTATGAACTTATCTATGGAGGCAAGTTCTCTTAAGAAAGGTGAAACGCTTATTGATACAGCACTCACTTTAAACGCCATGAAACCTAACCTTTTAATAGTCAGGCATCCTCAATCTGGTGCAGTAGACCTGCTTGCACAAAAGGTTAACTGCTCTGTCCTAAACGCAGGAGATGGTAGGCATGAGCATCCTACACAAGCGCTTCTGGATGCTTTAACAATCCGTCGCGCTAAAGGAAGATTACACAGATTAAGCATTGCTATTTGCGGAGATATTGCTCATTCAAGAGTGGCTCGCTCTAACATCATTCTTCTTGGAAAAATGGAAAATCGGGTAAGGCTAATAGGACCATCTACTCTAATGCCGTCTGAAATTGATGAATTGGGAGTCGAAGTATACCAAGACATGCGCACGGGTTTAAAAGATGTGGATGTAGTAATAATGCTACGATTGCAAAAAGAGCGTATGGATGGAGGATTTATACCATCTGAAAGAGAATATTATTACCGCTATGGCCTTAATAAAGAGAAACTATCTCATGCCAAAGGGGACGCTATTGTTATGCATCCTGGCCCAATGAACCGAGGTGTTGAGATTGATGGCGAATTAGCTGATGATATAAATAGATCAGTTATCCAAGAACAGGTCGAAATGGGCGTCGCAATTCGAATGGCAGCAATGCATCTTTTGGCAAGAAATGATAAATCGGGCAACCATGGCTAATTGAATGAAAACACTTCTAACCAATGCAAAAGTGATTGATCCTGTGGCTGAAACCATTTCGGATGGTGAAGTCATGTTTGAAGATGGTATAATTATTCCCAAAGAAAAAGCGGATGAAACTTTTGACTGTCAGGGACAATATATTAGCCCTGGATTAATAGACCTTGGCGTAAAGGTTGGTGAGCCTGGAGAGCGGCATAAAGAAAGTTATAAGTCAGCGGGAGCCGCCGCAGCCGCTGGCGGTGTAACAACCATAATTACTCGACCAGACACAAATCCAGCAATCGATACTCCAGAAGTTTTAGAATTTATACGCAGAAGGGCCCAAGAGGTTTGCCTAGTAAATGTTTTCCATATGGTAGCTTTAACAAAAGAACGCGCTGGTCGTGAAATGACGGAGATCGGTTTTCTGAAAGATGCTGGAGCTGTTGCATTCACAGATTTTACTAACGTAGTTAAAAATTCGAAAATATTAATGAGGGCATTAAGCTATGCAAAATCATTAAATGCCCTTGTTATTGGGCACCCGCAAGATCCCGACCTTTCAGAAGAAACTTCGGCAACATCAGGAAAGTTTGCTTCCTTACGAGGACTACCAAGCGTGACACCACTGGCAGAACGAATGGCTCTAGATAGAGACATGGCTCTGGTGGAATTAACTGGAGTGCAATATCATTTTGACCAGATAACTACTGCCCGTTCAATTCCAGCACTAGAAAGGGCAAAAAAAAATGGGCACAAAATCACAGCTGGAACATCGATACACCACCTTACTCTCAACGAGTTCGACATTGCGGATTATAGAAGCTTTTTTAAACTAAACCCGCCACTAAGATCAGAAAATGACCGCCTGGCTATTATTGATGCCGTGAATTCTGGGGTAATAGACGTAATATCATCCTTCCACACACCCCAAGATGAAGAAAGTAAACGTCTACCTTTTGAAACAGCTGCAGCTGGCGCAGTCGGACTTGAAACACTACTACCAGCAAGCCTACAACTTTTTCATAGTCAATCAGTAAGTTTAGAAAAACTCATAAAGACCATGACATTAAACCCAGCATTATTACTGGGCTTACCAAGTGGAAGAATCACCCCGGGCGCCCCAGCTGACTTAATTGTTTTTGATGCCGACATTCCTTTCATTTTGGAAAGGGAAACTTTAAAGTCAAAATCAAAGAATACACCATTTGATGGTCATAAATTACAAGGAAAAGTAAGACGTACAATCGTTGCAGGGAAAACTATTTTCGAATGTTAGAATTGCTACCTGAATTTACTAGTAAACCAGAGGTCTTACTTGCAGCTTGCGCATTTGGATACTTAGTAGGCTCAATCCCTTTTGGAATTATTATCTCACAGATTCTCGGACTTGGAGATTTGCGGAAAATAGGATCTGGGAACATAGGAGCCACCAATGTTTTGCGTACTGGAAATAAACTGGCAGCATTTTTGACCCTTCTTTTCGATTTTTCGAAAGGTATTTGTGCAGTTCTTCTAGTCAGACAGTTTTTTGGTGAAGATGCAGTTCAAGTTTCAGCTTTTAGCGCTTTAGTGGGTCACTGCTTCCCAATATGGCTAAGATTTAGGGGTGGTAAAGGTGTGGCTACATTTCTAGGTGTTACGATTTCTTTATCTTTTATTATTGGAATTATCTGCTGTTTTGTTTGGTTATTTGTTGCTGTGGTCAGGAAAATGTCTTCGCTTGCATCTTTAACCAGTTCCGCAAGCGCTCCAATTGCAGCTATATCTCTCGACCAGCCAAATACTATTGTTTTACTAATTCTCTTGGTGAGTATCGTATTTTTTCGTCATAAACAAAACATCGATCGAATTATTAAAGGAGTTGAACCAAAATTTGGAAAGACCAAGTAAGCTAAGATTCAATTGTTTTATTAATAATCTGCGCACAAATTTTAGGATGCGTGATAGGCAGCATATGCCCAGCGTTTTGAATACACTTAAGTTCAGTGTTAGGTATTCTGGCCGATAAGGCTTTGCCGATATAGGGCATTATAAAATGAGACCTATCACCATAAATTATCGACGATTTACCAGTTAGTGAAGAAAAAGCATGCTCTTTAAGCATGTCATGCGGGTCTTTATAAATAGCTTTCGAAATTTCAAAAGTTAATGGAATTCTTTGCGCAAATTGTCTTTTTTTACTCTCACTTAGCAAATTCCAATCTTCGTTATTTCCCCATAGCTTTAGAAATAATTCTGCAGCTAAATGCCAATTTTTATTTTCACCTGCGATAAAGTAATCGGAATGATCCAGCATAAATCGTGCTTCTAAGTCACTGTAATCGGAAAATGCTGCTGCAAAAAACACTGGCTCAATAAGTGAAATGGATTTAACAAAATCAGGAAAACGTTGCGCCACACGCAAAGCAACCGTTGCTCCAAAGGAGTGTCCCACAAGGTGGATAGGCTTATTTATAAAAGTTGAGCTTATATCAAGACAACGGTCTTGATAATCAGATGTATAGTCCCAATCTTGGCTCATACCATGTCCTGGCAGATCGAATGCAACCATAGAAAGCATATCTTTAAATTCATCTGCCAGAGGCAACCAAGCTCTGCTATTAGCTAAAGAACAGTGTAATAATAAAGCTTGATCATCTCCTTTACCTAAAGTTAAGGAGTTTATTTTAAGTCCTGCGCGTCTTTCTATGGGCATCTTGAATCAATTGCTGATACGGAAAACTAATTCTCTGATTTTAAAGTTGGATGGAAAACGTCTATCATAAAAGTCGCAAAATAAATAAAATTATTTATTTTACCCATCAATTAATTCAAATTATTAAACTGTATCTTTGCCTGATGGCGACACCATGTTATCCGGAGTTATCGAAATGATTCTTTTAACTCAAGCGAGGATTTCTTATAGATGCCCGCCTTAAATGAACCG
>CACGIS010000048.1 GCA_902573175.1 Paracoccaceae bacterium | reverse complement strand
GGGACGCAACATAAAGTTCGAGTGCTTTAAATTCATCACTACCCTCTTTGAAAGGCGTAGCTCTGATATTTTTCATACAGCCTTTAAAACGTCCGTGGATTGTGTTCAATTTAGCATTTTTTAATCGATAAGTCGGAAAGCCATTTATTTGTCCCTGTGACAAATGATCTGCACGGATCATATTTCCATAGTTATCTTCATGACAACTTGAGCAAGCCATATCTAACTGACCTACACGCATGTAATAAAGCTCTTTGCCTTTTTCCCAGAATGAAGCGGCTGACCCATCTATAGTGACATCAATCGGCATACCACGAGACTGAAGACCTATTAGGCCAAGCATAGCAGACATTTGCCCACCCGACCATTTCCATTTTTCAGCACCCATTCTCTCGGTTCGACAGCCATTTATTAATTCTGGAATAGTCTCAAGTTCACCAGCTGAGTTTACCCTGGGCATACTGGCACGTAGGCCTGAAAAAACGTCAGCGGACTCATGGCACGAAGAGCAAGCCTTACCAGCAGAACCTTCAACCATTTCAAATTGATCTATCGCCTGATCTACAAATACAAACGCGGGGTTATCAAAATCATCCATTTGAAGCGCTTGCGTTTCACCTAGCCTAAAAGTCCATCCAGAAAATATTTCATCTACGTTTTCAAGATAGGCTGGGGCGGCAGCTTTTGTAACAAAAACTTCCCCTTCAATCGTTAATGTTGAATCTTCCCCTGCAGTTACAAAACCAGCAACTGTCGCAATACTGAATGCCAGTGGTAAAAGCGACGTGATTTTCATATTCTTTTCCTCTCAAAAAGGCGTCTCCGCTCTAAACGAAAACAATTTAACCTAAGCTATTTTTATTGACTTTTTCTTTTCATAAACCGAACCGTCATCGTCATACCATGTAAATACAAACTCACCTGCTTCAGGCACAGTAGCTTCAAATTGAAAATACGGATTGACAGATATTGCCGGCTCCATATTCACATCAACCACATTTTTCCCATTAAACGCACAGGTAAACCTATTAATTATTGAACGCGGGATTACATTTCCGTCTCCATCTTTGCGACGCCCAGTTTCCATTTTATGGCTGATTAAAGTCTTTATTGTTATAGTCTCCCCTGCAGCTGCAGTTTTGGGAACCTTTACGCGTGGTTTTACACCTTTTGCCATTTTTTATCTCCCTAATACCTAGCCGCCGCAGCCGCCAATTGTGACCTTAACAGTCTGATGGGCAGCAGAAAAAGAACCATCCGCCATTTCAGCAACAGCGATAACATCTTGTGTTCCAGCTAACCTAATACGGGTCGTACAGCTTTGAGAGCCTGAACCCGCTCCAAAATTAAATTTCGCAACGCCAGGTGTTGGGTTGCCTGCCGCCAAAACCGTGATTGCGACTGCTCCAGGCGCATCGATTGAAATAGGTACGGTATTACCATTTTCCGCAATTTCGGGCGCCGTCAGACTAATTCCATCACCAGAAGCTTCTGTGCCGCCCGTGATACCTGAAATAAGATCAGTCGTAGACGCCATTAATTTAATAGGCAGTACGCTAGCCACTAAAGCCGCTCCACTTACCGCCATTGTTTCACGTCGTGTGAAATTCATAACAATCTCCTAATTATTAAACTTCAATGCTTTCGCTATTCTTTCAAAGTAATAACATAAGCCAAAAGGTCTTCGACTTCCTGCGCAGATAGAATAGTTGTCCCATCAAACTTTTTCAAAATCCGATTATAACCGCTATCCCTATAAAACGCTGGCATTATAGTGCCCTCAAACATATTTTTTGAGTTAACTAAAATACCACGAAGTTCCGCTGCATCCCATCTATCTGCAACTCCATCCAATTCTGGACCTACTTCGCCATGAAAAGTCTGTTCTGCCATATCACTGTTTACATGACATGCTAGGCAATTGCCTTTTTTTCGGTTCATAAAAAGTTTTCTTCCGCTTGCTGCATCACCTGCAACACCTGTGAGGGCAAGCTCCACTTCACCGTTTTCTCCAAACTTTATATTTCCGGGCGCTGTTGGTTCGGCAAACGCAGTACTGCTTAAAGCGACCGCCGCTGCCAATGTAATTATTGTAAGCCTCATAGCTCCTCCCATAGTAATCAAGACTATAAATCCTGATATCCTAATTACACCGTAGGCTACTCAAATTATAAAAATCAAGATCAAACTCATAAAAACGAAAAATTAATCCACTAGTTTGATTTTGCAGCTCTTCTCTCGTTTATACGTCTTGCATGATAGCGCTGGAAATCTTCACCATTATCTAAAAGATAGCGCTCTTCCTTTACCCATGTTAGCATATCAAGAGTGGTGGCTGTTGACCAAGCACCTGGCATGAAAGAAACGGAAGCTTCCGGGGCAGTTGAACCATCATCAACTTCTTGGGGTAAATATAAGACTGTCGGCGTAAAAAGTATATTCCACTTTCTAGCCATTGCTTTTTCCGACAGCACCTCACCGTCAAAATCCGTAACCTCTAAATCACCGTGGAGATTAAGTTGTACAACGAAAAAATTTTCTTCGATATAATTTGAAACCTTATCACGAGAATAGACATCTTTATGCATTTTTGAGCAGTATATGCATCCCCGTTGCTCAAACATTAAAACTAATCTTTTTCCTTCCATATTGGCTTCATCTAGATCTTCCCTAAGATCTTTAAAAGTATCGCGCATCCAGGTTTGCTTGTGGAGGCCATCATCTCCCACTTCCGCAGAAAATGTGGATACCGGTGCAACAAGATATAGAAAAATCAGTATGATCAATTTCTTATAAAATTTCATATTTTCCTCCAATTTTTTATAAAAATCCGTTTATTTAAAATTATGCCCTGCCAAAAACCTGATTAATCCAGTTGCCCATTTCCAACATCCAAAAAGCAATCGAATTAACTGAGTTTGAAAGTAACAAAACCGCGAATGTTATAAGTAACAGGCCCATTGCTTTCTCAACCTTATTCAAATGCGCTTTAAAACGTAAAGAAACTTGCAAAAACGGTTTAATAAAAGCTGCAGCAAGCACGAATGGCAATGTCAGACCCAAACCAAAAACCAGAAGTAGACCCACACCTTTTAGAGCCGTCTCCTCAAAAGACGCGGTAAATAAAACTGCCGCCAGGACACCTCCAACACATGGAGTCCATCCAGCAGCAAATGCCAATCCCACAATATAAGAACTTAAAATAGACATATTTGATGTATCACCAGCCTGTAAACTAAACTGCCTATTCAAAAATGCTATGCGAACAATTCCCAAAAAATGAAGCCCAATGACTAGAATTATCGCAGATGCTAAATATCGAAACTCATCAATATACGATTGAAAAGTTTTGGATATAGAAAAAGCCGCCGCGCCCAGTAATACAAAAATAGTTATAATGCCAAATGAAAATGCAATTGAGGAAACAATAGCTCTATATCGAATATCGTCAGGAAGTTTTCCGTCTTCATTAAATGAAGCCATTCCAACACCAGCCATATAACTTAAATAAAAAGGAACAATAGGCAGAATACATGGAGAAAAGAATACTAGAATTCCCCCGAAAAACGCCCCTAAAATTGAAACGTCTAACATAACAAATCCTTGCAAAGCCACATATTCAATTTATCTGATATAAATAAGGACTCGTCAATTGGGGTTAAAATGAACCAATTAAGAAAGATCAGCTTTTTAATTTATGCTATGCCTATTTTTTCTGGAAATTTGATGGCAGCAGAGCTGATAATGGTGGAACAGCAAGGCTGCTACTACTGTTTGGAGTGGAAAGACCAATTAGGTCACATTTATCCCAAGACCCCAGAAGGTAAGTATGCCCCATTGAAAACTATTGATATTACCGAGGTTGACGAACTTGAGGGATTACAAAGAGACGTTATCTTTACGCCCACATTTGTTTTAATGGAAAATGACCGGGAACTAGGCCGGCTAGAGGGATATTCTAGTGAAGACTTTTTCTGGGAATTACTGGAAGTCATCCTGGAAAAGAAAACGGAGTATACTGCTCCAAAAGTAGTAAAAACAATTAATTGAGAAAGATTTAGATTATTAAAATTTAGATAAAAAGGCGAGACTTTAAGCAAACCCACGCTAACAGCTTTTTTTTGCCTGAAGTAGCTGAATGAAAAACTTCACAGTAATTATATTCTATTGATATTCCGCCAATCGTGCGACGTATCTCGCTAAGGTATCAATTTCTAAATTTATAGGATCTCCTACTTTAGTCTTACCCCATGACGTTACTTTCTTTGTATGTGGAACCAAATTTATTCCAAATGAATTATCTTTTACCTCATTAACAGTCAAAGAAGTGCCATTTAGAGCTACGGAACCTTTTGGGGCAATAAAACGGGCTAACTCTTCAGGTACTTCAAACATAAATCTGGTGCTATCGCCTTCGTCTTTGATAGATGAAACTTTTGCAATTCCGTCTACATGACCAGAAACAATATGCCCTCCGAGTTCATCGCCAACTTTTAATGAACGCTCTAAATTCACCTGATGGTTAATTCTCCATAGGCCAGATCCTATAACACTTTTAGAGACAGTCTCCGCACTAATCTCAACGTCAAACCAGTTGTCCCCAAAATCTATCACTGTAAGGCAAATTCCATCACAAGCTATAGACGCACCAAACGCAATTCCGTTTGTGTCATAATTTGTTTTTATCCGGGCACGAAGGTCACCCCTCTTTTCCAGCTCTAAAATCTCACCCACATCTGTAATTATTCCTGTAAACATTTGAGATTAAGCTCCAAACATTGTTTAAGATCTCTAACCAAGGTAACCTATAAAGGTTTCCAGCAAAAGTGTATCAGTCAATAAATAGTTTAAATTTCAATATATTTATCGGTTGGGCGCCACATATTTAAAACTTCAGTGCCAAAAGATTGTGTGCGAACTAGTTGCCAACGTTTTGCCTCATTCAACGAACAAACCCCCAAATTCCCAATACTGGGAATTCCATCAGCTCCAATAGTCAAACCTCCATGAAATGTAATTATTTCATCAACTAGTTCTGAGCGAATAAGCGAAGCCGCAAGTTTGCCGCCTCCTTCACAAAATAGTCTAGTTATTCCTTTTTCTGATAATTTTTGCATAACATCTTTTATCGAAATACCAAAATTATCAACATGGCATTCGAACAAGTCGGCTCCTACCTCCAACCATTCATTCTTGCGCTCCTCAGATGCTTTATTTGAGTGAAATATCCAAACCGGCTGTTCGCGAATTGTTTTGGTCAAATTACTTTTTACTGGAATTTCTAAATTAGAACTCAGCACGATTCTGTATGGCTGTATACAAGCACCTAAATCTCTCACATTCAAACTAGGGTCATCAGATATTACCGTCCCACTGCCTACCATGATAGCATCGTGCTTCCTTCTGATATTATGAACGAAATGACGAGCAGAGGAGCCTGTTATCCACTTACTATCTCCTATGGAGGTAGCAATTTTTCCATCGATGCTTGTTGCTAGTTTTAGGGTAATCCAAGGCCGATACTCACTCTGAGAAGAGAAAAATCCAGCATGATCCAAAGATGCCTGGTCAGACAAAACACCAACTTTAACCTCTATCCCAGCCGCCTCAAGAATAGATATTCCTTTACCATTTACTCTGATGTCAGGATCAATTGCCGCGATAACGGCACGCTTAATACCCGCTTTAACAAGTGCGTGCGCACATGGGGGAGTTTTCCCCTCGTGAGAGCATGGTTCCAAAGTTATATAAACGGTAGCACCTTTAGCGGCTGAACCCGCTTGCTCTAGGGCCTGTGTTTCAGCATGTGGCCTTCCGTTTGGAGCCGTATAGCCTCTACCAACAATTACATCATTTTTTACAATTACACATCCGACACTTGGGTTTGGTGAAGTCTGACCTAAATTTCGACGTCCAAGGGAAATCGCTAATGCCATATAGCGTTCGTCTGACACTGAAACTAGGCTTTATCTTCTGTATCTGGTGGCCTGAGTTCAGATACGAACTTATCAAAATCATCAGCTGCCTGAAAATTTTTGTAAACACTGGCAAATCTAACATACGCTACAGTGTCAATTCGTGCCAAAGCTTCCATAACGATTTCACCAATTTTATTTGAATTGATGTCAGTTTCCCCTAAACTTTCAAGCCGACGCACGATGCCAGAAATCATCTGCTCCATTCGCTCGTGTTCAACAGGTCTTTTTTGCAGCGCTATACGAATAGATCTCTCCAGCTTATCTCTGTCAAAATCTTCGCGTCTTCCACTTGATTTTATGACTACCAAATCTCTTAGTTGAACTCGCTCATATGTTGTGAACCGACCGCCGCAAGCAACACAAAATCTGCGCCGTCTTATAGAGACATGATCTTCTGCAGGTCTTGAGTCCTTTACCTGCGTGTCAATATTACCACAAAACGGACAACGCATCACTACACCTCTTGTTGTAATCTCTCAGTATGGATCTTGCGCACACTTATCCACAGTTAGAATAAAAAATAAACAACAAATTGTGTAATATGATTTTTTCGTGCCTATATAAAGTACATCATGCCAATAGAAGGCATGCCGTAATTTCTCTCCTGCGCGCACTTAAGCGATGCTCAACAAGGTAAATCCCCTGCCAAGTACCAAGCGTCATTTTACCATTTTCTATTGGGATAGATAATGTTGTGGGCAGCAATCCAGATTTGATATGAGCAGGCATATCGTCAGGCCCCTCATAAGTATGAGTTAAATAAGACATTTCTGGCGATGAGCTAGGAGGTACTAATCTCTCAAGAAATTGAATGAAATCGAATTTTACCTCGGGATCAGCATTTTCCTGAATTAAAAGACTGGCTGAAGTATGCTTAATCAAAAGGGTCAAAAGACCATCGCCATTAACCCATTGCGCTATTTGACTTGTTATTTCATAAAGACCAGGGCCATTTGTTGACACAATGAAATTTTTAATTTGCATGTTCAATAAAACTCAAAGAGCAATTTTTAGGCTGCCAGGAATATTTTTATTGATCAAGAAAACTGCGAAGTTTCCTACTCCTGCTGGGATGTTTCAATTTCCTTAAAGCCTTAGCTTCAATTTGCCTAATTCTTTCTCGGGTAACGCTAAACTGTTGTCCAACCTCTTCCAGAGTGTGATCAGTGTTCATCCCAATACCAAATCGCATTCTCAAAACTCGCTCTTCTCTAGGTGTGAGAGAAGAAAGAACACGAGTAGTTGTTTCTTTGAGATTTTCCTGGATCGCACTGTCTAATGGAAGCACAGCATTTTTGTCTTCAATAAAATCACCCAATTGCGAATCTTCTTCATCACCAATTGGTGTCTCCAAAGAAATTGGCTCCTTGGCAATCTTCATTACCTTACGAACTTTTTCGAGAGGCATTTGGAGTTTGGCAGCCAACTCTTCAGGAGTAGGCTCTCTTCCAATTTCATGAAGCATCTGTCTACCAGTACGAACCAATTTATTTATGGTTTCAATCATATGAACTGGAATTCTGATAGTCCTGGCTTGATCCGCTATCGAACGGGTTATCGCCTGACGTATCCACCAGGTCGCGTAAGTCGAAAATTTATAACCACGGCGATATTCAAATTTATCAACCGCTTTCATAAGGCCAATATTACCCTCTTGGATCAAATCCAGAAACTGCAATCCACGATTAGTATATTTTTTAGCTATTGAGATCACTAATCTCAAATTAGCCTCAACCATTTCCTTTTTAGCCTGCCGAGCCTCTTTTTCACCCTTTTGCACTTGGGAAACAATTCTTCTGAATTCAGAGATATCTAGACCAACATATTGTCCAACTTGCGCCATGTCAGATCTTAAATCTTCAGCCTTTTCTCGTGATTTCTCTATGAACATTTGCCAGCCGCGACCAGTTTTTTCAGCCATACGGTCAAGCCAATTAGGATCTAATTCATATCCACGATACTCTTCGATGAAATCTCTGCGGTTGATGCGCGCTTGGTCGGCTAATTTAACAATCGATCCATCAATCTGCATTATTCTTCTATTAATACCGTATAACTGGTCTATTAGCGCTTCAATTCTGTTATTGTGAAGATGCAGCTCATTAACCAATTCAACAATTTCTGATCGTAAAGATTGATAGTGTTTTTCTTGGGATTCAGAAAAATCACTTCCATCGTTTAATGTTGCAGAAATTCTGTTGTCCTGCATTTCTGATAATTGTGAATAATCTGACGCTATACGATCCAAAATTTCCAAAACACGTGGTTTTAATTCTGCTTCCATTGCTGCCAGCGACATATTTGATTGTTCGTCATCATCATCATCATCGTCGTCACTAATAATTGGATTACCGTCAGCGTCTAATTCTTCTCCGGATTGTTTTATCGGAGCACCATTAACATTGGAGGTTTTTATGACCTTTTGCTCATCAACCTCTTCACCCATTTGATTACCAAATGTTGCCTCAAGATCGATGACATCTCTGAGCAAAATGTCCTCGTTCAAAAGTTCATCGCGCCAGATGGTAATGGCCTGAAATGTCAATGGGCTTTCACATAAACCCAATATCATTGTGTTTCGGCCAGCCTCGATCCGCTTTGCAATAGCAATTTCACCTTCTCTGCTGAGCAATTCAACAGAGCCCATTTCACGAAGGTACATACGAACTGGATCATCCGTCCGGTCTAATTTTTCTGTGTCTCCACCAGAAACTGCAACATCTTTAGTTTGGTTGACTGCAACCAAATCTGTAACGCGGCCTTCTTCTTCCTCAACATCTTCATCTTCAATAATATTAATGCCCATTTCAGACAACATAGACATAACATCTTCAATCTGTTCCGAAGAAACCTGATCTGGGGGTAAAACATTATTTAGTTGATCGTAAGTTATGTAGCCACGCTCTCTTGCCTCAGCGATCATCTTCTTAACCGCTGCCTGACTCATGTCTAAAGACAAGTCAGCGTCTTGTTCATCAGTTTTGCGATCTTCATTATCTTTTGCAGCCATAGTTAGCTCCTGAGGCATGTCGAGTGATTCGTGTACCCGAATCAATAGCGTGAACTTTTGATTCGCACACCCATATAACTTAATAATTACGTTTAATTTTCACGATTTTTAGATTTATTAAAGGTATCTTGGGAAATTTCTTCCAAAAGTGCGTCAAACTGACTTTTTTCTTCTCTATCTAATTTCACTCCATTTGGAGCCATTTCAAAATTCACAAAATCACCTTTTTCAGAAGTATTAGCACTTTGTCTTATTTTTGTCGCCTGACCAAGTCGCCAAAATGCTGTCTCATCTAGCTCCTCAACTGAAGAATTAACAACTTCCTCTAGTTCAGCATCCAGGCCTCGCTGGATTTCTAATTTGCTTATCTCATCAGACAAAATTGACTCCGCTTGTTGGGTGTCATCTTTCGTCCCAAGACAGGGTATAATATTTATATGGTTTTGTTTAAAGAGTTTCCCAAGAGCTTTATCACCAAATTTATTTTGTAAATTTTCCATGAGGTCTTGGGAACCTAAGTGCCCCATGTTTAAAATTTCTCCTAAAAGCAAAATGTGATCTTTTGAGTCCCACTCCATCGTTGTAAGTTTTTCTTTATTGGGATCAATTAAACTTGGATATTTCACTAGAATGGCAAGGATAACAGTCTCTTTCAGAGAAATGAAATTTTTCTTATCTGAATTTGCAATAAACGAACCTTTTACGGCTTTGCCTGCATTAGCGTTATTTTGTGAACCAGAAAATTTTTTCCCGGGCCTTTTTATAAATGCGGTCCATTTTAAGTCTTTAAAGTGCTGCTGATAATGATATTTGAGCTGTCTATCTCTAATATTT
>CACGIS010000047.1 GCA_902573175.1 Paracoccaceae bacterium | reverse complement strand
ACTTAGTGAAGATAGTTCACGATTAACGGTCGCTGATAAAACTATGGAAAGTTACGAAATTGAAGACAAACTTAAGACGGCTGAGAATGTAATAGATGCTGCTGTTTGGAAAATTGAAAATAAATTAAGTGACTATCGAATAATAGCTGCAGTAGCAACAAATGGCGAAGTTCCCTCCGACAGGCTATACGATACCTTGAAAGAGATAAACAAAATATTCAAACCTAAAAAGATTTATAAGATTAGTTTAAACGATTGGCCCTTACTTCCCTCCGGCAAGACAGATCTAAGAGCCTTGAAAAGTAACTACCATGAGTAGAGAACGCGTTTTTATGATTGCGGGCAAGCGAAGCGCGGTGGCTCCACGTTCTGGAGCATTTGCATCGCTGACATATTATGATTTGGCAGCTCAGGTTGTGATTGATACCTTAAAAGAGGCTAAAATAGATAATCTCGAAGTTGATGAACTTATTGTTTCTAATGCTTTGGGTGCTGGTGGAAATCCAGCTCGAATGGTTAGCCTTGAAGCAAAACTTAACCTTTCGGTAGGTGGAATATCAATTGACCGGCAGTGTTGTGGAGGAATGGACGCAATCAGTATCGGTACAGATCTTATAAAAAGTGGTCGTGCAGAAATTGTAGTTGCTGGAGGAGTGGAAAGCTACTCTACGCGGCCAGTTAGATTACACCCCGAAAACTCAGATCAGCCACTAGTTTCTTATGATAGGCCAGCTTTCGCTCCAGCTGGTTTCAATGATCCTGATTTGGCTGAAGCCACTGCAAAGTTAGCCAGGAAGTTTGGGATTAGTAAGGAAGAACAGGATGATTGGAGTATTAATAGTCACTTAAATGCACTGAAATCCAAGGAGATCTTAAGTTCTGAAATAACGCCAATTTTAAACCAAACAAATGATTTGTTTACCAGAGAACTTAACCAAAAAATTTGCGAAAGAGCACCTAAATTATCAGATACCATTACTCATGCAAACTCAGCGATAGCGGCTGATGCGGCCGGTTTTGTTGTTCTGGTGTCAGAGCTATTTTTAAAAAATAAAATGTGCAAAGCAGTTGAGATTTTAGGTTCTGGGACAAGTGGAGTTATTCCAGAAGAAGCACCACTGGCCCCAGTCGGAGCAATAAAAGCGCTTTTAGATCACACAGGAATAAGCTTATCAAATGTGGCCTTTATCGAACTCATGGAGGCTTATGCGGCACAAGCAATAATATGTACTCGTTTATGCGATCTTGATTTAGATAAAGTAAATATAAGAGGAGGAGCTCTTTCTCGAGGTCATCCAATTGGCGCTTCGGGTGCTATATTGGTAGTTCGTTTATTTAATGAACTTATTAAAACACCAGGAGCATCTGGAATGGCGGCAATAGCCGCGGCTGGAGGTATTGGTTCGGCTATGATGTTAAAGTCTTAGGTTCTCGTTAAGACACTATTCGGCCTCGCTTTAAATATCGCACTAGTAACTATAGTTGCTAGTATCACCTTCAAAATATCACCAGGTAAGTATACCGAAACAGCAACGATTGCCGCGTTCAGAGACATTCCAGCATTAATCATCATACCAATAAGCCCAGGAATGTAGAGTATGACTATTCCTCCCATTATGGAAGATAGAGGGACAGAAATTAGGATATCCACAGACTTTGTCTTCTCCATAAGCCAGCCAGTAATATAGGCTGCAATAGGAAAACCAACTATAAAACCCGCGGATGCTCCTGCGAGGAGGCCTATCCCTCCTCTTCCACCAGCCAATAAGGGCAAACCAACCAATGTCAAAAGAACGAAAAATAATGCTGCCAATCCACCTTTTCTAGAACCTAAAATTGTTCCACAAAGCATAATACCCAAGCTTTGTGCGGTTATTGGCACTCCAGAAGCTAATGGGAAAGCAGGAACTAACCCCAGAACAGCAATCAGAGCGGCAAATAAAGCAACCAGAACACTGGTTTTTTCTATCAATTTTCTTGCTCCTTTATTCCACCTCTAGCACGGAGAGCTTCTGAAACGTGATCGGCATCGTCTAAAATCGATAATGCAAGCGGTACGGAAATCCTCCAGAAACTGCGTTTAGTTGATCTGGCTGATTGCGCAAGCATTAAATTTTTTGCGCGTTGGTTCAATATTGGAATTGACCTAATAAACAAGCCTAATGTTATAGATACGGCATGAGGGTTGATCCTAAAAATCTTGAGGTAAAATGAGTATTTCTGAATTGCTAAAATGATATCATGAATTTTGCTGGTCAGTAAAAAAAGGTTTGCGATTAAGAATGCTGAAATAAGCCGAAAAATAAGGGTCACACCCTTATCTGTGTTCCCTAGATACAGATGCCAAACAGCCAAAATGGTAACAAAAGGGATAGTAATTTTTAGGTGATACAACCCTAGCCCTAGAAATTTTAGCCCACCGGCCAAAAAATAGATTAGCAAGAGCATTAAGAATATACAGAACATTACAATTGGATTTTTTATAAAAAATAAAATTGCTGCAGCACAGCAGCTGAGAACGATCTTTTTCTGAACAGAGACTCCATCTAGTTTGGTGCTATACGAAGACACGTTAGTAAACATCAAATAGTCTTTTCGTCATAATTTTTCATAGCAGTTCTATACTTTTTTATGATAGTTTTTGGTGTGCCGTCAGCTTGAATAATACCTTCATCCATCCAGATTAATCTTTGATAATTTTCGAATGTTTCTGGCACATGGGAAACGTGAATGATAGTTTGCTTTAGAGAACTTAAGTAATGTTCTAGTTTTAGTTGTGTAGGTATGTCTATTCCAGTAAAGGGCTCATCCAAAAGTAAAACCCGAGGTTTCATTAATAAAACTGAGAGTAGGCAAACTAAGTGCTTTTGACCTTGCGACAAAGTAGAAATGGATCGTTCAAACCAGTCAACTTTGTCATATTGTTTCAAACACGCGATCACTTTTAAATCAGCCTCATTTTTGCTCAGACCTAATTGAGTGAGGCCAAACCGTAGCTCTTCGCCAACAGTTGGGAAAATGATTTGATGATCGGGATTTTGAAAAATTATCCCTACCTTCTTAATGGCCTCCTTCCTTTTTTTTGCTACTTCGGTTCCATCTATTAAAACCTTTCCATCATTCAATTCTTGTAAGCCGGCCAAAATGCGCAAAAGGGTGGTTTTGCCCGAACCATTCCGCCCAATAAATCCAACCCTTTGCTCTTTGATGGATAGACTTAGGTTTTCTAAAATTCTCTCTTTTCCGTAAAAAACAGAGGCTGAGCAAATTTCAATTTCTGTTGGTTTATCTGGGCTAATTTCCATTTGTCCATCTTCTTAGAGTGGAAAACAAAATATCGAATTAAATTTATTACTAATTTTGACCAAAATTAGCGGTTTCAGATAACTAGAACCTGTGTGCCAACTTCTGTCATAGCGAATAACTCTGCAATATGTTCATTATAAAGACCAATACATCCATTCGATGAGCGACGTCCTATTTTTCGCGTATCGTGAGTTCCATGAATTCGGAAATACGTCCAACTTAAATAAAGAGCATGCGTGCCTAAAGGATTCTCTGGGCCTGGTCCTATAAAATCTGGCCATTCTGGATTTCTAATTTTCATAGCTGGTGTTGGCCTCCAGCTAGGGCCTTCAACCTTTCTGGTAACTTTTGTTCTCCCAGTTTTTATCAGGTCATCAGACATAGGAACTGAAGATGGAAACAAACGATAAGTTTGTTCATCAGATGACCAATAATGTAAAGCTCTGGACGAGATATCGACCAAAATTGCACCTTTTTGTAAAGTTTTAAAATATGGCTTCCAATTTAAAGCTCTAAAACTAGACACATTGTGTCTTATATTTTCTGAGATTTCTTTTTCTATTTCTGTTGTGTTGTCTTGGTTGACATTCGATAGAGCAAGGCTTGGGGTAAATAAAGAGGCCCCCGAAACTCTCAAAAAATTACGACGATTAAATTTAAACATAGAAAAACCTTAATTGTGTTCTGTATATTTTAATGCAAGAACGTTATAGGCTCAATTGGAAATATTAAGCTACTTTGCTAACATGAAAAAGCATGGATGTGGGACTTAATGCCAAAGATTTTAATTTCGATTTTAATTTCAGTTATCTTAGTAGGCTGTGCTCCTCAAGAAATACAAATGGCGTCAGATGGTAAACCGGTCCCTAAAATCTATGATATTAGAGCTCAATCAACAGCCCAAATACAATTTCGCATGCTAGATGCTGTTAATGTTTTACGGTCTAGCCGGTCTTTAACCAGTCTTCAGTTAAACTCTCAGCTAAATGCGGCAGCAGCCACACATTCCCGTGATATGTCTATTCAAAACCGTCCTTGGCACTTTGGTTCAGACGGATCGTCGCCTTTGGATAGAGCTCGGCGTCTCAACTATTCTGGCGAGTTTCGAGGCGAGGTTATTTCTGAAACATTTGAGAACGAATTGGATACTCTTTCTGCATGGATGGAAAATAAAAATACTAGAGCTGTAATTCTGGACCCAAATGCACTTGATTTAGGTTTCTCCTGGTACCAGGAGCCCAATGGAAAAATTTGGTGGACACTAGTTTTAGGCGGGAAAACTTAAAAATTTATGGTAGGATAAAAATTGGAGTGCCAATATCCACAGCACGATAAATTTCGTCCATTTCATGGTTTCGTATCGCTATACAACCAAACGTCCAATCGCGCTTCCACCACTTTGGTGACTTGTCCCGGCCATGAATAAATATATCACCCCCAGGTGATTTTCCTAACTTTGCTGCTTCTTTTCTATCGCTGTCGTTAGGATAAGAAATTCCTAAAGATAGATAATACTGACTGTTGGGATTCTTGCGGTCTATGTAATATTTTCCTTCTGGTGTTTTGCCATCACCTTCAAATTTTTTGTCACCTTTGGGTGAAAATCCCAGTCCAATGCGATACCGCCGTAGTACTTTTTCACCGTTAAAAAGATACATTTTTCGGTCTGATTTTTTGACGACAATAGAAGTGATTGGTTCGCCGATGGCTGTAGTACTATTTGCCCAAGACGATATTGTGCTTAAAAAAGTAAAGATTACTGTAATTAGAAATAATTTTATTGTCATTTTATACTTTGACTGCTCTTTTTTCATCTTATTACCTTGAATATTGAATTTTCGGCAACAAAATTCTTGATAAATTTTATTAAAGTTTACTAGTTTTGCTTGAGGTCTTTAGTTACTCAGATTTCAAAAACCCACCAGATTGGTGATGCCAAAGTTCAGAGTATAATCCGCCCTTTGACAAAAGTGACTGATGATCTCCATCCTCGACAATTTTACCATTATCTAGCACAAGTATTCGGTCCATCTGGGCAATCGTTGACAATCTGTGCGCGATTGCAATTACTGTCTTCCCATTCATCATATTTTTTAAAGTATCTTGAATTTGGCTCTCAATTTCGCTGTCTAGCGCACTTGTAGCTTCGTCTAAAAGCAGAATAGGCGCATTTTTTAAAATTACTCGTGCTAGCGTTATTCGCTGGCGCTGTCCTCCTGACAGTTTAATTCCCCGTTCTCCAACGTGAGCATCGTATCCTTTTCTTCCACTCTCATCCTGCAGGTTTAAAATAAAATCATGGGCATGAGCCTTTTTTGCAGCTGCAACAATTTCTTTTTCGGTTGCATCTGATTTTCCGTAGCAAATATTTTCACGAATGGATCTGTGCAGGAGGCTACTATCCTGCTGAACAACACCAATATTTTTGTGTAGACTAAGTTGGGTAACTTTCGAAATATCTTGGCCGTCGATATGGATTGCACCAGCTTCCACATCATAGAAGCGGAGAATTAATTTTAACAACGTAGATTTTCCAGCACCTGACCTGCCAACTAATCCAACTTTCTCATTTTCTCTAAAAGTCACACTTAACTTATTCAAACCGCCCCTTTTAAGACCGTAGTGATGACTTAAACTTTTAACCTCAATTCTAGCTTTTATAATTTCTAGATTTTCTGCATTTTCTTGATCCTTTAGTTTGATTGGATCAGCTAAAGTACCCATGCCCTCCTGTATCACACCAAGCTCTCTAAAAAATGAAGATATTGCCCACATTATCCAACCTGTCATAGCATTTAACTTAATTGCTAGGGCTGATGCAGCTGCTATGGTTCCGGCAGTGGCTTCTCCAATATGCCACAGATAAAGCGACATGCCTATCAAACTCGTTATCAGTAAACCGTTTAAAATATTCAGGCCAAAGTCCATCATAGTATAAAGGCGCATCTCGCGGGCAAACGTTTGACGTGTTTTTTCAATAGCTGATTTGGCACTGTCCAACTCTTGGTTTTGATGAGCAAATAATTTAACTGAATGAATATTGGTGTAGGTATCTATGATTTGACCATTTAGATTCGATCGTGCGTCTGAAGATGCTTTTGAGGCTGGGCTGATATTTTTAATAACCCAGGCGATTAAAATGAGGTATAATAAAAACCAGATTGCCATTGGCAGCATTAATCGAAAGTCTACGCTATTTAATAACAACAAGCCGCCAAAAATATAGGCAAGGGAGTATCCTAGGGCATCAAATACTTGGAATACTACTTCCCCTGCAGATCTGGGTGTTTGCATCACTCTATTTGCAATCCTGCCTGCGAAATCATTTTCGAACCAGCCAATTGATTGCCGTAAAACATGCTTGTGCCCACGCCACCTAAAAAGTGTGGCGACATTAACCATTAAAGTATTATTAATTAATAATACATCTAAGCCAAAAATAAGTGGCCGAAGGATAAGGATAAAAGCTACCGCCCAAATAAAATTATTTGAATAATTAGTGAAAACGTCTTTTGGATTGCCGCTTACAATATCGATTATCCATCCTAACAAATAAATAAGGTAAATTTCGCTTGCGGCAGCTAGTGTAGCCACTAAGCCAGTTATAATAAATATACCTAGAAAAGGCTTTGTATAACTCACTAAAAATGAGCGAACGGTGTCTGGAGGGTTATCTAATTCGTGGTAATTGGAAAATGGATCTATTAAATTTTCAAAAAAACGAAACATCTGTTTTTTATATCTTTCATTTCCTAAATGACGAATTATTCTTTTGACTATCTGATGCTGACCAATAACTTTTCTTTACTTAGTGTAAAATCCGACTCAATCCATTTTTGCTCCAAATCTGCGAGCATTTCGCCTAATTTTGGGCCAGAAAAATATTCTATTAAATCAGCAGATTTAACTGGAAATTTAGAAACAGATCCCAGTTTTATTCTAGTAAAAATATTTCCACTCGGTTCTGTGCCGTGCAAGCTCGACCTCACCAGTATACTGTCCAAAGCTAGCTTTTCGTTATAACGATAAGAAAGTTCAGCGGCGTCTTTTTGACTTGTTGCCTCTTCTCTTAAAACTTTATGAGCTTTTGCTATTTTATTTGAAAATCTTAGGTGTGATTTTAAATCATCATCTGTATAGGCGGCTAAACGCCTTATTGCGCAAGGGGCGATCTCAAGTCTGTCTTCTAACTTTTTAAGATTTTTAAGGCTCTTGAAATTAAAAGAGTTAAAAATTTTTGAACTAATGTTTGCCTTTTCCATTAAAAGAATTGAATATTTAAGACTAGGCGCTGCAAATAATTTTAAAATTTCACCAGTTTTTCTTTCAGCTGATACTGTGTCCAATCCATCTCTTAAATCGTTTAGTGCGGCAATTTCGATTTCATGGTTTTCATCTTCTTTACCAAATAATGCTAGAAATCGAAAAAATCTTAATATCCGCAAATAGTCTTCTTTTATTCGTGTATAGGGGTCTCCTATGAATTTTATTCGTTTCCCAACTAGATCAGCGATCCCTTCTAACGGGTCTAAAATTGTTCCGTCCCGTTCACAATATATAGCGTTAATACTAAAATCACGTCTTTTAGCATCTTCAAAAATGGACTTAGAAAATTTGACCTTCGCTCTTCGCCCGTCTGTTTCAATGTCTTCTCGAAGAGTAGTCACTTCATAGCTTGTTTTGTCGGCTACTACTGTGACAGTTCCATGTTCAATTCCTGTTGGTAAAGCTTTTAGCCCCGCGTTTTCCATAATTTCCAAAACTTTTTTTGGATGGGCACTGGTAGCAATATCAATATCTGTAGCTTCAATATTTAAGAGAGTATTCCTGACGCACCCGCCAACAAAGTAGGCTTTATATCCTTTAGAAACTAATCTCTCCATTACTAATCGAGTTGATGGTTTATTTAGCCAATCAGCAGATATTTTCATCGGCTTAATGCCTTTGATAAATTTAACAATATTCTCGCAGTTGCACCCCAAACATAATAGGGGCCATATGGAACTGCATAGTACTTTCTTTGCGAACCATTCCATTTTCGTGTTTGAATGGAAAAATTTTTTTCATTCAGAATATGATCGAAAGGCACAGTAAAAACCTCATCAACCTCGCCGCATCGTAATGTTTCTTCGAAAGGTTGGCTAATTATTCCGATGTAAGGCTTTATTATAAAACCTGTGGCGGTTTTATGTGTTGGAAGAGATGCAACTATTTCTACTAGATGCTGGCTTAGACCCACCTCTTCTTCTGTTTCTCTGAGAGCAGTTTCTATTGGGCTATTATCAAATTTTTCTTTCTTGCCTCCTGGAAACGCTATTTGTCCTGGATGGTTTTTTAGGTTAGTCGATCGTTTTGTTAATAAAATCTCAAGATTTTTTTTAAAAGTTAAAACTGGAATTAATACACTAGCTTCAAGAAAGTTTGATTTTTGATTAAAAGCCATATCTGGGTTTAGATCAAAATCTGAGGAGCAAGATTCATATTTTAAAAGATTAGACTTAATATTACTTATTAAATTATTTTTATGACTTTCCATTTTTGTTTGCCTGAAATCCTACTGTCTCCGGGCTTAAATCATAATGTGCTCCGCAAAATTGGCAATCGGCGGTTACGGTGCCTTCCGGTGTGGTCATTTTCTCAATATCTTTAGCTGAATAGATAGATAAAGACTGGCGAACGCGTTCTTCGCTGCAAGTACAACCAAACTCCACACTTTGTGGTTCGAAAGCTCTTGGAACTTCTTCGTGAAATAATCTGATAAGTAGTTTCTTTGGTTCTACAACTGGGCCCGTGAGCTCAATTTCTTCAACTGTATCCAATAATATATTTACACGATTCCAGTCATCATGATCATTGCCGGTCAATAAATCTGATGCAACCATGAGCCCGTTTTCTCCTGAGCCGCCCTCACCCGATACTTCGATTGACGACTTAGGCATGTGTTGGACCATTATGCCTCCCGCACGCCAGTGTTCCTGTCGATCTGCTTCTGTAGATTTTCCGAAACTAAGCTTAAATCGTGTTGGAAGTTGTTCCGATTGAGCAAAATAAGCTTCAGCACAAGAAGCCAATGATCCACCTGAGAGTGGAGTAATTCCTTTATATGGCTTCATGCCTTCGCCTTGATCAATTAGGATCGCAAAGTAGCCTTCACCGAGTTGCTCAAAATAGGGCGCCTTATTTAAACGCTTTTCATCAAAACTTGCATAGGCTCTTATTTTTGCAGTCTCTCCTTTTTTAGATGGTCCATAGTAGTCTGTTGCAATCATTCTGACTGCACCTTTTGATTGGATTTGCAAGGATAGTTTCCACCTAAGCTTAATACTTTCGCCAATTATTGCGGTTAAAAGAGCCATTTCTGCCACCAAGGCTTCCACGACACTGGGGTAGTTATGTTGCCTAAGTACGCCTTCAAGAACTCCATCTAGTCTAGCTACTCGACCTCTTATATCAGATTTATCAAGTTGAAATGGAAGGACTGTATCATCCCAAATTCTAGCTGACGAGTTCATGACATGCTCTTTTTAATTACACTAGCGACACGCATACCCTGTCTATATAGTGGCTACAAGATAACTTAAGTGAGAAATTAATATGCAGCGTTTTGGAAATGTTCCTGATTTAGAAAAAAAATATGTAAGAAGACCAGGCGTTTATGCAATTTTAACTCGTGGTGATCAGATTTTATTAACCTACCAAGAGGAACCAGATTTTGAGTTTCAATTGCCTGGTGGGGGAATAGATCAAGGAGAAAACTCTATTCAAGCTCTACATCGTGAGGTTCTAGAAGAAACAGGTTGGCTAATCTCAAAGCCTAGGTTTTTGGGTGTATACAAGCGCTTTGTTTACATGCCGGAATATAAAATGTACGCCGAGAAAGTATGCAAAATCTACCATGCTATTCCTTCGCTTAAGACAAGTAACATATTAGAAAAAGGCCATTCAGCTCACATTATGCATGCGCATTTGGCACTTCGCTTATTACATGGTGGTGATTTACATTTTTTAGAAAATCATCTTCAGAAAATTTAAACTAGATGAATTATGTCCAGAGGTTTTGCTGAGCCTCGCTTTGCAATAGACTTCTTTTTTAATTTGCGCATGCCATCGATCCAGCGATCGTAATCTGACACTTTATTTGTCAAATACTTTCGGACTTTTGAATGAGGTAAGATTAAAAATTCTTCGCGGCACATCGCTTCATAAACTTTTTCAGCAACTACTTGGGGCGATAATAATCCCTCGATAGTTTCAGCATCTGAAGGATCACTAAATCCTAATAAATTACTCGCAACGTACTGTGGGCATATAACGGAAGATCTTATGCCGTCATCGCCATGCGATATTGCTATTCCTTCTGAAAAACTTATTGCAGCTGCTTTACTGGCGCTATACGGAGCATCGCCTATTTGATAAAGGAGGCCAGCGGCCGAAGCCGTATTTACGAGATAACCGTATTTTCGGTCCAACATCCCCGGTAACAATCTTCTAGCAGCATAGACGTGTGCCATTACATGTAAATT
>CACGIS010000046.1 GCA_902573175.1 Paracoccaceae bacterium | reverse complement strand
CGATAATAAAGATGAGCTGGAAGATCTATTCAGTAATTAATTAGCGGATTTCAAAATTCTTTATCATCTTGACCTAATCTGGGTGATGGTTTTTGCATAGTTAGTTTAGCATCGGAAAATTTAAATGGTGAAGCTACTCCCTGCAGGTTTCCAAAATTTAACTGCATCTCACGAAATATAACTTGCGGGTCTTGGAAAACTTCTTCCATAGTGTTTATCGGGCCAGCTGGAACGTTTTTATTTTCACAAAGTTTCAAAAGTTCGTCTTTTTGAAATAGTTTTATAGCGTCAGATAACATCGCAGTAAGTTGTCCACGGTTCAAAACTCTTTGTTTATTTGTTAAAAAAAGAGGGTCCTTGCTTAAAGATTCTAGCTTCAATATACTACATAACCTAGAAAACTGGCCGTCATTTCCAACTGCAATTATTAAATGACCATTAGCACATTCAAATACTTGATAAGGACACAGATTAGGATGGATATTACCAACCCTATCCGGTGAAATGCCAGTACTCATAAAATTCATCGCTTGATTGACCATTACTGAGACTGCACAGTCGAGTAGACCCATATCAATGTGTTGGCCTTTACCCGTTTCGTTTCGCATATGTACCGCTGATAGAATTGCTGTGGTTGCATATAAACCGGTAAATAAATCTGTAACCGCCACACCAGCCCTTTGGGGCATTTCTCCAGACTCACCAGTTATTGACATGAAACCACTCATTCCTTGAATGATGTAGTCATATCCTGCTCTGTGTGAGTATGGACCAGTTTGCCCGAAACCAGTTATGGAACAGTAAATTAACGCAGGGTTAATCGATTTAACACTTTCGTAGTCAAACCCATATTTTTTTAAACCACCAACTTTAAAATTCTCAATTAGTATATCAGAAGACTGTATCAATTCTTTAAGACGTAATTGATCACTGGTCTTCGACAAATCAATAGTTATACTTGCTTTTCCTCGGTTACACGAATGAAAATACGCAGCAGAGCTTTCTCCATCCCTATCTATAAAAGGTGGCCCCCAACCTCTAGTATCATCACCATTTGGAGCTTCAACCTTAATAACTTCAGCGCCTAAATCAGAAAGGGTTTGGCCTGCGAAAGGCCCGGCAAGAATACGAGCCAGCTCTACAACACGTAGGCCTTCTAAGGGTGCCTTCATAATTTTCCTAAAATCTCATCAAGTATTTCAGTTAACTGCTCATAACTTTGATTAGAGTGCTTTTCACCATTTATAATTAGAGTTGGTGTAGATTTAATTTCATCTCTTTTTGCATTTTGACTATACCACTCGACTAACGCCCTTAATTTCAAACCATCCTGAAGGCAGGCACTTAGTTGACTTTCATCAAGCCCCGCCAACAAACCAATCTTTCTAAGCTCCGTAACAATAGCCATATCACTTTCCGCACGAGCCCAATTAGATTGTTTTCTGTAAATTTGATCAGTCATTCCAAAAAATCTGTCTGCACCAGCGCACCTTGCAATCATTGATGCCCACATACCATATTTATCAAAATAGACCTCTCGGTAAATAAATTTAACAAGTCCCTTATCAATATAATTAATTTTTAGCTTAGGATAAACTTCGGCGTGAAAGGTAGCACAATGAGGACAGGTAAAAGATGCGTATTCGATTATCTCAATCGGAGCATCTAGGTCGCCCTGGACCATTTCTGCTATTGGCTTTATTTCTTCGGAAGCTTCTTCAGCGCTAGCAGCATAAGGCAGAGCAAATTCATTTCCATATTCATTTTCACTACCAAACTGTAAGAAGTAAACAAACCCAAGAGATATTAAAAATAATGACAACTTTCTCATAATATTTACCTTTCAGAAGAGGAACTATGCCCTAGTTTTGTAAATACATTTATTGCCAGTTCTTCAAGTGCTTGTCTGAGGTTTTTATCATCGATTTCACTTACGGTTTTCTCAAGGCTAGGAGAAATTTCTACGTTAATCTTCTTGTGTTTAGAAACCATACCCTCAGAATTTTCATTTTTGCTAATAAGCGCAATAGGTGATGACTGAGTTATGTTTATTTTATGAACAGCATTATAGCCATATACTGCATTGATCTTATTTCGAATAAATTCTTTTTGCATTTCCAAAATAGGTCCACTCGATCCAGATGTTAGAATTGTAAGTGTGGCACCTAAACCATCAGTTTTGTAGCTCACTTTTGTAGGAATAGACACGGATGAAATTTCTTCTCCAACAATCTCGCTCCAGTGCGTCAAAACGCGAGATTGTGCAAAACCTCTCGACTCACTAGCCTTTTGGATACTTTTCTTCAATAAGATCGAAGCTTTTTTGAACCCATTTTTTCCCATTTCTGTATTATTATATACCTTTGTTAAAAGATCCAATATTTAAAGATAAATGCCTATGATCAACGGATTACCCCATGCGGACTAGCATAGAAAACAAACCAAATCCAAACAAGTTGTTAGACTGGTATGATTATAACGCTAGAGAAATGCCCTGGCGGATTGGTCCCAAAAAAAGGTTATCAGGCGTTAGACCAAACCCGTATCACGTTTGGTTATCTGAAATTATGCTGCAGCAAACCACCGTCGCCTCCGTTAAGCCCTACTTCACAAAATTTACCACAAAGTGGCCGACAATATTTGACCTAGCAAATGCTAAAGATGAAGAAGTTATGGGGGCTTGGGCAGGACTGGGTTATTATGCAAGAGCCCGAAATTTATTAAAGTGTGCAAGACTGATCGCCAAAGAAAAAAGCGGGAAATTTCCTCAAGCTTTTGATGCTTTACTAAAATTGCCTGGTGTTGGTCCTTATACTGCGTCTGCAATTGCTTCAATCGCATATGACATCCCGGAAACAGTCGTAGACGGTAATGTTGAACGTGTCATATCCAGAATTTTCGATGTCCATACAGAACTGCCAAAAGCTAAAAAAGAGTTGTCATTTTTAGCAAAGCAGCTCACCCCAAAAATTAGGTCTGGGGATTATGCGCAAGCAATAATGGATCTAGGCGCAACTATCTGCAAACCCAAAGTACCAAGTTGTGATATTTGCCCTTGGGAAAATCATTGTGATTCAAGAAAAGCAGGAACATCTAAATATTTGCCACGAAAAGTGAAAAAAACGAAAAAACAAGTGCGGTATGGAATCGCATATTTTGTTGAACGGGTTGATGGAGCAATACTAACCGAAATAAGACAACCAAATGGTCTTTTAGGTGGAATGCTGAGCCTTCCATCTTCGGCATGGGGAGATTCTTTTCGGGATGATCCACCAATAGACGGAGATTGGGAAATTAAGGATGCTATCGTAAAACATACGTTCACGCATTTCTACTTAAATTTGAAAGTCATGCATGTTACTGTTGAATTAGAACAAACTCCCAAGCGGGGCCAATTTTTGAAGCCAGATGAATTTGATCCAAACAATCTGCCAACAGTGATGAGAAAAGTTTGGCAATCAATTAAATATTGAAATTAAATATTTTGGAGCCATATGGTGAAATCAAATATTAGCAATCCATTCAATACAACAGGATTTATCGTAATTGTAGAAACAGAAAATTTTTCTTTAGTTAAAAGTATCAATAGTTTTAGTAATGTCAGATAAAAATATTTTATTGTCCTTTAAATCTGCAGCACCGTTTTGGTCTTCTATTTTGTTCGCAATAGCGCTTTGGGCTTCTTTTATAATTCAGGGTTGGGCAATTCTACTTGTCCCGGTTTTTACATTGTTAATATTACCTATAATCGACCAATATGTGGGGTTATGGGTTGAGAACTTAGATACAAATTTGAAAGAACCTCAATTGTTTTGGTATCGACTTATAACTCTAATCTGGGCTCCAATCCAATTTCTTACTTTGTTTGGTATTCTAACACTGACAATGTATACCGAAATGGCCTTAGCGGAAAAGATTGGTCTGTTTTGCGCTATGGGCGTATTAACGGGAACCATAGGGATAAATTATGCGCATGAACTGATGCATAAATCTGGTAAGATAGAGCGATGGCTAGCAGATTCTTTGCTTGCTATGGTGCTTTACTCACATTTCCGTTCAGAACATTTATTGGTTCATCATATCCACGTGGGAACACCAAAAGACCCAGTAACGGCTAAATATAATGAGAACTTTTATAGATTCTTCATCCGTGTTCTAATTCAATGTCCAATTTCATCGTTCAAATCAGAAAGTAATAAACTTGGACGTAAAGGACTGCCTCCAAGCGACTTTTCCAATCCATTTTATATCTACTTAACCTTACAAGTTTTTATGATTGTCTTATCATTTCTAATTGGTGGATTTTTGGGATTGTTTTTATTTTTTCTTCAAGCTTTCGTTGCTATTTTATTATTGGAACTTGTAAATTACATTGAGCATTACGGTTTATCGCGTAAAATTCTTAAAAATGGTAAGTATGAGTTTGTGCAACCTCACCATTCTTGGAACTCAACATATAAGGTTTCAAATTGGGTTCTGATTAACCTACAAAGACATTCTGATCATCATTTCAAACCGGCCAGAAGTTTTCCGTTACTCCAAAACCTTGGGGCAACAAAGGCTCCCCAACTTCCACATAGCTATCCAGCCATGGGAATTTTGGCACTATTTCCAAGCGCTTGGATGTCAATTATGAACCCGAGGATTTCTCGTTGGCGAGAAATGTTTTATCCAGAAATAACTGAGTGGTAACATTAAGTTAAAAATAAAAAAGTCCGCCCAGTGAGCGGACTTTAGTCTGTCGCGGTCTCACACCACAGGCTGTTGAATTACAATATGACTTCCGAACGAATTTGTTGTCTTAAGATATCAATTGGCACCATTTTACCATCCCGCTTGAAACCCCAATAAGTCCAACCATTACAACTTGGGGCACCTTCTAGAGCAGCGCCAACCTGATGAATTGATCCTTTTATATCGTCCCCGATCAATGTACCGTCGGCTCTAACTTTTGCCTTATGACGCCCGTTCAAAGACCATAATTGTTCGCCCGGTGATAACATTCCACGCTCGATTATTTGACCAAAAGGTACCCTGGGCTCAGATCGTTTGCTCGTTGATACTTCTAGCACTTCGCTATCAAATTTTTTAATTTTCTTTATTCTATCTTGAGCGACGTCGATATAGTTTTGCTCTTTTTCAATTCCAACAAATTCTCGTCCCAGCATTTTAGCTACAGCCCCTGTAGTACCAGTTCCAAAAAAAGGATCTAATACAACATCATTGGGATTAGTAGTGCCCACCAGCACGCGGTGTAGCAGGCTTTCAGGCTTTTGGGTAGGATGGGCTTTTTCACCCTTGTTATTTTTAAGCCTTTCATTCCCATTACAAATCGGCAAAATCCAATCCGAGCGCATTTGCACGCCATCATTCAAAGCCTTAAGTGCTTCATAGTTGAACGTGTATTTTGCACCCTCTGATTTGGAAGCCCAAATCATTGTTTCATGTGCATTTGTTAATCGTTTACCCCGAAAATTTGGCATTGGGTTTGATTTTCGCCAAATAACATCATTTAAAATCCAAAAACCTTTATTCTGCAAAGATGCACCAACTCGAAATATATTGTGATAGCTTCCAATGACCCAAATAGCACCGTTAGGTTTTAAGATTCGTCTAGCAGCCTTTAGCCAGCTATCAGTAAAACGATCATAAGTTTTAAAACTATCAAACTGGTCCCAAGCATTATCGACAGCATCGACTTTTGAGTGATCAGGACGATGCAGCTCGCCTTTTAACTGCAAATTGTATGGCGGATCAGCGAAAATTAGATCGATCGACTCCGACGGAAGACTATCCATTATTTGAATGCAGTCTCCATTTAGAATTTTGTTTAAAGGAAGTTTGGTTCCTTCCTTGGAAAAAGTCTTAATTGACATTCTGGCCTCAATATTTTGGCGCTTTTTCGCGCTCGTGATTTGCCCACACAATGATTCAAACGTGATTCGAGGTCAATTTATTTTTTTAATTCAACAACTTAATTATTTTCTTGATACAAGATATTGTATACGGGTTTGAAAGAACGCCTATGATATGGGGTGATCCCTATATTTATGATTGCTGATTTATGCAGTTTTGTTGGGTAACCAGCGTTCTGAGACCAATCATAACCTGGAAATTCTTTATCCAATCGCGACATAAAACGGTCGCGTGTTACTTTTGCAACAATAGAAGCTGCAGCTATTGAGAGAGATTTGCTATCCCCTTTAATTATAGTTTCAGATTTGCTTTCCAAGCCCTCAGGGCTTTTATTTCCATCTATGAGCACAAAATCTGGCTTAATATTTAACCCCAAAATAGCCCTTTTCATTGATAGCAAGCTTGCCTGTAAAATGTTGATTTGGTCTATCTCTTCTACGGATGAATGCGCTACGCAAAATGTACATGTGTCTTGAATTGACTGAAAAATTTTTTCACGATTTTTAAAATTCACTTTCTTAGAGTCATTTAATCCACTTGGAATTTTTTGCGGATTTAATATGACCGCAGCGGCGGTCACGGGCCCTGCGATGCATCCTCTTCCCACTTCATCAACGCCTGCTATCGCTTTATAGCCTTTTTTAATCAATCCAGTCTCGAGATCGAAATCGGGTAATGGCATCAACAAACTTTCTCGAAAAATCTAACTAGAGATTTTTTTTAACATAAGTAAACTCTAACTTGTAATTTATTTAAACTTTACCCAAAAATAGAGTTAAAGGGGGTCTATGATTTGAGTCGCTTCGAAAACCGCACACTGACCCTCAGAGACGTCTCTGACGCATCTGGTGTTTCTGAGATGACCGTAAGTCGTGTACTTCGAGGTCGGGGCGATGTTTCCCAAGCAACGCGAGAAAAAGTTCTTCAAGCAGCAAAATCTCTTGGATACGTTCCCAATAAAATTGCAGGAGCCTTGGCAAGTCAGCGAGTAAATTTAGTGTCAGTAATAATTCCGTCTATGTCAAATATGGTTTTTCCTGAGGTTCTGACTGGAATAAATTCAGTTTTAGAAAATACTGAACTGCAACCAGTGGTTGGTGTCACCGACTACCTTCCCGAAAAAGAAGAAAAAGTTCTTTATCAAATGCTATCCTGGCGACCTTCCGGAATTATAATCGCTGGCCTAGAGCATTCAGATACCTCAAAAGCGATGCTAAAAAGCACAAATATACCCGTAGTAGAAATTATGGATATTGATGGAGACCCAATAGATTCCGCTGTGGGAATTTCCCACAGGCGGGCGGGTCGACATATGGCAAAAGCGATATTGGAGGCTGGATATAGAAAAATAGGGTTTTTGGGAACCAAAATGCCTTTAGACCATCGCGCTAGAAAACGTTTTGATGGTTTTAAGGAAGCTTTGGCAAAAGAGAATATAGAAATTTCTGATCATGAATTTTATTCCGGAGGTTCTGCTTTAGCTAAAGGTGCACAAATGACCCAGGAAATACTCAAGAGAACCCCAGATTTGGATTTTCTATATTATTCAAATGATATGATTGGAGCAGGAGGGTTGCTATCGCTTCTTGAAAAGCAGAAAGGCATCCCAAAAGAGATTGGTTTGGCGGGATTTAACGGAGTTGAACTACTGGAGGGACTGCCAATGAAACTCGCAACTATGGATGCTTGTAGATACGAAATTGGGAAGAAAGCAGCTGAAATCATTTCGAATAGAGTTGCTGGTCAAAAAGAAAACCATGAAAGAATAACTTCTCTAAAGCCCAAACTTGATTTGGGTGACACACTTAGGTCTTGAAGGCTATCTGGAGAGCCGTGAAATCTCTTCTTTCAAACGTAATTTTTCTTTTTTCAATTGAGAAATATATAATTCATCTGAGGCTGGCGACTTATAAGCTTGCTCAACTTCACTTGAAAGCTTTTCATGCTTTTGTTTGAGATTTTGGATATGCGACGTAATGCTCAATTTTGTTCTCCTTTCGCTACCAATAAATCGATTTGAGCATAATTTTTTGATCATGTCACTTGAGTTATGTCGAATTCGGCCAATTTCCGCCATTGCTCATAAATTGCATGTATCAAATCCAGTTTATTAAGCTTGCGCCGTTCCTAAGTACCTGATCAACTTCAGGAACATACTTTTCTCGGGAGTCATTTTTTAACGGATGCAGAATTATAGGTGATGAGATTACAAAACCAGCACGGCCATTTTTTTTTGCATGTAAAATTGTAAGTTTAGCATTCTCATTCTTACGTGAAAGAATGGGCGTTATTACCAAGCTACCTAAGCTATTTGGCATATTGCCAAACATTTCCGGTAACCGGTCAGATCTAATTATAAAATGCACAAAGCCTTTTGGCTTTGCACGTTTTGCAGCAACTTTCAACCATTCGGAAATAGGACAAGTATCTCCAAATGATTTTTCTTTAGCTAAGTTTATACTTCTGACCGAAGTTTTTCTATCAAAGTAAGGCGGGTTTGCTATTACATGATCAAAACTTTTACTAGTAATATTCGATGATAAATTAGAGATATTAGAACATTCTAATTTTAATTCTATTCCATTTTCTTCTGAATTTAAATTCGCCAGGTCTGCAAAAATTTTTTGAATTTCGATGCCGTATAGCTCAACATTTTTAACTCGATAACCAATGGCAAAACTAGCCGTTCCTACACCACAACCAAGATCCAGAACTTTTTGACCTTCACTTACATTTACTGATGCCGCCAATAATATCGGGTCTATCCCTGCCCTGTAACCTTTTTTAGGTTGCCAAATCTTAATGCCACCTCCTAAAAAGCTATCTTTAGTAAAATCGTTCACATTAAATACTTTTCAAATCTAAACCAAAATCTTCCAACAGCTCCAAAGCCTGCTCATAATCATTCTCTAATACCATCAACCGCCGTGGCAATATGCCAATTGATCCTTCTAATACACTGATGTTCTCGTCGAGAGTAAAAGATACTATATCATTTGAGTTCAGGATAGTTTCGGCGTATACAAATTGCGTTATATCATTTGTGCTAAATAATTCTTTCATAATAAAACTTTATGAGCTGGCGCCATATATGTCGAGGAAAGATAAGGTTTAATCAGTGTTGGATAAAAAAATACAACCAGATGAAAAGCTAGCTAAAATTCTTGAGTTAGAAATGCTAAGTGTAAATGAGATCATTCGTGAACGAATGGCTTCTGAAAATGCGCCTAGAATACCAGAAGTAACCTCCCATTTGGTCGGCGCAGGAGGTAAAAAAATAAGACCGATGCTGACTTTAGCCGCAGCACGTTTGTTCGATTATACTGGTGTTAAGCATTTAAAGTTGGCCGCGACAGTGGAATTCATCCACACCGCAACATTGCTTCATGACGACGTTGTAGATGAAAGCTTAAAGAGACGCGGAAGACCCACAGCAAATTTATTATGGGATAACAAATCATCAGTTTTGGTTGGCGATTACCTGTTTTCGCGCTCATTTCAATTGATGGTGGAAATCGGTTCACTGACAATTCTAGATATACTAGCCAGTGCTTCAGCCACTATTGCAGAGGGAGAAGTATTACAGCTTACCGTTTCAAAGAACATTAAAACAGACGAAACTACTTACTTAAAAGTTATTCGAGGAAAAACAGCCGCCCTATTTTCCGCAGCAACTCAAGTCGGCGGTAAGGTAGCAGGAGCAGACGAATATGCTTGTAAAGCTCTCTATGAATATGGTGATGCATTGGGTATAGCTTTTCAAATAATCGATGATTTATTGGACGTGGAAGGCAGCCTGCAAAATACAGGGAAAAACAACGGAGATGATTTTCGGGAACGGAAATTAACAATGCCGTTTATAAAAGCTATTAAAAAATCTACCAAGAGTGAACTAGAATTTTGGAAGAGAACAATTGAAAAAGGCGATCAAAATGAGGAAGATTGGAATAAAGCTCTTTTGTTAATGCAAAAACATGATGCAGTAAGCGATACTCGTAAAGAGGCAGAGCTTTGGATTAATAGAGCAAAACTTGCACTGAGAACATTACCAAAATCTGAGATCACAATTCTTTTATCAGATTTAGCCGATTATGTATTAACGAGATCTAAGTAGAAATTATTTCAGTAGAAACGCTCCACCACTCTGGCCGTTCTCGTTGGACCTTTTTCATAGCTAAATCGCAGTCGTGCTTATTTTCAAAAACTCCAAAACAGGTAGCACCAGACCCCGACATCGAAACCTTCTCAACAGAAATTTGATTTGAAATAAATTGCAAAACTTCTGATATGACTGGCTCGACACTTACAGCTGGCTCCATCAAATCATTTCGCTGTAAAAGTAACCAATTTATCCAATCTTTTTTTGTCTGAAATAACTTTTCATATTTTGATAGAGGTGAATTTTTCTTATTTTCAAGCTTGCGAAAAACTGTTTGTGTTGAAACTTTTTTCAAAGGATTTACCAATAGGATAGGAAGGTTTGGAAACGTATTTACTACGTTTAAAACTTCACCAAAACCTTTCATATGCTGCGTTTTTTGGTTAATGCAAACTGGCAAGTCGGATCCTATTTTCATCAGGTCATGTATTTCTGGAAGATCTGTACCCCACATTCGGGATAGTCCACGTATAGTAGCTGCAGCATCACTGGATCCTCCACCTAAACCAGCACTTGGAGGTAAATTTTTGGTTAAAGTTATGTGGGCACCGGTTTTAATATTATTAAGTGTTCTTACTAATTCTGCTGCCTTCAAAATCAAATTGGACCTATCTACTGGTATTTGATCAGAAAACGCACCCTGCACTGTGAGCTCTAGCTTGTCACTTTTTTTAAAAGATAAGTGATCACCAAATTCTGTAAACCCTACAATTGAGTCTAACAAATGAAAGCCATTCGATTTTTGACCCACAATCTGCAAACACAAGTTGACTTTTGCGCTAGCTTTTTCTTCAAACACTATTTTACTAATGATCCAGTCCCCTTAGTTTCTTCCATAAGTACTTGGGTAAGACCAACTTTCAATTTTTTCTTTATACGCTCTATCTCTTCCGTTTCTGGATCAAAAGACAACGCTCTTCGCCACTGAAACTCAGCCTCAGTTTTTCTTCCTACCATCCAATAAACATCACCTAAATGATCATTTACGATTGGGTCGACAGGCATTAATTCAGCGGCTCTTTCTAAGTTTGGAACAGCCTTCTCATACTGACCAAGTTTATAATAACCCCAGCCAAGACTATCGACAATGTAACCGCTATCAGGGCTTTCCTTAACAGCCCTTTCAATCATATCCAAAGCTTCATCTAAGTTGGAATTTTTCTCTATTAATGAATATCCTAGATAATTCAAAACTTGTGGCTGGGTGGGGTTAAGAGAAAGTGCTTTTCGAAAATCTTTTTCAGCTAAACCCCAAAAATCTAACCTCTCTCTCGTTATTCCACGAACGTAGTATAAAAACCAACCAGCTTCTCCCTTAGCCTCGTACAGTTTTATTGCTTCCCTATAAGAAACTTCGGCTTTATCATAAGCCTCTATTCGTCTATAATGATGTCCCAATATACTAAAACCATTAGCAGAATTTGGGTACTGGCGTGTTAACTCAACCAACA
>CACGIS010000045.1 GCA_902573175.1 Paracoccaceae bacterium | reverse complement strand
TTATCCATGAATGATAAATTAGGCTTCTCTTCGAAGAAATCTTCTTTTCAAAGGTTGTTTTCCAAATTTCCAACCCAACCTGATGAGGTGCCGGGAGTCTAGGTTTTTCTTGAGACCAAGTATCTGATACCAGTTCTGAAAAACTTAAAATAACTCCGGCTCTCTCTGCTTTGTTATAAGCCCAATTTGAATTTAATGAAAAAGCGGCAGCATACCAAAATAATAATAACGCAGCCACTACACTCAATATGGGAAATACTGATCTCATTAAATGAAAAAACTCCAACATCCCATGTTTAGAAACTTATTCATATGAATGACCCTCTCTCAAACCCTCTCTTACTCTTTGAGCAATTTTGATAAATTCGCCTGACTCACGAATATTAAGCGGTCTTTCTAGCGGAAGAGTGTTTTCTATAACATCAATAATCCTGCCAGGTCGAGGCGACATTACAACAATTTTAGTAGACAAATAAACAGCTTCTGGAATGGAATGCGTAACAAAACAAATAGTTTTATTTGTATTTTTCCAAAGTTCTAATAACTGTTCATTTAAATAGTCTCGTACAATTTCATCAAGCGCCCCAAACGGTTCATCCATAAGTAAGATTTCAGCATCAAATGCTAGAGCTCTAGCGATAGATGCCCTTTGTTGCATACCACCAGAAAGCTGCCAAGGAAATTTCTTCTCAAAATCCTCTAGCTCAACTAACTTTAGTACTTTTGCAACTCGCTCTTTTTGCTCAGCTTTACTTATCCCCATTATTTCTAATGGTAGGCATATATTTTTCCCTATAGTCCGCCATGGATATAATCCCGCTGATTGAAAAACATATCCATATGCCCGACTTTCTCTAGCGACATTTGGGGCAACACCATTAATTGTAATAGTCCCATCTGTTGGCTGTTCTAAATCGGCCATAACTCTCAAAAATGTTGTTTTACCGCAACCAGATGGCCCAATAAAACTAATAAAGTCACCTTTTGTTATATTAAGGTTTACATCTTTCAAAGCATGTACTGGTCCGTCGTTGGTTTTGAAGGTTAAATCCAACGAGTTCGCAGAAATCACTGTTTCGTCTGTCACTAGTACTATTTGTCCCTAAGTCTTAAACACCTGTAGCAGGTATTCCAGTGCGCTTCACCGGAGTTGGAGATGTAAGATCTTTCCAATTTGAAAGAGCTTGGTTTATTGGTGTGTTACCTTTTCGCGCAACAAATTCACCATGACCCTCTTTAGTATTAACTTCGCCATCAGAAATCGCTACATAACCTCTGGTTAAAGTGTATCTGGGCAATCCAGTTACCTTGTTACCCTCAAAAACATTATAGTCAATTGCTGATTGTTGAGACGATGCCTTAATCGTTTTCGACTTTTTAGGATCCCAGACAATCAAATCTGCATCCGCTCCAACTAATACGGCTCCTTTTTTGGGATAGCAATTTAATATTTTGGCTATGTTTGTGGAAGTAACTGCAACAAATTCGTTCATGGTAAGTCGGCCAGTCCTAACACCGTGGGTCCACAACATAGGTAACCTATCTTCAAGCCCACCTGTTCCGTTTGGAATTTTAGTAAAGTCACCTACACCAAAACGTTTTTGTTCTGTTGTAAAAGCACAGTGATCAGTTGCAACAACACTCAAAGATCCTGATTGTAGACCAGCCCATAAACTATCTTGATGCATTTTATTTCTAAACGGAGGGGACATAACTCGACGAGCAGCATGATCCCAGTCCTTAGAAAAATACTCACTTTCGTCAAGAGTTAAATGTTGTATCAAAGGTTCTCCCCAAACCCGCTTTCCAGCTTGCCTAGCGCGACGAATTGCTTCATGGGACTCCTCGCAAGAGGTATGAACCACATAAAGTGGAACTCCAGCCATATCAGCTATCATAATTGCACGATTTGTGGCCTCACCTTCGACCTGGCTAGGGCGTGAATACGCATGAGCTTCAGGACCATTGTTGCCTTCAGCCAAAAGTTTTGCGCTCAGCTCTGCTACGACATCGCCATTTTCGGCATGAACCATGGCAATCCCACCAAGCTCTGCCAACCGTGAAAATGATGCATACAATTCATCATCATTCACCATTAAGGCACCCTTGTAGGCAAGGAAGTGCTTAAAAGTGCTGATGCCGCGCTCTTCGATGACCGTTTTCATATCATTGAATACCTGCTCGCCCCACCAGGTAACGGCCATATGAAAGGAATAATCGCAATTTGCCCTTGTAGATTTATTATCCCAGCGTTTTATAGCATCAAGCAAACTTTCACCTTGGTTAGGCAAAGCAAAATCGACAACCATTGTTGTTCCGCCGGCTAGGCCAGCTCGAGTACCACTTTCAAAATCATCGCTTGAATACGTTCCCATAAAGGGCATTTCCAAATGGGTGTGTGGATCAATACCACCCGGCATAATATAGCAATCTGTCGCGTCAAGCTCAGTGTCACCTGAAAGATTTTGTCCAATTTCACTTATTTTTGAACCTTCAATCAAAATATCAGCTTTGTAAGTCAAATCATGAGTTACAACAGTTCCATTTTTAATTACCTTCGACATTTCTTAACTCCTCAGGATTATAACTATTGAATAATCGCAGTATTCAACACTGCGTGAAGAAGAACATCAGTACCAGCCTGTGCCCATTCTTTTGAGATTTCTTCAGCCTCATTATGACTTAAGCCGTCTTCACAGGGACACATGATCATCGCCGTTGGGGCAAGATCATTTATCCAGCAAGCGTCATGTCCGGCTCCCGAGATAATATCCATATGGCTGTAACCAAGTTCCTCTGCAGCTTCTCTAACGGCTGAAACGCAACCTTCATCAAAAGCTGGAGGATCAAATTGGCCAACGATTGAGTATTCAAATTCAACGCCAATCTCCTCACATAATTTTGGTGCCCGCTCCTCAAGCTCTGCAACCATCGATTGCAGCTTGTCTAACAAGTGCGTGCGCATATCAATCGTACATACAATTTGACCTGGTATAATATTTCTAGAGTTTGGATAAACATCGATGTGTCCAATTGCGCCAACGGCATTGGGTTGATTTTTCATAGCAATTTCGTGAACCAATTCCGTAACCAAAGCTAGACCTCTTCCAGCATTTTTGCGCATATACATGGGTGTTGAGCCAGTGTGGCTCTCTTTTCCTGTGATTTTACACTCTATCCAACGTAAACCTTGACCATGAGTCACGACGCCAATGTCTTTATTTTCAGCTTCCAGTATAGGGCCCTGCTCTATATGCAGTTCGAACATGGCGTGCATTTTTCTTGAGCCAACCTTTTCATCACCAACCCATCCAATCCGCTTAAGTTCATCACCAAATTTTTTCCCATCACTATCAGTACGATCGTATGCCCAATCTTGATCGTGCCTACCTGCAAATACACCCGACGCGAGCATTGCTGGAGCGAACCTTGTTCCCTCTTCATTTGTCCAATTTACAACTACAATTGGATGCTTTGTCGAAACATCAAGATCATTGAGTGTCCTAACTAGCTCCAAGCCTCCTAAAACACCTAAAACACCATCATATTTTCCACCGGTCGGTTGAGTATCAAGATGTGAGCCCACATACACAGGTAAGGCCTCAGGATCAGTACCAGCCCTAGTTGCGAACATATTGCCCATAGTATCAACGCCCATGTCCATTCCAGCTTTCTCACACCAAGTCTGAAAAAGAGCACGCCCTTCTGCATCTTCATCCGTTAATGTTTGCCGATTATTTCCACCAGCAATTCCCGGCCCAATTTTCGCCATTTCCATTAAGCTGTCCCATAGTCGATCCGGATCAATCCTTAAATTTTTTACGCTTACCACGTCAAAATTCCTCGTTTTAAAAATTTGCCATAAACTGGTTCTTTATAACTCTGGAACAAATAAGCGATAGCGGTCAATAAATTTTTGACCAAATGGACAATTTTTCTTAAATTTTTTTTATTCTTGTTCTAGAGTTGCTTAAATAACGCCTGTTAATGAGATTTTTGGATCTATTGAGTGACTCAAAGATACCTAAAAAGAACTGAAGATTAAGAGTAAACAAACAATGAACGCAGTTGAAGAAAAAAATCTTTCCAGAATTCAACGAGAAAAACGTGGCAAAATTCAAAAGGCCGCTCTTGAAGTCTTTTCAGAATACGGCCTTCGAAGTGCTACCTTAGATAAGATCGCCACAGCTTGCGGATTAACAAAGCCGAATATCCTTTATTACTACTCGAGCAAAGATCAAATATATTTTGAAGTATTAAATGGGCTATTGGACGAATGGGTTGCCCCGCTTCACGAAATTTCAAAAGAAGGGAAGCCAATAGACGAATTATTAGGCTATATGAAAGCTAAATTAAAGATATCTAAACAAAAACCAAAAGAGAGCAAATTATTCGCTAACGAAATTTTGCATGGGGCTCCGTTAATGCAAAATATTTTAGCTACTAGCCTGAGACAAACCTTAGATGAAAAGGTTGCCGTGATAGATCATTGGGTAAGTGAAGGAAAGTTGGCTAATGTAAATGGATATCACCTATTTTTTTCAATTTGGGCTATGACCCAACACTATGCTGATTTTGATGTTCAAGTAAAAGCTATATTAGACAAAAACGAAGACGAATTATTTCAGGAGGCTGAAGAATATTTAACCAATCTTCTTTTGCGAATGCTTTCGCTGCCAAGTAACCAAAATCATTCTATTAAACGAAGTTAATTGGTAAATTTTAAAAACCTATTTATTCTATGCTTCACTTAAATCAGCAAAAACATTATCCAAATTTTAACAATTTTTTTAGTAGCCTACATTTTGACCAGCAAATACAATCAGTTATTCACTGGTCAAAGTAATCTTATAGTTACCTTAATAAGACCAATTGCTTATGACATAGCTGGAATTACTGTTTTACCATACTCGGAAATAATGTTTTCTTCATCACCATTATCAAGATATATATTAAACTGAGTGACACCCACACTTTCTAATTTTTTTAATTTAGCTATGTGGTCGTCTGGTGTACCCAGAACAGCAAACCCTTCAATGATGTCGTCTGTAATAAAGTCTAAATAGGCATTATCGCTTTGACCGTGTTTAGAGTAATCATAGCCTTTTCGGTCCCGAATATAGGCAGTAAGTGACTTGGGTATATCCTCGCGATCAGTACCATATTTTTCAACAATATCCGCAACGTGATTTCCAACCATCGCTGGGAACCATCTTGTAGCCTCACGACAAGCCTCGATATCTCCAAAATAAGCGGGAGCTGCAGACATTACTCTATAGTTTGACATGTCTCGCCCATTTGCTTTTCCCGCTGCAATAGCTTGATCAGCAAGCCATTTACAAATCGCTGGCTCAGCGATTTGTAGTATAAGGCCGTCGCCCTTTCGCCCAGCACTATCAAGAGCTTTTGGCCCATAAGCAGCCACCCAAACTGGCAATTCGTAGGCAGTTGCCCATGGAAATTTAATGGGGTTGGGGACATCACCATAATGACATTCGTCTCCCCGAACAAGCCCTTTGACCACGTCAATAAATTCATCCATCTTTTTTAGAAGCGCAGGTTTGCGTCCCATAACACGAACGGCACTATCACCACGCCCTACACCTATATCAAATCTACCTCCTGACTGGTGCGCTAACGAGCCAAATAGAGACGCCGCAGCTGACCATTCACGAGTATTTGGATTTGTAACACAAGGACCAAACCTCATATTTTTTGTATGCTCCATGCACATTGCCATTGCAGGGAAACTCTCACGCCAAAGGATATGGCTATCGTAAAACCAACAATATGTAAAACCAGCTTCTTCCGCTTGTGCTACAAGTTTGCGAGCGCGCTCTGGTTCAACAACGCCTTTAAAAGTAATTCCAAATTCCATAATAATCTCCTTTATTCAGTTTTCTGGCGCCCAAATCTTGATACCCGCATGGCTAAAAGGTACAGCTTTGGAAATATTAATCCTTATTAGTATTGGTGTAATAGCCTCAATGCAACGAGCAGCCTCTGCATCACCTGCATTATAGGTTTTTACTCCAATTTTTTCTATCAGTTCCATTACTTTTTTGCGTGGTTCCAGCCCATTTCCACAAACTAGCACATCGCAGTTAATAGTTGCTTCAATATTATTAAGGGTGTGAGCTGACACGTTATGAAGAGCGCCCATTACTGGAATTTTTTCGCCCAGAATAGCTTGAGCTGCTTCAGTAGCCGAGCCTTCTGGAGGCATATCAGTTTTCTTTGGATCTCCCTCCTTAAGCGGGACAACAATATCAATAAGAATTTTATTAGAGAGGTCCTTCTTGAGGGCCTCTAAGGTTTGGTTATGACCCGGCCAAGGAACCGCTAAAATCACCATTTCATCTGCAGCCGCTACAGCGCCAGCGTTATCATATCCATTTATTGATGCGCTGTTTGCGGGTAAAACTGCAGTCAACTGATCTGCAACTTCCATCGCATGCTCTGATTTACGTGACCCAATAGCGACGGGCACTCCGGCAGTAGCAAACCGTTTTGCTAGACCTTGGCCCTGAGGTCCAGTTCCGCCAAGTATGGCAATTGTCATCGAAACATATCCTCCGAATTTGAGCGCAAAATATTACGTGCGCTAGTTTTCTCTTCTGTAGTCCATTTCAACCCTCGAAATAGAACTATTGGTGTTTTTGCAGCCTTTTTAATTAGCAAACCTGAGGCTGCTGCAAGTTCATCACATAAAGCCGGTTCAGTCACGGAAAGATCGCGACCCCAGGCATCTTTTGTTCCAACATCCGAAGTTATTGCAGGGACTCTATAAAGGCCTATAGCTACATTTACCTGACCTAATCGCCAAGGGCGACCAAAGGTATCTGTAATCACGATACCAAGTTGAACCCCAAACCGATCTTCAAGCCTTTGACCAATCCTTCTCGCGCTAGCATCAGGATCATCTGGAAGCGTAATAACCGTACCAAGCTCACTATTTGACTCATCCACACCGGCATTAGCGGAAATAAAACCAAGGTGGTGTTCACAAATCATTGTTCCTTCATTTTGCTGTGGCCGCTTGAAGGCTCTAACAACCCGCTTTGATTGCCGTAGCACAATTTCCACTTTTTTAGGGTTTTTATTTAGCTTTTCCGCGTAGTCCAATGCTTCTGCTGAAGGTTTGATTTCTTCTAGTTTGAGAATGGCGCCTTCTGCCTTAGAAACAATTTTGTGTGCTATACACAAAATGTCACCATTCTCAACGCCATGAGTTTCAAGTGCATTTCCAATAATAAGAGCCAAATCATCCTCAGGGCAGATGTCTTGTATGGTGGGAATGGTGGATAGAGAAATATTTCCGATCATGCAAAAACACCTGCTATCTCTGGCACAACTCGCCTAGCCCGGGCTAAGCATTTATTTGTATCTATGTCGAAGGTGAGGCTATCTAGTTTCATTACACGCGTTTTAATACCTTTTTCGGTAGCCTCATGCAAATGTGATAACGATGATCTAGAACCATATCGAAATGGTATTGCATCTGGTGGAGATACCACTAGCGCATTAGTACCCAAGTCAGAAGATGGGCAAATCGTTACCGGAGCCTCACTATTTAGCATTGCAATCAAATCACTTGCTAGGGGAGCAGCTAAATCAGCTGGAATAACACAAAGCCTTTCAAAACCCATCGCCTTTGCTGTGATTGCTGAATGAAAAATAGCATCGGATAATCCAAGATTGCTTGGCTCTTCAATGATCTGAACATCTAATTTCTTGGCAATGGTTTTTGCATATTTACATTTGGTTACGACAGCAATTTCAATTTTCTCCACAGCTGCAATGGGAATAAGAAATTTTAAAGTTTTTTCGTAAAGTAAACGCACTAACTTATTCCTGGCACTATTTGAAAGTGTCCCTGCCAGTCTAGTTTTAGAAGCGGATAGGTTCTTCATTGGAACTACGATCAAAGTCTTTGTCATTTTGAATCCACTCGGCTTACATTTTTATATAGTTCTAATATTTCACGCGCTAGCCGAACTTTACCCTCTAGATCCGGCATAAATATATCTGCGATATAAGCTTGCATGCCCAATTTAGATACCTCATCGATTAGCCCAAAATCATGAGAGTCCATAAGAAAATGGGCTGCTATATTTTCATAAAAATGAGCAACCCCAACAGAATCTGCTCGATAATTTAAACTAGTAAGCATTCTGTCTGCTGGGCCCTTCAACGCTTTTCCAGCAATCAGTGGGGAAACTGCAAAAATAGGAGCTGTCGCGTTTTGCAACGCTGCATGAAACCCAGGTATTTTTAGAATTGGGAGAATACTTACAAGCGGGTTTGAAGGTGCTATGATAATCAACTCAGCCTCGTTTAGAGCTAGTTCTGCCTCAGCCGTTATTTTAGACAACTCTAATCCATCATAACTAAGTTCTAAAACTTCAGGCTGGCAACGCTCTCGAACAAAATACTCTTGAAAGCTTAACCATCCCCCATCAGTTAGTACACGTGTTTGAACCTTAGCATCGGTCGGCAATACTATTTTTGAATTGATACCTAATTTAGATGCTATATCTGTCAAAATATCAGAAGGTCGATCTCCACGACGCAAGCGCTCTGTACGATAAATGTGAAGACCAAAATCGCGATCACCAAGAAACATCCAAGTGTTAGCACCCAAGCAATTCAACATTTCAAGCGCTCGATTACTTTCATCCGCAAGACCCCAGCCTTGATCGCGATTTACGCGGCCAGAAAGCGTATAGAGCATTGTATCGATATCTGGGGATACCCAAAGTCCATGAAATTCTTCATCATCAGCCACATTTCCAATTACGGTCAGGGCGATTTCGGGAATTCCTGCTAACCCTTCAGCCAATTTAGCGCCGCCGACCCCACCAGCTAAAAGTGTCACACGAGTCATTCTGCAGTCTCCGGAAACATCTTTAAGAAGTTTAGTGGATCAGATTCACGTTCTACCAAAGGAACAACATCCATAGGGTCGTGATCTTTATAAATATCAATGGTTTTGTAAATGGTATTACGCCTAACAGGTATACGCCCAGCTGACCGGATAATCTCGCAGAGTTCAGCTGCTGTAATCTCTTGACCATGTTTAGAACCAGCTGAACGGGAAATGCTTTCATTCATTAAAGTTCCGCCAAGATCATTTACACCCAAGGAAAGCATATTACGAGCACGCTCGGCACCCAACTTTGTCCAACTAACTTGAATATTATCTATGAAACCGTTTAACATAATTCGGGAAACAGAGTGCATCAAATCAACTTCGTGATCAGTTGGCCCAGGCCGCACAGAATTTGGATTATTCAAAAATAAGGGGCTATCCGTGTGCACAAAACTTAAAGGCACAAGCTCTGTAAATCCACCAGTATCTTTTTGTATTTCACGCAAGAGCGCAATATGAGCGGCCCAGTGCTTCGGCTCATCAACATGCCCATACATAATCGTAGCAGTACTAGGAATTCCTACGTCATGAGCTGTTCGGATTATTTCCTCCCAGCAGTCGGCGCTTAGCTTGTTCTTAGTCAATTTCTGACGAACTTCGGTATCGAGTATTTCTGCAGCTGTGCCTGGCATAGATCCCAAACCACAATCTTTCAAATCACTTAGAAAATCACGATAAGACAGTTTGGATTTAACAGCCCCATACCATACTTCAAAAGGTGAAAAAGCATGGATGTGCATATCTGGCAAAGCTGCTTTTATTGCAAGCACAAGCTCACGATAATAGTTTCCTTCCATTTTTGGATGTAGACCGCCCTGGATACAAACTTCCGTACCACCACGATCCCAGGCTTGCTGTGCCCTCTCGACTACCTGGGACGGTTCCAACCATTCAGAGCCTGAGTCTTCTTTGCGCTTAGCAAAGCCACAAAATCGACAACCCATGTAACAAATATTTGTAAAATTAATATTTCTATTCACTACAAACGTTACATAATCACCCTTGCTACGCTGTCGCAAAATATCCGCAACAGCAAAAATAGCAGTGCGGTCTGTAACTTTTTCATTATCCCTACAATTAAAAAGTACCGTCCCATCATCTTCTGAAATTTCATTACCAAACAATGCTTTGTTTAGAATCTGGGATACCGAGCTGCTCGCTGCATCCAATAAGTTTTGTAGCTCTGCTGGAATATATCTAGAGACTTCTTGGTTTAACTTATTCATTAAATCGCTTCCAATACCTGCTCATTTGCAAACCCATCATGCCCTACCATCGACAAAATGCGTTTCCTTAATCCAGGATCCAAGTACTCACTATTTTTATTAATAAAACGGGGGTATACTGTTAAGCGTTCCAATAATTTGAAGCCCACGCTTGAACAACTTTCATTTAGTTTAAGAATTTCCGGCCATTCGTGTTGAGGATTAATAAAATCGATCGTAACAGGGCTAATTCCACCCCAATCATTAATACCTGCTTTTAAATAAGAGATATGCCGCCGATGCAGATTTGGAGGCGCCTGTAGACTAATTTCTGGATCAAGAATGATACGTGCAGCTGCTATAGTACGCAACATGTCTTCAAGATTAGGCTCTGGATGGTGCGCCATAGTTATATCAGGCTTACGTTGAAAGTTTTGGATTATCACCTCCTGAATGTGACCATGGCGATGGTGAGATGCATTTATCGCTTTTAATGCGTCAATTCTTTCCTCCCATGTCTCTCCAATCCCAATCAGTAATCCAGTAGTGAAAGGCACATTCTTTGCACCAGCCCGCTCTAAAGTCCGCAATCTTTGCAGTGGAGTTTTATCGGGACATCCATAGTGTGGCATGCCCTTCCGCGCCAAACGCCGGCTAACCGTTTCCAACATCATTCCCATGGAAGCAGAGACGGGCTTTAAACGATCAATTTCGTCCTCAGATAAGGTGCCAGCGTTGACGTGAGGCAGTAAATTCGTTTCTTTCAGAACAAGAGCACACATATCTGCCAAATAGTGCGTCATGCTTTCGTAACCTAATTTAGCAAGCCCAATTTTAGCTAGATCATATCTCAATTCTGGCTTTTCGCCCAAACTAAATAATAACTCTTTACAGCCTTTTTCTATCCCTTTCTTTGCAACTTTAAGAACTTGATCTGGCGTCATAATTCGTGCTTCAGGATCAGAAGGATGTTTTACAAAAGTACAGTAGCCGCAGGTGTCTCTGCACATATTTGTTAGAGGCACAAAAACCTTACGCGAGTAGGTTACATTTTGACCCCAAAATCGATCGCGAATTGCTGCAGCCGCTGATAGTAGCTCTGTCGTGTCAGCCTTTGCGAACGTTGGATCGGACTTTATATCCATCAGACGCACTCCCTGTGCTCCACTTTGACATAAAAATAAAATACATCAACAATTTTTTACCATATGGTCAATTTTTTACCATATGGTCAATTTTAAAGATTATATGCAAATAAAAAATACAAAATCTAAAATATATGTTGAAATTTGTTTATTTTTTGGTGCAAATCTGCACAAACGAAAACTAATTTCCAAAGGGGTTATAATGTCCAAAGTTCTACAGGTAGTTATTTACAAATCAGTCTCTGACGAAGAAAAACTAGCAGCTTATGCAAAATTAGCCTTACCTGCAATGGAAAAAGCAGGAGCTAAGTTCCTTGCAAGAGGCGTTCCCATAGCTGTCCGCGAAGAAGGCCAAAAAACTAGAACGGTGGTAATAGAATGGCCCAGTATGGAAGCGGCTGACAAAGGTTATAATGGCCCAGAATATCAAGCCGCCCTAGAAGCTTTGGATGGATCTGCCTCTCGAGAATTCAGATACGTGGAAACAATTTAACTACTAAAATTGAAAAACACTTTTTATGGTAAAGTTTCGCTTATTTATTAAGAATTTCGATAAAGAATTAGAAGTCCAAAACCAATAGGCACTATGCCAATATAAGTATAAGCTGGGGCAAGGCCATCTTTGCCGAAACTTTCTACTAGTAAGACCCAGAAAGGGATTAGTAGGCTGTAGGCCATCACATTGGTTCCTGGAATTTTATTTGAAGCATAATTTAGACATAAAATAGTTCCTATTGACGCAAAAATTGCAAGGTAAATAACTAGAAAAATTAGCCCAATCGGAATTGTGTCAGGAGTAAAATTTTTATCCTGAATTATCAGAGTTAAACCTAAAATTACTGTTCCTGCGGTCAAAACTCCAAATGTGGTAATTAGCAAATTTTCACCATTATTCAACCTAGGTTGAAATAAAGCATAAGTTGAATAGACGATCGTTCCAATTAAA